>CAZMRG010000011.1:0-44679 GCA_964568655.1 uncultured Ignavibacteriales bacterium | reverse complement strand
TTATTCAATATCTTCATAAAATCTTCTTTGCTTCTGGAGCCGACAAGAGCTTCGACTACTTTGCCATTCTTATCAATGATGTATGTTTGCGGAATTACGTTATCGCTCTGTCCGCTTACTGTCATATATTTCATAACCAGCTCGCTGGGCTCATGCAAAACCGTGTAGCTTAGCTGGTTTGAGCGGAGGAAATTATCCACTGCGCCTGATTGCTCGTCGACTGAAATGCCGATTAGCTTAAAATCCTTGCCCTGCAGCTCGGTTGATAGCTTTGAGAGGTCGGGAAGTTCGCGTTTGCAGGGCCCGCACCATGTGGCCCAGAAATTCAGCAATATTACTTTTCCTTTATAATCGGAAAGCTTTTTATCCTGCCCGTTTTCCTGCCATGAAAAATCAACAAACTGGTCTTTGCCAGCTGAATTGCCAATACTCTTTACCTGGTACACATTTGAAGTGGGGCTGCTTGTGTTGTTATTCTGGTTTTGGTTTTGATTATTATTCTGCGTTTGCTGTTGCTGGTTCTTGATAGACTGCTGTTCCTGTTTCTTGGATGTTGAACCATCATCCTTAGAACAGGAGAAAAAAGAAACCGATATTGCAACAAATAATACTATTATCTTCTTCATTGAAAAGCTTTCAATTTTTTTCCGAATATCTAAATATTATGTTCTTTTTGTCTTGACACAAAAAGAACCAAAAAAGTCAAGACTGATAAAAATTGTCTAAAATTGACTTCATTACGCTACCAAAAAATAAACTCGTCCGGCTTATGCCGGACTCAAACATATTTTTTGGTTACGCTTCATTCAGTCAATTTTTTAACGACAATTTTTATCATGTCAAATAAAAAAACAAATAAACTAAGGAAACAGAAATCCCCGCTGGAGTTTATCCCGCACAAATTGCGGGACGGGGATAGGGCTTTGCCCTACTTAAAGCTTGCGAACATTGTGTGCATCTTCTGTTTCGGAACGTTTGTTACCGAAGCGCACACAAGTTTATCTTTGTACCAGATGGTTAATGTGCAATTCTGTTTATCGACCTGGTCGCACATAAAATATTTATGAGAAGTAATTTCGCCTTTCACTTCATCAGGAATTTCGAGGTCCTTATGTTCAAGGCACTTTGAATGAGTCTGGTAAATATATATCATATCATCCCCCGACTTATATATAAGATGCGCCAGCTTCTGGCCGTTGTATTCATTGCAGAGCGCGCCCTGCAGGCTGTAATCGGATATATCAGGCACATAAACCGGGAACCCCGCATTGTTAGTCAGGTAGTCCTTTACATCCGCGGTATTTTTCGATTCTATCGCGGGCTTAATATCGCCGTTAACCAATTTATGGAAATTCTCGATAGCCTGTTTCATAATATTTTTTTCAGAGCCGACAATGAGCCGTTCATTTGAAGGAGAGCCATGCGTCGCCTGGTTCACGTAGATTCCTGTAGCTACAACCATCAGCAATACAACAAATGCAGCGGCATACCTTGGCACAGGAACAGAACCGATCCTGATAGGAACGCTTAATATTTTCTTAAGATACTCCCCGAAATTGGAGCTGGAGGCAATAGGATGCGCGTCTGCGTGAAGCTCTTCAAGGGCCTCATGCTTTTTCACAGCATCATTAATCATGTTGTCAATTGCGCCGGTAATTTTTCTAAATGTAGGGTTTGGAACTTCTACGTTACCCAGCCGGGTTTTCAGAAGCGTCTTAGTAAGCAGCTCGGATTGATACTTCTTGCGGAGATTCTCATCTTGCTTAAGTAATTCCTCAACTTTTCGTTCAGTTTTTGGATCCCGTATTTGCTTATCTATGTATGATGATATTAACTCATCGATGTTAAAATTCGTAGTACTTTCACCCATAGGCATTGCTTTTGTATATAAATTACTAAATAGAAATTTTTATGCTTCAGACTCGACAGCATACCCCTTTGATTTCGCGTAATCTGATAATTTTTTTTGTAGGATTTTTCTCCCCCGATGCAGCCTGCTCCGCACGGTCCCGATGGGCACATCTAAGAACTCTGCAATCTCTTCGTAACTTAAACCTTCAAGGTCGCACAAAATAACAACCGTCTTATAATCATCCTGTAAAGAATTTAACGCTCCCATCAAATCATCATCCAACAGGTTCGAGAACACTTTGTGTTCAAGGTCGTTGGGGTCCATCACTTCATCTCTTATCGAATCATAAAAATTCTGGACGTCTTCATAATCAACTTTCGAGGGTTCTTTTTTAGTCTTCCTGTACTTGTTGATGTAACAGTTCTTCATTATTCGGAACAGCCATGCCTTACAATTAGTTCCTTTTTCGAACTTATGAAAAAACCTGAATGCGCGCATATAAGTATCCTGTAAAAGGTCGTCCGCATCCTCGCCGTTGCCGGTCATTCTTGAAGCGTAATTATATAAAATCTTCATATGCGGCAGGGCTTCTTTTTCAAATTCCGCTTTGCGCCGCTGAAGCTCAGATGGTGATAGTTCTTCTAATTTAATGTCGTCAATGTCGGAAAATTCATCATTTTCAGGGCTATTTTCCGATATTTGATCTTCCCTGATATTTTCGTCCGCGTTTTCCGCCAATGGTATTCCCTTTGATTTATAGCAATATTAATGAAAATTATGATGTATTTCAAGCAAGGGTAAAGTATTACCCTCCACATTTAGAGTATTTATTATTTAACTTATATTAGTAATAAATCAAAAATAAAACTGAAATGTTCAGGCTAATAATTTTTCTGTTCTCACTCGCATTTCTATGCAACAGTCAACCTGAAAATGAATCTATACAAAAAAGTACAAATAAAACCGGGAGCAAAAATTCCGCTGATACACTTGCTATGGATTATGATTCGCGGCTGAATGAAATTAAAAATTCTGTTGGCGCCGATTTTCTGTTTATCAAAGATTCATATTTTCTTGTCGTAAGCAATCTTCCGGAAAATGAAACGAATGAAATTGTGAACAATACTATCAACAAAGCTGTCGGATGTTTTTTCAATAATTATTTTGAGACAAAGCCGACGGATGTAACGGTAATATTCCTTTTTAAAGATGACGCTTCATACAGGTACTGGGCAAAGAAGCTTTATGAAGATACAGACCTATCGCGGTTTGGATATTACAAGCCGGGCTCAAAGACCATGCTGATGAATATATCAACAGGCGCTGGCACCCTTGTTCATGAAATGACCCACGCGCTAGTGAGATATGATTTTGTAAACATCCCCGCATGGTTCAATGAAGGGCTCGGGTCTCTTTACGAAAGATGTTCGCTGAATAACAACGAAATACTGGGCTATGTAAACTGGCGTCTGCCGAGGCTTCAGGAGGCGCTGGCCGACGGGTCATATACTTCCGTTGAAACTTTAATGAAAACCGGCGATGATGAATTTTACGGCGACAAAAGCGATCTGAATTACGCACAGGCAAGATACCTATGCATGTACATGCAGGAAAAAGACCTTCTTAGAAAATTCTATAAAGCATTCAAAGACGGATATGATACAGACAAATCAGGAATCGAAACGATTGAAAAAATTTTCGGAAAAAAAATAACCATTATCGATAAGGAATATACAGCGTGGGTAAAAACACTTAGGTATGAATAACTAATATTTGTCTTATCTGAATAAAAAAATCCGCAAAATACAAAAAAAGTAATACCGACATTCGTGTAAAATGCATCTAATGAAAAATACGAATATGGTGAAAACAGGGTTTTTTTAAGGAATATTTTTTTGTTTAGCTATTTATTAAATAAATCACTTAATTTTGCCATTTCATAAATTAAATTCATTAATTATTTTATAATCAATTCCAAAATTACCGTAAATGTGGTATTTACAAATGAGGAGCATATATGAAAAAAATTTTCACCATCTCGTTATTTCTAATTTTATGTAGTTGCATAACAAGCCTCACGTATGCAACGCTACCCACACCTGTTTTACTGGCTCCGGCAAACAATGCGACTAACGTTGCGTTGCCCGTTAATTTTTCGTGGAACGCTTCCGCAGGAGCAACATTTTACAGGCTGCAGATTTATATTGGCATTAATCTTGTTGAAGACATAACAAATATTGGAGGCTCTGCTTACATCGATACAACTTTGCTTGGTAACACGCAATACAGATGGAGAGTAAGGGCATACAGCCCAACTGATTCGAGCGCATTCAGCGGATACTTTGTTTTTACAACCGCAATAGCGCCTCCGCCAGCGCCTGTTTTAATTTCTCCGCCAAACAACGGCGTTAATGTTTCAATTACACCGTTGATGGATTGGTCTGATGCGCCAAACGCCCAGACGTACCATTTGGAAGTTTCATTTGACCCAAACTTCACCTCGTTTGTTCTTAACATTCCGGGACTTTCTTCATCCCAATACCAGATCACATCAACCAACCAGCTGGGTAACTCCACGTTGTATTACTGGAGAGTTAATGCAACTAACACAGGAGGTACAAGCCCCTGGTCGGCTACATGGAGTTTCACTACGATTCCGGCTCCGCCGCCGCCGCCGTTATTATTGCTTCCGGCAAACGGAGCAGTAAACGTTGTACTTACGCCAACTTTAACATGGCAAAGCTTAAGCGGAGGAAGCACATTCCATTTGAAGATTGCGACAGATAATGGATTTAGCAACGTAGTATGGGATACTGCAAATATCGCGCAGACACAGATCACGGTTCCGGTTGGAATTTTGGGAGGTCCCATAACTTATTACTGGAAAGTTGCCGCAAGTAACGTTGGCGGCGAAGGAAGCTATTCAACGACTTTCAGCTTTACAACTGTAACCGGGCCGCCGCCTGCGCCAATACTTTTGGTCCCGGCAAACGGAGCGACCTGCGTTAACAGGTTCCCGCTATTAGACTGGCAGGATACGCAGGGAGCGACAAGCTACAGGATACAGATATCGGCTGACCAGAACTTTACCACAACTGTGGTTAATGTTGTTGTTGCCGCATCACAATACCAGGTGGTAGGGAACCTGCTTACCAATAATACTTTGTACTACTGGCACGCTGCCGCTATTAACGGAGGCGGCCAGGGCCCGTTTTCAGCTACATGGAATTTTACCACGGTGCCTTTTGCGCCAACTGCGCCCGCGCTGGATCTTCCGGCAAATAATTCAACAGGCGTTTCTTTAACGCCAAGGCTGGTTTGGTCGCATGGCTTAAACGCAACAACCTACAGGGTGCAGGTTTCTTATACAAATACATTTAACGCCGGCACAATTGTGGTTGACCAGCAAAACATTGTCGACACATTCTACCAAGTTAATTCCGGTTCGCTGAACGGGAACCAGTCATATTACTGGAGGGTTTCATCAACAAATTGCGCAGCCACAAGCGGATACAGCAATCCGATATTCCATTTTACAACATTGCAGACAATTTCTGTGGGCTCGCGCATTCTGCTTGAAGGTTTCTATAACGGCTCAACAATGGTTCAGGATACCGTAAGGATATACCTGGCGAGTTCAACGGGAACACACCAAATAATAGACAGCACACTTGCATTCCTCTCGCCTACAGGAACGGATACTTCCAGCTTTACGCATGCTCCCAACGGAAGTTATTACCTGGTAATTAAACACAGGAATCATCTTGAAACATGGAGCGCGCTGCCTGTCGCTATGTCGACCGGAAATACAGTCGCATATGACTTTACCACGGCACAGAACAAAGCTTATGGTAATAATTTGAAACAGGTAGGCTCTGCGTGGGTAATATACGGCGGCGATATTAATCAGGACGGCACGATAGACCCGGATGATTATACTTTATTCAAAACTCAGTACGGAAGGGACGGCTACATACCAAGCGACCTGAATGGAGATACTTTTGCAGACGGAAATGACCTGCTGATACTATACAGTAATTTCTTTATCAGTAAAATTACTCCATAAATAACCGTAATAATGAATTTTAAATTAAAATATAGAATGAGCATGAAAAAAATAATATTTTTTCTATCGATAATGATCATCGGGTTTGTGATAATAAGTCCTTTTGGCTCCAGCGTTTACTCGCAGGTAAAAGTGAACTACAAACTATCAAACCCGATAGTGAACGGAAATATATTCTCGCTTGATGTTGTAGCCACAATACCGGCGGGACAGCAGTGGAGAGTCGGGCCTACATGTATAAGGGTCGGCTTCTCATCAGTACCTCCGGGCGCAGTAACTGTTCTTGAAGATACGCCTGCAACAAACGCTAACCTGAATATCTCGAACAATGCCGCATACGGAAACATGACCACTACAGGCATTATGGCTGATTCATCAATCAGCATCAATGTACTCCAGCTTTTTGGTGAAAATTGCTATGCATTTACTGCAGGCAACTCGTATACAATAGGAAGCATAAGATTTAATATTGTGAATCAGAACGCGTGTATTAACGCAGCTATTCTTCCGATCTCTGCGGTATTTGACAGCTTAACTCCGCTGGCGTTTAGCACAGGGTGGACAAAAACTGATTCAGGCTGCTCGCCCATCGGTATTAACATTCACCAGATAAGCAGGATACCAACAGTATACAAGCTGCATCAGAATTATCCCAATCCGTTCAACCCGGTTACAAAGATAAAATATGAAATACCAAAAGCCGGAGACGTAAAGATAGAGATATTTGATGAGCTTGGCAGAATAGTTGAAACCATTGTTGACAGGAATCAGCAGCCCGGCGTTTATGAAGCTACATGGAACGCTTCGGACTATGCAAGCGGACTGTATCTCTTCAGAATGACTGCAGGCAGCTATGTGCAGACGAATAAAATGGTCTTAATAAAGTAATTACTAATTACTAAAGACTAATTACTAACAACAAAAATTAATCTCGTGGCACGACTCCCTGTCGTGCTACGAAAAAAAACTAAAGATATTTTCAGGTTCCCGGGCTTCGGCTTGGGAACCTTTTTTTATTAGCAGTACGCTGTATCGTGCCATAGGTTACAACTTATTTGCAGAATGATGTTGATGCTGGTCTTCGTCTCCCTGCCTGCAACTCCACGACTCGACGGAGTCGTGGACAGGCAGGCGCTCAGACTGACAACTAATGTTAATTGTTAATTCGCACTAGTTTATTTATATTTGAAAGCCCAATAACTAAATATTGATTTATGAATCCATTTATTCACTTATTTTTAGCGGGATTTTTCTCAGTGGTCCCAATGGTATTTTACTTGCTCATTATCTGGTTCATGGACCGGTATGAGAGAGAACCATTCTGGCTGGTAGGATTGCATTTTTTCTGGGGAGCTACAGGAGCAATAATTTTCGGAATCGTCGGAAGTATTATTATGGGTCTCGGCGTAGGCGAATTTATCTTTCAGTTTGCTAATAAATCCGATGCCGGCACGTTAAATAATCTGGCCGGGGCCGTAGTAGTCGCGCCCCTGGTTGAAGAATCTACCAAAGGTATTTTTGTTTTGTTAATGTCGATAAGCAGAAATTTTGACGGTCCCGTAGATGGCGCGGTTTATGGCGGCGCGGTTGGGTTAGGTTTCGGTATGACCGAAAACTTCCTGTACTTCATGAGTTACGGCAACAACGTTCAGAGCCTGCTGTATTTAATTATAATAAGAACTTTATTTTCAGCGGTGCTGCATTGCTGCACACAGGCTACGTTCGGCGCGGCGATTGGATTTGCAAAGTTCCGCAGCCCGGTTGTTAAGCTGATTGTGATTCCGCTCGGACTCGCAACAGCCATGTTCATGCATTTTACATGGAACCTGACGGTTAGCTTCAGCTCAACAGCTTTAATAGGCTTCCTGTTCATGATAATGGCGGTTACAATAATTTTCGTTTTATTTCAATACGGCGTATACCATGAAGGAAAGATTATCTTAAAAGAGCTTACAGACGAATCGAATACTACAGGTTATATTCCTAAGGAGCACCTTTCATATCTGCCGTTCACTTCAAAACGATTTAAGAAGGGCTGGCTGCCAACAGGCGTGAACCAGAAAGAATATGTTAAGACCGCCGTAAGACTGGCGCTCAGGAAGAACCAGGTTAAACATCTTAAAGGCAAGTCGCAGGTGAGCTACCAGAGAGATATCGATAGCCTTAGAGGTAAAATTTACCAGATCAATTTTGCTCAAAGGACTGCGTAAGAGCTTAGTATAATTTATATTTATTTCAAGCCAGTCCGTAAAAGCGGGTTGGCTTTTTAATTTGTGCGGCATTTAATTTGCGGGGAATGAAACTTTCGATTGTAATTGTAAACTGGAACAGCGTTAACCTGATCAAAGAGTGCGTCGATTCGATATTAAAAACCGGTAGCGAGCAGATCAGTTCAGGTGAATATGAATTGATCGTAATTGATAACGGTTCTACGGATGCCAGCACAGAATATTTATCAGCGCTTAAAGAAAAAATTAAGCTCATTAAAAATAATTCAAACTTAGGATATGCGCCGGCATGCAATCAGGGAATGAAGGCTGCACAGGGCCAGTATGTTCTGCTTCTTGGAAGCGATACGATTATGCTGAAAGATACTCTCAGCAAGTGCGCTGATTTTCTTGATGCAAACCCCGATGCAGGAGCGGTTGGCTGCAGGCTGTTAAATGCAGACGGCACGGTTCAGAACAGCTGCAAGAAATTCCCCACACTAAAGAACGCGTTCTTCACTTATCTCTCGCTTGACAGCTTCAATTCAGAATATGATATGGCGTGGTTTGCTTACGATAAAACCATGGAGGTAGATCAAATTGCAACTACATTTATGATGGCAAGGAAAAACTTACTTGAACAAATCGGGTACTTTGATGAAAGCTACAAAATTTTGTATAATGACGTTGACCTTTGTAAAAGGATAAAAAAATCGGGCGCCAAAATATATTTCTATCATGAGGCGTCGGTTATTCATCACGGAAGCCATTCAACAAAGAAGGCGCGATACAAACTGCGGAGGGTTATGTACGGCGATATTTACCGCTATTATAAGAAGAATTTTGGATTTAAAGCTGTTTTCCTATACCCTATATTAGCGCTCAGACTGCTGGTTGTATCGACAATAAAAGCGTAGAATGTCTCTAACAGAGAAAGTAATTAAAAATACGATATACCATTTTATCGCTCAGACTGTTGGGTTTTTGGCTCCATTTATACTAACACCCGTCATAATTTCCCACATCGGGCAGGTCCAGTTTGGAATATATGCTATCGTGCTGGGCTTTGTCGGCACATTTGGCTTGTTCGATTTCAGCATATCAACTTCATTCATAAAATTTATTTCCGAGCATTACAATAAGCGGGAAATAACCGAGCTGAATAATGTAATCAATACGGGACTTTTCTTCTACCTGGCATTTACAACTTTGATTTGCGTAATCGGACTGGTTCTTGCTGATAAGATACTCGGCTTCGTGAATGTGCCGCAGGATCTAATAAGCACGGGACTCTTTGCACTTAGAATAAGTCTGCTGATATTCCTGGTTGCCACTTCATCATCAATATTTGTATCCGTGCTTGTGAGCCTGCAAAAGATGTATCTGAACAGCGTGATAGGCTTGCTCATAAATATATTTAATTTTGTCAGCGTATTAATTCTGCTTAAACTTGGATATGGGCTGGAAGGAATTTTATACAGTCAGCTTGCAGCGGTTACAGTAAGCGTTTTCTTTAATATCTATCTTGCCAAGAAAGAAATGCCGGAAATGTCAATTGCCTTCAGGTATCTGCATATGCCCTCTTTTAAAAAGATGTCGGTATTCGGGCTGCAAATGCAGGTATCGCGTTTAGCAGGATTTCTTTCTGAGAAGTATGACGAAATGCTGCTTGGTTATTTCTCGACATTGAACAACGTTACGTTCTTTAATCTGGCAGGAAGAGTTTCAAGGCTTGGAAGATTTTTCCCTCTGCAGTTATTTCAGCAGGTTGCGCCGATTGCCGCGGAGCTGAACGCCAGAGAAGAGGAGTCGAAGTTAAGCTTATTGTTTCTTGAGGCATCTAAATATCTTACAATTTTTTCACTGCCGATATTCATCTTCATTTTTGCGTTTGCTAACCTTATCATGATAACATGGGTTGGCGACGGGTATTTTATATCAGCGCATTTGCTCAGGATACTGGTTCTGGGGCAAATAGTTAACCTGCTCATTTCAGCGCCGGGAAATTCTATAATCCCTAATCTTGGCTTTCCAAAATTCCTGATGTATGAAGGTATAATTAATCTTGCCATAAACCTGGTTGTTAGTTTTTTGCTTATAAAATATTACGGCATTGTTGGCGCTGCAATAGGTACAACAATAGCCATAGTAATCTCTTCCGCATATTTATACATAACGTCGGCTAAATACTTTAAGGAGCCGCCTTTTGCATTTATGATGAAGACATATCTGAAGCCTGTAATAATTTCAATCGTCAGCGCGGCATTTGCTTTTGCTCTGTATCATTATGGACTAAGGAGCCTGAGTTTTACAATAAACAGGCCCGTCGGAGTAATATATCTTGCGGTCTGCGGATTGATCTTTCTTTGCTTATATGCATTGATATTATTGAGATCAAAATATCTTGATGAACATGATTACAGCAACCTCCGGAAATTAAAGTATATACTGAATCCGTTCAAAAAACAACAAAACTCAACAGAAGGGACAAACTGATTTGGTATCGTTTATAATTGTTAATTATAATACCGCCAAAGTTCTCAATGATTGTGTTGATTCAATATTCAAGTTTGAAAAACCCGAATCGTTTGAAATTATTGTAGTCGATAATTGTTCAACCGATGATTCAAAGAATATGATTTCGGCAATTCAGAAAAAATACACAAACGTCAAATCAATTTTACTCGAAAAGACGGAAAGCTTTTCATATGCGAATAACAAAGGGATTGATGCGGCTTCGGGCGATTTCATCATAATAATGAATCCCGATATAATTTTCACAGAACCGTTAATTGAAAGATTGCTGGCTGATTTCAATAAAGATTCATCATTGGGGGCGTTAACTCCGGCGCTTGTTGGAACAGACGGGAAGTTCCAAAGAAGCTATTTTCAGAGATACCCGTCTATAATTCAGTATCTTCTGTTCCACACTTTTTACGCCAAGTTTTTCTTCCGTTTTCCGGCGCTTATGAGCCGCTGGCTTGAAAATCAGGATGTTGATATAAGTCAAAAAAAAATATGGTATGTTGAACAGATCCCATGCGCGTTTTTTATGACAAGGGCAAAAACCCTCAAAGATATAGGCATGATGGATGAAAAATTTATCCTGTTTTTTGAAGACGTTGATCTGAGTTACAGGATTAATAAACTGGCAAAGCTGGCGGTGGATTCTGAATTGAGCGTCACACACTTAGGCGGTTCAAGCTTCAGGAATGAAGATAGCTGGAAAATGTACGGCAGGTTCGTAACCAGCATGTGTTATTATATGAAGAAGCATCACGGTCAGCTAAGAAGCTTCATTTTAAAAATTTTTGCAGTCGAAAATTCAATGGATGTTCTGATCTTTGAATATATTAAAAAAATTGCCGGCAGATCTGATGAATACAGAATTAAAAAACATAAGAACCTGCTGAAATTAATAATATAAATCACGCAATTGATAAGCATTGTAATACCAAATTATAACGGACTTGAGCATTTGAAGACATGTTATGAGTCTTTGAAAAAGCAGACTTATAAAGAGTTCCGTTTGGCGTTGGTGGATAACGGCTCCAAGGATAATTCGGTACAATACAGTCACGATACTTTTCCGGATGCGGCGCTCATTCTGCTTGATCACAATTCTGGCTTTGCCGAAGCTGTAAACTATGGCATCAAATATACATTAGATAAAATTGGGGCAGAGTATATCCTTCTGCTGAACAATGATATTGAGCTAAGCCCTGATTTTCTTGAAAAAGGGCTGCAGGCATTTGAAAGAAATCCCGACGCATCCATGGTTGCTGTTAAGATGATGAACTATTTCCAAAGGGATATGATAGACGATTGCGGGGATTTCATCAAGAAAAACGGGGGCTCGCCTTATGCCCGCGGACACGGGGAAAAAGATACGGGCCAATACGACAAAGAAGAATACATTTTCGGCGCATGCGGAGGCGCGGCTTTTTACAGATCGTCTGTGTTTAAAGAAGTCGGGCTTTTTGACGAAAAATTCTTCGCTTACTATGAAGATATAGATTTTAATTTCCGTTTCCAGCTTTTTGGATATAAGTGTTTCTATGAACCGGCGGCGATATGTTATCACAAGCGCGGAGGAACAAGCTCTGTGGCAACGCACGGTTTCCAGACCGAAATGTGTGAGCGAAATCTTGTGCTGATGAGGATCAAGAATTACCCGTTATCATTATACTTATTTTACCAGCCTTTATTCTTCATTGCAAGAGTGAAAAGGTATTACTCGTTTATCAAATTTCATTCATTTGGAATATTTATTAAGGCCTTTTGGGGATACATCAGAGGCTCTTTCCTGCTGTGGACAAAGATAGGGGACAGATACAGAATCCAGAGAAAGAAGAAAGTGTCGACTTCCTATATCAAACGGATATTTGTGAAATGATTAATCGACATGGATTAAAGTTATGTTTGCTTTATTTCGCAGTATTTTCTGCGGCGTTTACTTTCATTGTTCCCGCGTTCGAAGCGCCGGATGAAACGGGGCATGTTTCATACATCAATTTCCTTCAGAAACACAGATCGCTTCCAAACCAGTTAACGGATTCGCTTAAAGAACCGCTGCAGGGCCATCAGCCGCCGCTTTATTACCTGGCGTTATATTCAATAGATTATGTTTTTGATTCAGATAATCAAATCGATTATAAATTAACTCCAAATCCCCTGCATGTATGGAACAACGGCAAAAACCAGCATGTCCCCTATTACATGCATACGGATCCATCAGGCGCCCCGCAGAATTTCTTTTATGTGTTCAGAGTGATCTCTATTCTGCTTGGCATGCTGAACCTGTTTTTTATTTATAAGATAGCGCTTTTGGTTTTGAAAGATGAAAAGCTGGCGCTTTTGCCGGTAATACTCACGGCCACTCTCCCGCAATTTGCCTTTATGTCCGGGGTAGTCAACAATGATAATCTTGTCAATCTGTTTTCAACTGTCAGTATATTTTACCTTTTAAAAATATTCAACGAACCTGAAAACATAAAAAATTATATACTTGCCGGATTAGCGCTTGGATTAGGAGTAATAACAAAGAAAACTATATACTTCATATTTCCTGTGATAGTAATAGAGTTTATTATTGTAATGATGTCAAAACAAACGATGAATAAAAAGAAGGTAATATTTGGCGCTGCGTTTTTATTTATTGCCGCATTACTCATTGCTTCAGAGTATTTATTCCATAATATATCGGCTTATCATGAGCTGGTTGGATTAAGGGAAGAATTCTCAACATTCGGGAAGCTGGATAGTCACGGGATTTTTTCATATTACTTCATCGACCCGTTTTCACATGAGTTTTTTAAATCATTTATTGGTTACCCGGGACTGATGAACGTACTGCTGCCAAAGGTTCTATACGTTTTCTATGCGGCTGTCTTTATTTTAGGTATATTTTTTTTATTGATCAGGTTCAGGAAAATAATTATCCAGTACGGGGGTGCGATAATTCTGATCCTTTCAATAATTTCATGTATGGCGGGGATCATTTATTTCAACACGCTTCTCAGCCAGTTCCAGGGAAGATTTCTATTCCCGGTTATTTCCGCAGTCTCGGTAATGCTGATAATTGGGCTTAGAGAATTTGCCGGTATGTTAAAGAGCTCACGCTTACAGTCATATCTTGGTTTTGGACTTATATTTGCTTTAGTCATTGCCGATATTATTTCAATAATAATAACGTATAATTTTTATTTCACTCCATCACAATACGGATTGTAAAACAGATGGTTTCTGTCATCATATTAAATTTTAACGGTAAACGGTTTCTGGAAGATTGCATTAGATCGGTCCTTGCGCAAACTTATGCGGATTTTGAACTGATATTTTTCGATAACAATTCAATTGACGGCAGCGTAAAATTTGTTAAAGAAAATTTTAAAGATGACAGAATAAAGATCATAGAATCCATAGAGAATTTAGGATTTGCGGGCGGGAACAATGAAGCGCTTAAACACGCATCAAACGATCTAATTGTACTTTTAAATAATGACACCATTGTTGATAAAGACTGGCTCATGCATCTTGTAAATGCTGTTAAGGGCGGCAATACAGTTGCATCATCGTTTGTTATCACAAAGGGAATTGATGAGAAATACTACAGGACAAACGGTTCAGTTTCGTTTATGATGTACAACATTATGAATATATTTGAAAACATCGAAGATGAATTTTACCCAAACGGCTGCTCGCTGATATTCAGAAAAAGCGAGATTGGCGAACCGTTCGATTCAGATTATTTTTATTACAGCGAAGATCTGTATCTTGGCTTAAAAGCGCGTTTTATGGGAATGAAAATAAAATTTGTGAAAGAATCCGTTGTGCATCATTTTGGAGGAGGCTCCGATGCCGCTTCATCATTAAGGACTTTTTACCAGATGCGTAACCAGATGCTGAATCTTTACACATTCTTTTCACCTGTGTTTATCCTGAAGCTTGTACCTATTATAGCCGTTGTTAGAACTGCACGGCAAATAGCGGCTTTGTTTTCCGGCGGCAGGTCTTTTTGGGGTATGTTTAAAGTCCCATTCTGGCTATTGGTAAATTTAAAAGCGCTCAGCGTAAAAGGCTCCAGAAACAGGAAGTTAAAGAAAGTTCCGGAGGAAGATGTTATCAGGTACATGACTTCTAAATTAGTCAATGACGGCGGGGCTTTGAACGGCTTAATAAATAAGCTTTCTTATATGTACTCTAGAATGGTTGGTATTAAGCCAATAGAATACTATAAAAAATAAAGATGAATTTTTGGCATAATTACTCAGTATTAAAAATAAAATTATCGGCAATTATAACGCTAAACCTGATAGGTTTTTAAAACCTCTCAGGTTTGTAAATACTAAATGAAAGAAGTAAAGGAACCGCAAACTACCTTACTAGAATCCAATAATTTATTTATTTTTGCGTTGATGGCGGCAGTCGGTAATTCTGCCTGTTAAACAACTAATCTAATGGACAAAATAAAAGTTCTGCATGTAATTGACGGTGGATTTCTTGGAGGCGGACAGGCTAACGTGCTTTCCATTTGCAATAATATTGATAAAACTAAATACGAAGTCGCGATAGCGGCTAAAGGCGGCCATGCTTTCGAAAAAGAGGTCAGAAAGGCAGGCGTTGAATTTTTCCCTGTTGAGCTGCCAAAAATACTGCGCATTAAACACTTAAAACCTCTGATCGAGATCCAGCAATCAGAAAAATTTGACATAGTGCACACTCATGGCGGCGTTGGCGGATATTATGGACGCAGCCTGAAAAAGCGGGATAAAGATTTAAAAACTGTGCATACGATACACGGCATACATTATCTTAATAATGGAAATTTCTTTGTCAGGAATATATCAAAATCCATAGAGCAGTATCTTGTGCAATACACAGACATGACGATCTGCGAAACACAAAACGATTTGCTGACTGCGCTGAAAAATAAAATTGCGGCTTCAGATAAATCAGTTGTAATTAACAACGGGATAAACCTGACAAAATATTCGAACTTGAAAAAGAATACCGCCCTGCTTCACAGCTTTGGGCTGGACGATGGCCATTTTGTAGTTGGAAATATTTCACGGTTCGACGTTCAGAAAAATCAGAAATTGATAATCCAGGCGGCATATTACCTGATCAAAAAATATCCTGAAATGAGATTTGTGCTTGTTGGAGACGGCAAAACAATGAACAGCATGCGGGAATACGCACGCGAGGCGAATTTAGGAGAGTATGTTATATTCGCAGGGGAAGAGAACAATCTGCCTGATTACTATTCAATTTTCGATGTCTTTGTGCTGCCTTCATTCTGGGAAGGCATGCCTTATGTTTTGCTTGAGGCAATGGCGTCAAGGAAAGCGATATTATGCAGCAAATTGCCAAACCTGCTTGAAGTAATTAAGAACGATTATTCAGCTTTGACGTTTGACCCTAACGATATGGATGACCTGTTCAGGGAAATATCTGCGATGCATGATAACCCCGCGCTCAGAGAGAAGATTGCTCAGAACGCAATGATTGAATCTACCGAATATGACGAGACAGAAATAGTAAAGAAGATAGAAGATGTTTACGACGGAGTCTTAAAAATTTGAGAAGGATCGGAGTTTTCGGCGGGACGTTTAATCCCATACACACGGCACACCTGATAATGGCTGAAGATGTGAGGGAGCAAGTCCATTTGGATAAAGTTTTATTTATTCCGTCTGCTAACCCGCCGCATAAAAATTCTGATAATATGCCGGGCGCTGAGTGCAGGCTGAAAATGATAGAGCTTGCAATAGACGGAAACGAATATTTTGAAGCATCTGATGTGGAGATCAAGAGCTCGCAGCATTCTAAGTCATATACAGTTGATACGCTGATGAAGCTGCGTGACGAGTACAGCGGCGAGCAGACAAAACTCTACCTGATACTGGGAATGGATAACCTTGTGGAACTGCATACGTGGAAAGATCCGGGTAAGCTGTTCGCGTTATCGGAGGTTGTTGTGATAAACCGTCCGGGTTTCCTGATACAGGACGTTAAAAATGATTATGGCAGGCAGGTTTTATTTGTACCGGGCTTGAACATTGACATTTCTTCGACAGAGATCAGAAACCGCATCAAAGAAAACCGTTCAATAAAGTATCTTGTGTCTCAAAGAGTGGAAGATTATATAAAAGAAAATAAACTATATATTTAGTTAATGGCAATAAGCTCAAATAAAATTATTGTAATGAAGTTCGGCGGGACATCTGTAATGGATACCGCATCGATAAAGAATGTAATTAAGATAGTAAAGAAAAATCCTGCGCGAAAAGTTATTGTAGTTTCAGCTATTGCAAAAGCCACAAACGCGCTCGAGCAAATGGCAAAATACGCCTCCGAAAACAGGGTCGTTGAAGCTGAGCTGCTGCTCAAAGAAATAATAAACCGTCATCATAAGATAATTGACGACCTGGTAAGCGATAAAAAACTTAAAACCCAGGCAGTCGAGAAAATAATAAGCTTCCACGGGAAAATTTCCGAATTAATATCAGGGCTTTCTATAATCGGCGAGCTTTCGTTAAGAACGCTGGACGCTTTCCGCGTATTTGGCGAGTTAATGTCATCAACAGTGATCTATTTCGCAATGAAGAATCACGGAGTGAACGCGGCGCTGATCGATTCAAGAGAAATGATCAAAACCGATAATGAATTTTCGCGGGCATATCCTGATTTCATCGTTACGCAGAAGAATATCAACAAATATATTAAGCCGCTTCTGAACAAAGGTAAAACTATTATTGCGCAGGGCTTTATAGCTTCAACCGAAGACGGCATTTCTACAACAATGGGAAGAGAGAGCTCAGATTTCTCGGCGGCTATTTACGGCTCGCTGCTCGATGCAAACGAAATCCAGATTTGGACAGACGTGGACGGCGTTCTATCAGCCGATCCCAATATAATTAAGAAAGCGCTGAAGCTATCGGAAATTTCTTTCCAGGAAATGGAAGAGCTTTCGAATTTTGGCGCGAAGGTGCTTCACAAGAACTCAGTAAAGCCCGCATTCAGGAAAAATATTCCTATCAGAATATTGAATTCAAAAAACACCTTATCATCCGGAACGCTGGTTAATTCAGAACTTAATCACCACAAATTTGTTAAGTCGATTACGTACAAGAAGAACATAATAGTTCTTAAGATTAAGCCTAAAGAAAATATTAACCAGTACATTTTCTGGGATGCGATGATAAATATCCTCAGCAAACATAAACCGCAGATAGATGTGCTTGCATCATCTAATAACGCCATTGTGATAGTGATATCCGAAAATGCATACACAAAAATTCACTATGACGACCTGAAAAATGAGTTTTCCGAAATCTCGGAATTTGAGATCATTAAGGAAAAAGCGCTTATCACGCTTGTTGGGGCCGATCTGAATTCAATTGAAAATCTGGAACAAAGAGTATTTATTTGCAATTCCGGGGTGAAAGCAGACACTATTGTTTTTGGGTTCAATAAGCACAGCTTTGTTCTACTCCTGGATGCCGGACACTGCGACAAAGTAATGAAGAATTTGCACCGTGAATTTTTTGAAAAAAATAAATCCAAATCAAAGCTGTTTTAATTGCCATTATGATAAAGCTCGCAATAGTCGGTTACGGAAAGATGGGGAAACAGATTGAGTCGATTCTCGACCCGAATGAATTTATAATTACAGGCAAATATGATATAGACAGCGGGATCAAAGATATTCAGAAGGATAGGCCGGATGCAGCGATTGAGTTTTCAACGCCCGGCGCGGTGATTGAAAATATTGAGTTCCTTGCGTCAAATAAAATTAACATTGTTTGCGGCACAACCGGCTGGTATGATAAAGCCGAAGAAGTTAAGAAGATCGTTTCAGAGAACAATATTGGATTTATTTATGCAAGTAATTTTTCTGTAGGCGTGAATATCTTTTTTCAGATAGTGAAGTACAGCTCTGAGCTTATGGATAAATTCGGGCAATACGATATCGGCGTGGAAGAGACTCATCATACTCAAAAACTGGATAAACCAAGCGGCACGGCGATAAGAATTGCGGAATACGTTTCATCATTCGTAAAGAGGAAGAAAATTATAACTAACGACAAAACCGCGCTTACTGCTGAAGAACTAAACATAATTTCTAAGAGAATTGAAAATGTTGTAGGCAATCATAAAGTTATTTTTAGCAGCGCCGCAGACACGATAACGCTTGAGCATAACGCAAAATCACGCCGCGGGTTCGCCGAGGGCGCCCTGCTTGCCGCCAAATTCATACACGGGAAAAAAGGTTTTTTTAAATTCGAAGATGTATTCAATAAACTTATTTAATATTAGTCATGGAAGAAAATAAACCCGAACTGCCGGCCGATGAATCATCCAACCAGGCTCCAGGCCCGGAAAATGAACCGGTCGAAGATATTTCTCTATCAGACGCTATGACCGGGGTAGTAACCGAGCCCGGCGCTACGTTTGAAGCCGTGAAAACTTCATCAAAAAAGAATTACTGGATCATACCCGCTCTGATATTCATTGTCTTATACATTGCCGCTTCATTTCTGGTGCTGAATGACGAAGACCTTTACAGCGAGATCAAAACAAAGCAAACGCAGGCAATGAAAGAAAGGATGGATAATGCGGTTAAAGACGGAAAGATGTCGCGTGAACAGGCTGACGAACAATTGGATAAGATAGATAAACAGATGAGCAAATCAAACCCGCTTTTTTATGTGTTTGCGGGGCTGGGGCCTATATTCACTACGTTCATATTATTGTTCCTGAAAGGCGCCATATTTTTATTAGTTCTTAAACTGTTTAAAGGAACCGCAAGTTATATGAACATACTCTCCGTGCTCGGACTGGCGTTCATGATCGAAAGCATTCAGGTAATAATAGATACTGTTCTGGCTATAGTAACAGGAAAACTGAATGCAAATATTGGCCCAACGCTGCTGCTGACAGCCGACACGATGAGTAAAGAAATGTTTAGTTTCCTTTCGCATTTTGACCTGCTCACAATCTGGGTCCTGATAATTACCGGCATTGGGTTTGCGAAAGTTTCTCAGCTTAAACCTGCTCAAACAATTTCAGCGGTATTTGTTCTATGGCTGATATGGATATCAGCAACATCATTCCTGAAGATCCCGTTCATACCAAGTTAAAATCATTTCATATAATCAAAAAGCGTCACGCAATTGCGCGACGCTTTTTTGTTTTCTGCTACCTGCCTGTCCGCTTTTTGGCGGACAAAATTAATTCTGACGCAAAATTGCGCCTGAATTAACCGCCCTCTTTCAGCAGGTAATACAGTTTACTCATTTTACCAAAATCATTTTCTTAGTAGCGCTGAACCCGTTTGATTCAAGCTTATAAAAATACACTCCGCTTGGTAGATTTGAAGCGTTAAAATCAAATTTATATGTTCCCGCCTGCTGAATTGAATTGATAAGTATTCCAACCTGTCTGCCGGCTATATCATACAATCTTAAACTAACAAATCCGCTTTTTGGCAATTGGTATAAAATTGACGTTGTCGGATTAAACGGATTCGGGTAATTCTGTTCCAGCGTGAAACCCTTCGGCACATTTGAACTAACCTGGTGAATTCCGATTATCTGGGTTGACAAAACTACTCTCTGCGGACCGCCGTAAGCTCCCATGTCGTTTCTTCGTGTACCTTTAGAAGGATATAAAGCCATCGTTGTATCGCCCGGGTTCGGCGGATCGTTGTAAATATAACTCGAATCCCCAGCATCTACGCAAGGCGAACCGGTTGTCAGGTAAAAATTGGAATCGGCAAACATTGGGTCAAGATTCAGATTTCCAGCGCCCGCATGTCCTCCCTGTACATCAGAATAAGTAACAGTAGCGCTGCCTCCGCCAAACTGTGCCGCGCCTGAATTGCCCCAGATAATATTGTTTCTGAAATTAATACCTGTTCCGCCATATACATATATACCGCCATAGGCTCCTGTTGCCCCTGAGTTAAAAGCAATTGTGTTATTTTCGATATTCTTCGGGCGCGTGGAAGTTGAGTTTATCCACATGCCTCCGCCTCCGCCATAAATTGGCTGCGCTCCATAATTATTACATATCACGTTATTTTTCATATCACAACCAGCAAAATTTAAAACTATTCCGGGTCCGTATATTCCTGTGTTATTATATACAACATTATTGTACAAACGCACATAACAATCGCCGATACGCAGCCCTCCGCCGCCGTGACTGACTATCGGAGCCGGATCAACTGCAAGAATGTTATCATGAATAATATTATATTTTATTGTTGGAGAAGCTGAGTCAACCAAAATGCCGCCACCCTCCCTGAATCGTCCTGCGCTGTGTTCATCCTGCCATTTTGTGCCTGTACCACCGGTAATATTAAATCCCTGAAGAACACATGTGGAATCTTCATGTTTAAATATCCTGACGCAGCTGCCGGAATCCGGAACTAAAGGAGTACTGCCGTTAATAATTGTAGAATAAATTGTTGCCGGATCTCCGGTAATAAAAAATCTGCCCGTAACAACAATGTTCTTTCCCTTAAAATTAATATTTTCAAAGTATGTGCCGGGATCAACAAGTACTGTATCAGTATTCACAGAGGCGTCCATTGCCGCCTGTATTGTAGCATATTGACCGGGTACGCCTCTTATTGTTGCCTGAGAACTACCGATAAAAATAAACAGGGCCAGTAGCAGAAGAAGTTTTTTCATATCGTTATTTAGTTTATAAAATTAAAAATATCTTTAAACTCTTTATTGTCCAGTATCTTTCTGATGGCTTTGGTAAAATCAGGCGGATTCTGGAACGGGTTTTCCCTGAAAAGCTTAATACACTCTTCATCGAACAGCTCATCAAATCTCCTGTCTTTATCAGCCACAGCTTTTTCAACGCTTAAGACATAATTTGTATTAAACAACAGCTTTTTCGGATTCACATAACCAACTTCGACAAGCCTTTTGGTTTTCTTTTCACAGCTGCACGGATTATTTTTATTTATCAAACCGCATTTGTTATGCATGAAATTCGCTATGTCTTTCCTCGCCCTTGAGAGCTTCTGCCTGAAATTGTCTCTGCTGATATCCAAAATCTCTCCGCCAACTCTATCGGTTACGGCAAATATCACTCCAAGAATATATACCAGCCTCTGTTCCCTGTCCAAACACAAAAGCATACCTGACATACAGCTTAACTTAACCTCTTCCACAATAAGTCTCATCTCGACATTCTGGCAGCTTTGTTCATCCAGTTCTTTGTCGGGAACATTTTCTATCGCGCGCCAATAATCAGGGAAGGTACTCTCATGGTTCTTTTCACCGCGGCTCTTTTTCATATTCAAAACATGATTGACCACTATTCTGTACAGCCAGGTTCTGAAAGCGCTTTCCTTTCTGAATGTCGAAAGCTTAGTTAGCATCTTTATCAGTATTTCCTGCGTTGCATCCTCAGCGTCCTCGGGGTAGAAAACCATCCTTAACGCTACATTATAAATCCATGCCTGGTGACGGAGAACGAGCTCTTCAAGCGCTTTTTTACTTCCGGTCAGAGCTGAGTCGATCAGCTTCTCATCAGTCGTATCAGTAATATATTTTTCGGTAAACGGATTAACCAATATTTATATAATTAAAATTAAATATTTTGTCCCAAAAGAGGTTAGGGACAGTTGAAATTTTGCTTTTATTAAGAAGAAATAATATTCTTCTTTGTCCCACACTCCAGTTTGGGACTCCAATAATTAATAAAAAAATTGCGGGTCACATATATTAGACAGTCCAAATTACCGACTGTGACAGTTTGCCTAACATTAAAAATACAAGATATTGATACTTTATCCGGTAAAATATCTCACATTCATATGGTTTTAGGAATAAATCCTTGGGCCGCACTCCCAAGTATTAGAAAATCAATTATTTATAATTTTGACAGGGCTTGTTTAAAGTCTGCAATCAGGTCCTCAGTATCTTCAATTCCGATTGAAATCCGGATGAGTCCGTCTGAAATGCCGATCTTTCTTCTTTCTTCAGGATCCATACCTGCATGTGAAGTTGTTGAGGGCAATGTTATAAGCGTTTCCACTCCGCCGAGACTCGGAGCGCAAATTGGAATAGCCAGCAGAGAAATGAATTTTTCGGACGCTTCCTTGCCTCCTTCAATTTCGATACTGATCATGCCGCTGTAGCCGCTGAATAACTCTTTTGCACGTTTGTGAGATGGGCTGCTTTCCAACCCGGGGTAATTTACTTTAATCACTCCGGATTGTTGTTCAAAGAACTTCGCGATCTTTAATGCGCTTTCATTCTGATATTTAATTCTGACAGAAAGAGTCTTCATTCCCCTGTGAAGTAAAAAACATGCGTGCGGGTCGAGCGTTCCGCCAAAGTGATTTAATTTCTTTCTGATTTTCTCCACAAGCTCCGCTTTCCCGATTGCGGCGCCAGCAACAATATCAGTGTGCCCGTTCAGGTATTTTGTGCAGCTGTGAAGCGATAGGTCATAACCATGCTCTATCGGCCGGAAATTTACCGGACTTGGGAATGTGTTATCAATCATCGAGATCAGATTATGTTCCTTCGCAAATTTAGCGGCGGCTTTCAGATCGCCCACCTGCATCAGCGGATTGCTGATTGATTCAACATAAATAACTTTAGTATCCGGTTTTAGCTTCTTAGCCCACTGCTGCGGATTAGCAGGGTCGATAAAATCATAAGAAATTCCAAGCGCCGGCAGGTCTTTAGTAATAAAATCATGTGTGCCGCCGTATAAAGTATCCTGGACCAGCAAGTGGTCGCCTTTTTCAAGGAAAGTAAGCAGCGTAGTTGATATTGCCGCCATTCCGCTTGCGGCAACAATCGCCGCTTCGGCATTTTCAATTGCCGCCAGCTTTTCATGCAATACATGATGATTGGGAGTGTTGTTCAGCCTGATATAACGCACATCGTGATAATTATCTTCCCCGCCGTACACAAATGTTGAAGATTGAAATACAGGCAAACTTACTGCCCCTAATATTTTTGGCTCTATTTCGCCGGCTTTAATTAGTTTTGTTTCTATACTTTTATACTTACTGCTCACTATTAATGCCTCCTTCAATGTTCTTGTAATAACGACGTGTCTTAACTTTATTAAGCTGCCTGTCAATTATTGCGTCTGCAAGCAGCAGCGGGATCTCTTCCCGGCTTTCACAGGCAAATATTGCATCTAACTTTTTTTGCGTTACATCAATTATGTACAGTATAGATAACAGCTTCTCAACGTTACTCACCAGAAGTTCATCCAGGCGGATAGCAAGAATTCTTCTTAACTCATCAATTGAATTTACCGTGGAGATATCAAAATCCTTTGCAATAATTTCCGAGGTCTCTAATATCAGGCCGTCAGAATCTGCAGATAATTCATCTTTCGATATCATATATTCCTTAACGGGTTTGCCGCCTATCAAATGTTCCTGTATTATTATTTCAAGTACTTCCGGAGTGCATGAATGATACCAGACGCCTTCGGGATATACAACCGCGATGGGACCATCCGTGCAAATCCTCAGACAGTTGGCTTTGCTCCTATAGATTCCGCCATCCTGGGAAAGGTTAAGCTCATTCAGCCTGTGTTTAAGGTAATCCCAAGACTGAAGCCCGGCTTCTTTCTCGCAGCATTTGGGTTTTGTTTGGTCGCAGCACAAAAAAATATGCCGGCGGATATTTTTCAACCCGACTTTCTGAACTTTTTCTCTTAATTTTTGACTCATTGGGCCTTTGTCGCTTCAAATAACATAATTTCGCCGTCCTTAACTTCGAACTTAATGTTTATAGGATTGCAGCACACTTCGCAGTCTTCAATATATGATTGTATTTTTTCGGAGGGCTCAATTATGATCGAAATTTCCTGCCAGCAATACGGGCAGGTAAAAAAATATTCCATTATTTATTGTTTACCGGGATACTAACAATATCCACGCCGCTAATATCCCAAAAATAATTCTTATCTTCAAGCATTAATTCGATTTTCTTTAGATGTTCCAATAGCTCCCGGCGCTCCTGTCTTTCAACTAACGTACCTATCAGCCCGAATAACGAATTATCGTGAGCGCAGGAAAAATTACTTTGTCTTGAGCCAACGGTGCATTTAGCGCACTCCCAGTCAACCAACTTACATAAAGGCACACAAAGTACAAGCTCATCGAACCCCGAAGGCCAATCAGCCGCCAGCCAGGCATCCTGAGTCCTGCCTCTTGCAGCGATTTCAAGCAGGCTTTTCCAGGCCTGATCAGAACTTACTATTTTTTCAAAACCCTTTAATTGTTGTTTTGTAAGGATAAGCGCACTAGCCAAACCTCCGCCCATTTCAAGCCATTTAGAATAAATCCGGTCATGGCTTAAAATTAAGTCAAGCATAGTTTGCAAACTGAAATTAACTTTTAAAATTGAATGGCGTTCTTAAAAACTAATTAACACTCTTATCGTTGAAGTTTTCGAGCCATTCGCCTACGGCGCCGACAAATGATTTCATTCCGCCTTCTTCAAACGGCGAAACTAAATTGGCAAGCTTAACCAGCTCAAGGAACGATTTGCTGCCGCCGGCTTTGCAAAGCCTCATATAATCATCAAGCGCTTTTCCCCTGTCTTCAATCGATTTCTTCCAGAACTGGAACGCACATATCTGCGCTAAGCAGTAATCGATATAATAGAACGGTGACATATAGATATGCCTCTGCTGCTGCCATCTGCCGCCTTCAAGAAGAAATTCGTTCTCGTCGTAATCTATATACGGAAGATATTTCTTTTCTATCTCAAGCCATGCTTTTTTTCTATCGGAGCCTGATGCATTTGGATTCGCATATACCCAGTGCTGGAATTCATCTACTGTAACGCCGTAAGGAACAAATATCACAGACCCTTTTAAATGCGAATACTTGAACTTGTCGCATTGGTCCTTGAAGAAACAATCCATCCACGGCCATGTTAAGAACTCCATGCTCATTGAGTGGATCTCGCATGCTTCTGATGTCGGGAAGAAATATTCAGGTATTTCAAAATTGCGGCTTGAATAAGCCTGGAAAGCGTGGCCCGCTTCATGCGTAAGGACCTCTATATCGCCCGATGTTCCGTTGAAATTCGAAAATATAAACGGGCTTTTGTATTTCTCTATAAACGTACAATAACCGCCGGTATCTTTGCCTTTTTTAGTGACAAGATCCATCAGCTCATTGTTGATCATGAAATCAAAAAATTCTTTCGTCTCTGTCGAGAGTTCAGTATACATATTCTTCGCACAGCTGACTATCCAGTCAGGCGTGCCGTGCGGTTTTGCATTTCCTGATTTATAATCTATCGGCTGGTCATAATATTTGAACTCGCCTATGCCAAGCCTTTCCTGCTGTCTCTGTTTGAGTCTGACCGTGATCGGGACAATATGCTCAAGAACCTGTTTACGGAATTTTGCGACCATCTCTGCATTGTAGTCGGTTCTTCCCATCCTGTCGTATCCCATTTGCACGAAGTTTTCATACCCGAGTTTCTTTGCCATTTTATCTCGGACTTTAACAACGTCGTCATAGATCCTGTCGAACTGCTCCGCATTCTCAGCGAAGAAATTCCATTTGGCGTCGTTCGCGGCTTTTCTTACATCGCGGTCCGTTGACTGCATATAAGAGCCAAGCCCGGCAAGATTTCTTTCCTCGCCGTCAAAAAATATTTTAGCGGAAGCAAGCAGCTTGGTATACTCAGTTCTTAATTCATTTTCGCGGATGAGATCCTCTACTATTTCAGAGCTGTAAGTTTTTACAGACACCTCAGCGACTTCAAATAATTGTTTTCCCCATTTTTCTTCCAGCTGAGTCCTGAACTTTGATTTAATAAGGCACTCGTAATACCTGTGAACCAATCCTTCATACAAAGGCAGGTTATCATCAAAAAACTTTTGCTCCGCTTCGTTATTTGGGTTATCGGTATCAATAGAATAATGAATGCTTGAGAGAGTATTCATAGACTCAAATTCCATCCTCAGGCTGTTAATATCTTTCATAACGGCGTTCTGGATCTCAAAATCGTCCGCAGTTTCATAAATATCAAGAAGCTGGTGGAATTTTTCCTGCAGGGCATTAATATCGGGGCGTTTATAGATAATCTCGCTGAATTTCATAAAATCTTAATGATTTTTTAATAAATTATTTGATAAGAACGTAATTTAATGAATTTTATTTTCAAATTGAACAGACTTCGATATTTTAGATCAAAACCAGACTGTCCGGGGCGTCATTTTCGGGGAAAGATTGAAGCGGTGAATATGTTTACTGAGCTATAGTTTTCCCCATGTTTATGTATCTTTTTTGCGCGGAGAGAATTTTTTTCCGCAGCCTTATACTCTTAGGCGTAATTTCAACTATTTCATCTTCATTAATAAATTCGATAGCTTTTTCAAGCGTTAGCGGAGTGACTGGGGTAAGTATTATTCCTTCGTCTTTGCTTGATGCGCGCATGTTTGAAAGTTTCTTAGGTTTTGTCGCATTAACATTAAGGTCATTATCGCGGTTATTTTCACCGACAACCATACCCTCATACACTGCTTCTCCGGGCGTGACAAAAAGCGTTCCCCTTGGCTCAAGATTGTAAAGCGCGTAACCTGTTGTCGATCCCTGCCTGTCGGAAACCATCGAACCGGTTAATCTAACGGGAAAATCGCCGCGGAATTCTTCATATCCCTGTAGGTAAGAATTCATGATGCCTGTGCCTTTAGTATCAGTAAGGAACTCATTCCTGTAACCAATGAGTCCGCGCGAGGGGATAGTAAATTCAATTCTCGCTCTTCCCATTCCGTGATTAACCAGGTTGACCATCCGTCCTTTGCGCTGCGAAATTTTATCGGTAACTATTCCAACAAAAGTTTCCTCGCAATCTACAAAAAGATGTTCTATCGGTTCAAGTTTCTTGTTGTCTTTATATTTATATATTACCTGCGGCCTGCCAACGCTTAGCTCGTATCCTTCCCTGCGCATTGTTTCAATTAGTATAGCCATCTGGAATTCGCCTCTCCCTTTTACAGTAAAGCTTTCGGCGGTATCGGATTCTTCAATCTTAAGCGCAACGTTTCTTAATGTCTCTTTAAATAATCTTTCTTTAAGCTTAGCTGATTGCACATACCTGCCTTCTCTTCCGGCAAACGGCGATGTGTTGATAGCGAACATCATTGAAATAGTCGGTTCATCGACGGAGATTCTATCAAGAGCTTTGGGATTTTCTTTTGTACCAATAGTATCGCCAATGTGAACATCTTCTATGCCTGCCAGGATAATTATATCGCCCGGCTCGGCAGTTTTAACTTCTTTTAATTTAATACCCTCATAGACCTGAAGCTTGGTAATTTTAAGCGGATTCTGCCCGCCCTCTTCGTTCATACAAACAAGCTCTTCATTAAAATATGCCTGGCCGTTTGCAATTTTTCCGATTGCAAGCCTGCCTATATAATCTGAATAATCAAGATCGGCAACAAGCATTTGGAACGGCTCAGAAGTATCATAAGCGGGACCGGGAATTTCTTTTAATATAGTCTCGAACAGCGGCTCAAGATTAGTTCCTCTTCCTTCGGCAGTGTATTGAGCAATTCCTTCTCTGCCCACAGCGTACAATATAGGAAACTGAATTTGCGCCTCGGTTGCATCAAGGTCAAGGAACAGGTGATAAATTTCATCAAGCACTTCTTTTGGGCGTGCGTCTTTCCTGTCAATTTTATTTATTACAACTATAATTTTCTTATGGCCCTCAAGCGCTTTTTTAAGAACAAACCTTGTTTGCGGAAGCGGGCCTTCGGAAGCGTCAACCAGTAAAATTGCCCCGTCGACCATCATCAAAGCGCGTTCAACTTCGCCTCCAAAATCAGCATGTCCCGGTGTATCAAGGATATTTATCTTAACGCCTTTCCATAATACCGAACAGTTCTTAGCGGCAATGGTAATTCCGCGTTCACGTTCAAGGTCCATGCTGTCCATAACACGGTCTTCGACCTCCTGGTTTTCTCTGAAAACGCCGCTTTGGCGGAACATGAAATCGACCAGCGTGGTCTTACCATGATCTACATGGGCGATTATAGCAATATTGCGGATACTTTCGTTATTTATGATTTTATGCGTCATTTTATCAATTTATTTCGAGGTAGCCTGTAATTTACCCATAATTTTGTTAAGAATAAGTAGTAAAATAAGGACACTGCGATTACCACATTAGCTGCTATTTCGTCACACTGGTATAACCCCGTTAAGGGCAGACGGGATATGGTTTTAAACACTGCACATTAAAATCATAAACAACCTACAACACATTCCCCCCTAACAGGGGGGAATACAAGGGGGGTGGAAGTCACGCTTGAAGCACAACTTTGCGCTTCACCCCCTCCTACCTCCCCCTGTTAGGGGGAGACAAAATTACTTCTTAAATAAAATTTTATTTACCTCTTGACAACAAAATAAAAACTCATTATAATTGCAAAGCGTTTATATAAGCGCTTATATAATTTATTATATAATTTAGCCCCTCTGAATTATGAAATTGATAAAGCAACTTGAAAATCTGGCGTTCGGCACAAGGCTCCGGCTTCTGACCGAAAGAGTTTTACAGGACGGCGCAAAAGTCTATAAGAACCTGGATATGGATTTTGAACCGCGCTGGTTCGCGCTGTTCTACCTGCTTAACGAAAACTCGCCAATAGCAGTTACCGAGGCAGCAGCTATGCTTGGCTATACGCAGCCGGCTATAACGCAGACCGCGAGCCTGATGATCAAGAAGGGACTGATAAAAACAATAAAAGAAAAAAGCGATACAAGAAAAAAATTACTGTCGCTTACGCCGCGCGGCAAAGAAATGGTGACAACGCTCAAACCTGTATGGAAAGCATTTGAGGAAGGGACAAACGAATTATTTAAGGATTCCGGGTTTGATATGATAATGGTGTTTGATAAAATCGAAAGAGAACTTGACAGGAAAGACCTGTTTACAAGAATAACAGAAAAAATAAAGTATAGCCAAAGCGAACAGGTAAAAATAATTGAATACAAACCGGAATATAAAAAAGTATTCAAAGAGCTGAACTATGAATGGCTGAATAAATATTTTAGTGTTGAAGAACAGGATAAGAAAATCTTAACCGACCCCGAGAATAACATACTGAAAAAAGGCGGGCACATATTTTTCGGTATGCTGGATGAAGAAATTGTTGGAACAACCGCGCTGCTGAACCACGGCAATAAAGTATTTGAAATAGCGAAGATGGCGGTAACCGAAAAGGCTCAGGGCAGGCAGATCGGGCGAAAGCTTGCGGTCACGGCAATCGAAAAAGCGCGTTCAAAAAAAGGTACGAAAATATTTTTGGAAACAAACCGAAAGCTTACAAGCGCGCTCAGCTTATACCGCGGCCTTGGATTTGAACAGGTGGAAGCAAATGAACCATCAAAATATGAGAGGCCGACAATTATGATGGAGCTGAAACTGAACTAATTAATGCAACTATTTAAAGATGAGAATCGTCTATATGACATTCAATACAAATTAAAGGAGATTGGAATGAAAACAACTTACATGAAAGAAGTCTTAAAGAAATTAATAATGTTAAGCTTATTGCTTATTATCCCTGTTGTTCAGGCTCAGGATAAAAAAAGCTCGGGCAGCAAGGCGTTTGACATAACAGCAAAAACCGAAGCGGTTAATAATATCTCAAATTTGCTTGACAAGAATTACGTATTCCCTGACATAGCTAAAAAGATGAACGAGCTTATCAAAACCCAGCTAAGGAATAACGCATATGACACAATAAGCGACCCGATGGTATTTGCAGACGTACTCACCGGAGACCTTCAGTCCGTAAGTCATGATAAACATTTAAGAGTTATGTTCAGTCCCGAAAACGCCAAAATGATAAAGGACGCTGAAAAGAAAGGCGAAGACCCGGACGACAAATGGTTCTTTGAAAAAATGAAACGCGAGAATTACGGTTTCAAAAAGACCGAAATACTGAACGGCAATATCGGTTATATTGATTTCAGAAATTTTGCGCCTTCAGAAATAGCCAAAGAAACTATTGCGTCGGTAATGCAGTTCGTGTCAGGAACTGACGCTATAATATTCGATCTGCGCCAGAATGGCGGCGGCGACCCTGACGGAGTGCGCTTACTTTGCAGTTATCTATTCGGTTCCGAACCTGTTCATTTAAATGATCTCTATTACAGGGAAAATGATGAGACAAAAGAATACTGGACGCTGAAAAAAGTTGACGGTAAAAAAATGCCAAATGTGCCTGTATATTTATTAACCAGTTCTTATACGTTTTCAGGAGCCGAAGAATTTGCATACGATCTGAAGAACCAGAAACGCGCAACAATAGTGGGTGAAGTAACCGGCGGTGGCGCAAATCCGGGCGGAATGATGTATGCAAACAGTAATTTTGTTGTTTTCGTGCCTAAGGGCCGCGCAATAAATCCAATTACTAAAACAAACTGGGAAGGCGTGGGAGTTCAGCCCGATGTAAACGTGGCATCTGATAAAGCGCTTGAACAGGCTCAAATTCTGGCGCTTGGAAAAATATCCGGAAACATTACTGATGAAAAAGATAAAAAGCGCTATGCATGGATGATTGAAGCATTACAGGGATTAATGGATACGCCAGCTTTAGATGATATTACATTGAAAAACTATGCAGGAACATACGAAGACAGAGTGATAACTTATGAAAACGGGAATCTTTTTTACCAAAGAAAAGGCAGGCCTAAAATGCAAATGACAGCTATTGGAACTGACACATTTATGTTCAAAGACATAGATTATTTCAGAATAAAATTTGTGAAAGATTCAAACGGAAACATAACCGGGCTGAACGGGTTATATGACGATGGCCATACAAACAGCGCACAGAGAACAAATTAATTTTTGGTTTATTAAAGGCGCCTGCTATAGAGGGCGGTCAGAGGGATATATTTTTATATGTTTTTCTGATTTGCGGGCGCCTTTTTAAAATTGCGAAAGAGCAGCTTTCTTGCTATAAGAGCGTATGATCTGTTAACCCTATAAATGATTTAAAGGCGCCTGCTATAGAGGGCGGTTAGACAGGGTATATTTTTATATTCTTTCTAATTTGCAGGCGCCTTTTTAATTCTTCTTCCCTTCTTATTAAACGCTTACAACTTCCATTTTATATAAATAAATTAAAATTAATCTGTTATATTTGTACCGTAAAAAGGTTATTTAACAAGACGTATAAAAAATGAAAATAAAACAGTTAACAAGATCAAATCTGTTAATTACTTCCATTTTTTTAGGCCTCGTTTTCTTTCACCTTAATGCATTTTCACAGAATCCGAATAATCACCGCTTACTTACAAATGAGGTTAAAGCAAATTTAGTCGATAAGATCTCAAAGATTCTTAAAGACAGCTACGTGCTGCCCGCCGAGGGCAAGCTGATGAGCGCCTATATCAAAGCCTGCCTCAAAAATAATTATTATGATAAGATCAGCGACCCATCGCAATTTGCAGACTCACTGACTGCGGGACTACAGTCGGTTTGCAACGATAAACATTTAAGTATAAATTACGACCCCGAAGCTGAAAAGACATTTGATGAAGGGTTGGGTAATAACAATCCTGATAAAGAGTATTCGGATGAGATGAAGAAAGATAATTACGGTTTTAAAAAAGTCGAACGCCTGAGCGGAAATATCGGATATATCGATATCAGGAGCTTCTCGCCCCCTGAAGAATCAAAGGAAACTGTAGCATCTGTAATGGAATTTCTCTCTAACTCAGATGCGGTAATAATTGATCTGCGTAAGAATGGCGGCGGCTCGCCGTACGGCGTCCAGCTTTTTTGCAGTTACTTTTTCGGGACGCAGCCCGTCCATTTGAACGATATTTATTCACGCGATAATTCCAGGGAAGAATACTGGACGATTCCCGATATTGCCGGAAAAAGAATGCCCGATATGCCATTATATATCCTAACAGGCTCATATACTTTTTCAGCTGCCGAGGAATTTGCTTACGACCTGAAAGTGTTAAAACGCGCAACCATCATTGGCGAGTCAACCCGCGGTGGAGCTAATTCAGGAGGCGTTGCGTCGCTTGGCTCGGGATTCGTAATGTTTGTTCCAAAAGGAAGAGCTGTTAATCCTGAAACTAAAACAAATTGGGAAGGCGAAGGCGTTCAGCCGGATCTGCCGATAGCATCTGATAAGGCGCTTGAACAGGCCGAGATACTGGCGCTTAGACAAATATCAGATAACACGGCCAATGAAAAAGAAAAGCTGCATTTGAAATGGATGACGGAATCTTTGGAAGGCGCGCTGAATCAGCCTGAATTAAGCGAAGCGCAGCTAAAAATTTATGTTGGTAATTATGAGGACAGGAAAGTTACTTTAGAAAACGGTTCGCTATATTACCAGAGAAACCGGAACGCAAAGTTCCGTATGACGCCTATGACTGATGATATGTTCATGTTCGATGAGCTTGAATCTTTCAGAATAATTTTCCTTAAAGATTCTAAAGGCAAAGTAACCGGGCTGCTGGGAATTTATGATGATGGTCACGCGGATAAATCAAAACGAACAAACTGAACTTCGAAAAGATAAAGAATTACTTCTCAAGCATCTTCTTTATAGGATCCCAGTAATGCTCATGCCATCCGCTTTTTATTGACTCATATGCTGTATCGGGAATTCCTGTGTGAAAAAACAGCAGCTTTGTGCCGCCTTCGAATGGTTTAAGATTGTAAGTTACTTTTGAATAATACCCTTCAGGCCAGCTTTGAGCATGCCACGACTGCACAATTTTCTTATCTTTCACAAGTTCAAGATTCTCTCCGTTTATATAGCCGTCATAAGCGGTGAACTTTCCGCCCACCTTAGCGCTTATCTTTGCGAGCGCGCCGCTGAACTTTGCATGTTTCTTTGACTCCATCAAAGCGCTGTAAACCTCAGAGGGTTTGGCTTTTATTCTTACAGACTGTTTAAGATTTTTAGTCTTCATTTTGTTATTGATATACTAATATGCAAATATAATAAAAAATTATTTAGACCTGCCCGCGCCCAAGGCTTCGGCAGACAGGCCTCCAAATTGCCGCTATTTACTTTATCACCTCACCCCGTCACTTCGTGACACCCCTCTCCTCAAAGGAGAGGGGACGGGGGTGAGGATACATGTTAATACTTCATACCGTCATATCCGTGGTAGCGGCGGACGAGTCCGAGCTGGCCAATATGATATGATTCATGATGTGCAAAGAATGCCAAGGTTCCTCTCATTGTGCCGTCATTAACAGGTAATTTGAGCGGCGATTCTCTTTTCAGATCATCTTCAGTCAACGTGTTAAGCTTAGCCATGAATTTTCCTGAAAGCTCGTTCCAGTTTTTGGTAACATTAGGCACATCCGGGTATTTAGCTCCTGATTCAATCGGTTTGAAATTTGCGTATAGCTCATCATACGGATTCGGAATGTTCATACCCAACAGGTTTGCGATGTTGGTTCTTGCGAAAATGATATGCCCGGCAAGCCACGCTGCATGATTAGTTGTAGCGTTAGGCTGCTTATTATATTCTTTGTTAAATCCTTCCAGGCAGTTGTTAAATAGCCTGGTTTGAAGCTCGAATTGGGTGATTATCGGCAGAACTGATGGATTAGCGCTCATGGCTTTGTTGTTGTTTAGTTATAGAATGTTTATAGGTATAACGAACAAAGCGCTCTTAGTAGGACAGGTTGATTTCAGATTTCAGATTTCAGATTTCAGATTTGAGATTTAAGGATAAAGATTTTTTCGAATTTGTTTTATCTGAATTGTTTAGGGTTTAGATATTAGAATTTCGAATTTTAACGTTTGTACTTCATTTTCTCTTTTACATCTTTTGTAATTTTCTTCCATTTCCGTTTTTCATCGATCTGCGCCTTCTTGTTTTGTTTGCTTTCGAAGTATTTTATTTCATTCAACAATTTTTTATAGCTTTTCAGTCGGAGTTCATCAATAACTCCCGTACGCAGCGCTTCTTTTACGGCGCAGCCGGGCTCAGATTCATGCTTGCAATCAGTGAACTTGCATTGAAGTACAAGGGCTTCGATATCTTCAAAAGTTTCAGCAAGCCCATCGCCGCCTTCCCATAACTGAATCTCGCGCATACCGGGCGTATCAATGATCAACCCGCCGTCAGGCACTATTGTTAATTCGCGGTGGGATGTTGTGTGCCTGCCTTTATCTTTATAAAGACTTATATCGCTCACCTTCATTTTTGTCACATCGCACAGCCTGTTTATCAGGGTTGACTTCCCTACTCCGGATGAGCCAATAACAGCAACGGTTTTATTGCCTTCAAAGTATTGTTTAAGCTCGTTGAGTCCGATATTATTCAGCGCGCTTATTGTATGCACCGGCGTTCCGAAGGCAATTTCCTCAGCTTCGGATTTGGTTTCTTCAGTGAATTTACAAAGGTCGGCTTTGTTGAGTACAATCACAGGAGTTACATTATTATCCCATGCAAGCGTAAGGTATCTTTCTATGCGGCGCTGATTTAAGTCCTGGTTAAGCGAGCTCATAATAAACGCAACATCAATATTCGCGGCAACAACCTGCTCTTCGGTTTTAGCTCCTGCCCGCTTTCGTGAAAATTTTGTCTTTCTTTCGAGTACCGCTTCAATAACCGCTTTCTTTTCATTCGGGATAGGACGAATTACAACCCAATCGCCAACAGCGGGCAGATTAAAATCATTTTCTGTATTGTAAAACAGCTTCCCGGATTTATCGGCGGTAATATCGCCAAGTTCTGAATAGAGTTCATAATAATTCCGGTGTTCGACAGCTACGCGTGCGGCTTTAAGTCCGCTTGGCGCATATTCAGCAAACAGGGCTTCAAAAAAATCATTCCAGCCTAAATTAAATAGTTTATTCAATAATATATCCCATTCCCGCGAAGGCGGGAATCCATTTTATATGTCGCTCCTAAAGGAGCTAAAAAATTCATTATAGGTTTCTACAAATATATCGCTCCTAACGGAGCTAACTAAAGATCATATTACAGGTTCATGAACATTTAAATAGTTTTCCAGGAATTCTTTTGTTAATCTGAACTCAAAGCCCTCCTTGTATGGCTTAAATCCAAGCTCTTCATTAATTCTGTACATGTATTTATTCCAGGGCATGGTATCGGTTTGAATGAAGTCGAAATCAAAATTCTCTTCAAGGGCTTTTTCATATAAGCTAGCTTTCAGGAATTTCCCGAATCCCCTGCCGCGGTATTTCTCGGCAACACCGGTTAATCCCTGCCTGAGCCTCTTGCCGCCGAAATTATCCACATTTATTTCACTGATTCCGGCTATTTCATCATTTTTATCGAACATAATAAGTTCATGGAGATTATCATCATTTATATTCATGTATCTTCTGATCTCTTCTTCTGTCTGATCTTTGAGCGGAATTTTGTAATGACTCAACGCATTGATAGCGCGATGCGATTCGTTTATAAATTTTACAAATTCGCTTAAAAGTTCAATTGGATGTTTATCATAGAATTTGATAATAAATTCTCCATTCGGTTTGTTTTTCTCAATTATTGAGCGATAGAAATTTATATCCATATCTTTGCGGTATATCCTGTTCAAAATATGTTTGTCAACAATTTCAGCTCCAATCATATTCAGGGCGTTAATTCTTCTGTTATTAAAGTACCAGAAACGCGCTGCAACATTTCCTTCAATACTCAAAAGAGCTTGATAAATCTCCCGCATAATAAAATTCATAAATACTGGACTAATAACATCTTCGTCTGTGTCAAAGCCGCAGCCAAGCGTTTCTTTATAATTAGTATGGCTATAAAAGGCAACAGCCTTAGTTAATTCGTCGTCAAATATTACATTCTCAACATGATTAAATGGATGATGGTCATTATGCATCTTTATCTTATCTTCTTTAAATTTCTGCACACTATTATCCGGCAAGTAAAAATCCGGCGCGTATTTCCTGTTCAAATTCTGGTGTAACTCGAAATACTTTTTCCACCCGGTATCTGAGAGTTCTGTTATTGATTTTGTTTTCATGATTTTTAATGAATTAAATACTGCATTTAACAACAAAATTCGCGCTTTCCAGCGCTTAATTCACTACCTTAAAATATATTTTATTTATTTGTCGTCGCAGTCTAAAGACTGCGGCTACTGATACTAAAAGTTATAGTTTACTGCATACTATTACAAATTCTTTTGAGCTGTTTGATAATTTGCTTCGCCGGAAATCGCCATAAAAATGTTTTACTTTGAACTTAGCCAGCTTAAGCAAATTCATAATTTCAAACCTGAAATAATAACGCATCGGGAAAGAATATTCAGACATTTGTTCCCCGTTATCACTATCCCAAACATATTTAAAAGTAACATTCTGAACCTGGTTAATATAATCAGGTATAACAGTTGCGTATCGTCTTGCCTTTTTCCCCGGTTCGAACTCGCCTTCGAATTCAAGATCGTTATTTACTTCAGTCTTTAACCTGTTTGTATCCGGGCAAAACAAGTCGAATATTAACAAGCCTTCATTTTCAAGGTGTTCATAGATTCTTCCCAGAGCCTGCAGCTGATCTTCAATAGTAATCAAGTGCTGAAATACCCTGAACGGAGAGATTATGAGATTAAATTTTTTTTCAAGCTTAAATTCTCTGATATCCTGCAAAGAAATTCTGTGATGATCCTTTTCATCAAGCTTGCTTCGCAGCGCTTTAAACATATATTCGCTATGGTCGATACCGTAAATATCAGCTCCGTTTTTCAGAGCGGGTACGAAAATCATTCCTGTTCCAGCCCCCGCTTCAAGTACGGGTCCTTTTGATTTGGAGATTTCTTCCTGATAAAATGCGAATCTGCCTTTATCCGCAAGTTTCTCATAGACCAGATCGTAAAATTTTACTGTTGCTTCGTTATATTTATATTTGCTTTCCATAGTAATTTTCTGTCAGGACTAAAGTCCTGAATTATGTTGTACTTCAATTCCCACACTGAAGAGTGGGGTTACCGTATATTGCACCCCCTCTGTATCTCCCCGCTGTTAGGGGGAGACGAGAGTTGGAATTCATTATTAATTTATTATTCTGCGTTGAGAACTTCTTTTTCTCTTTGCTCTCTCAGCTGCCTCGTATAAAGATTGTAATAGTATCCGCGTTTTCTCATCAGGTCGTAATGGCTTCCGTCTTCCATTATGATTCCCCTGTTGATAACAAGAATCCTGTCGCAATGCTTTATAGTCGATAGCCTGTGAGCAATAATTATCGAAGTCCTTCCCTGCATCATGCTGTAGATGCCATTTTGAATTTTAGCTTCCGTAATAGTATCAACAGATGATGTGGCTTCATCCATTATGAAAATCCTCGGGTCAGCCAGCACAGCGCGCGCAAATGATATAAGCTGTTTCTCGCCCATTGAAAGATTCTCGCCGCCCTCGCCAACCTGCTCATCAAGCCTGCCCGAAAAGTCATCCGCGCCAACCTGTCTAAGCGTTTCAATCACTTCTTCTTCGCTGGCTTCTTCCCTTCCGTATTTTATGTTTTCTCTTACGGTTCCTGAAAACAAGTGCGGCGTTTGAAGCACAACTCCGAACTGGCTCCTCAGGCTTTCCTTAGTCATGCCCTTATAATCAATCCCGTCAATTTTTATCTTTCCTTTGGTCGGTTCATAAAACCTGCACATGAGGCTTATGATGGTCGATTTACCGCCGCCGGTCTCGCCGACAAGCGCAACAGATTCGCCCGCTTCAATTCTCAGATCCATATTTTCAAGAACTGTCTTTCCTTCTTCATACCAGAACGAAACATTTTCGAATTCAATATCGCCTTTGATTTTGCTGAACTCGCCCGCGCCTTCTATATCTGTAATCACAGGTTTGGTATCAAGCAATGAGAATATTCTTTCTCCTGCAGAGATACTCCCCTGCGCCTGCATGTAGAAGCGTGAGATATCGAATATCGGCTCCCATATCACAGCGGCATAACCAAAGAACGCAGCCAGTGTGCCAACGGTTATTTCAGGGGGCAGAAACACAGCCATGTTGCCGCCGTAGTAAATTACAATACCTGCCGCAAACGAACCGCCGAAAATTACAACGGGAGTAAACACTGCCTGGTAAAATGCAGCTTTATATGACGAGCCGCGCATCTTTTCGCTTAAGCCCTCGAATTCTTCGCTTACCCTGTCTTCCTGCACCAGACTTTTGTTAACCTCAACTCCGTTGATGTGCTCGTTGTATCTCGCGGTCATTTCGCTGTTGTACTTCCTTGCTTCACGTGAATACTTAAGTATCAGCATCCTTATCTTGATGGATACAACCATTAACACCGGCAATATCAATGTTATAATAGCTGCAAGCTTCCAGTTGATAAACATCATGGCAATTGTACAAAATAATATCATGCCAACGCCCCAGATAGCTTCAAGCATGTTCCATGAAATAAGCTCCGTTACTTTATTAGTATCGGAAGATATTCTTGAAAGCAGCCAGCCAACCGCCGATTTATCATAGAATGAAAACGACAGTTCCTGCAGTTTGATAAAGAGCGCTTCCCTGATATCATACATAGCAAATTCCTGTATCCGCCCGGAGAAATTTATAAATCCGTACACGGATATTGCGACCACGGTTCCCATAACGGCAAATAATATGGAATAATACCATAAACCGCTCAGGTCATATTGTATAGTACCGTTGAGCTTATAATTATCCACTGCGGGAATCAGCGCCTTATCAAGTATTGAACGCCATACCAATGGCATCAGCGACTCCATAAGCGCGACCATCAGGATGCATATTACAAACCCCGTAACCCATTTAGGATAGCGGAAACTGTAGCCGAGCAGCCGTTTCAGAAACGGCCACAAAGCCCCTTTTGTACGAAATTGTTTATCTTTTAATCTGCTCATTTTTCTTTATTGCGAGTCGTGCTTTAGCGCGACGCGGCAATCTCTTTGATTTGCGGGAAATTTCTAATTTGAGTATTCATTTTTTCCTTTTTCAATATATATTCACCTGCAGCTTTTCTGATTTCTTCTGCTGAATCATATTTTATTTCTGCAAACATCCACTTGGGAATCAAATTATTTTTTATTAAAAGCTTAACCAAATGACATCTGCAGGAGCCACAATTTAACCTCAAATATATTTGTTCAAAAAACTCTACATATCCCCGCTCCATGCTTCCCTCTAATGCCTCAACTATCGTCCTTAAAATAAGATGCTCTTCATCTATATCATTAAAATTGAGCTCAAGTATTTTTTTTATCAATTGAACATCGTCTTTCTGAAAATTGTGTTTTAACAGATGAAGGCCTTCAGAAATCCTATCAAATTCTTTTGCATTATTTAACAATTCCAATGCCTTTTCTCTATATCTTTTTCCTATTAAAGGCTTTTCTCTTTTCCATTTCTTTCTCTTACTCCGTACAATCCTTTTCATTTTTTCACGGTGAGCGACTACAGCATTCAAATAAGCCTTTATGTTAACATCGGTTTTACTCTTTTCAATTAAAAGAGATTCAAGGTCCGTATTTACAATTATTTCCTTTGCATAATTTAGTAAATCATCACTTTGGTAAAAACCGTTTTGCTTTAAAAGCTCCTTTCCGTTGTAATCAGCGATAAATAAAAATGCATCCATCCCTTCAGCTTCCATTAAATCCATACCAATAATATGCCCGTAACCACTGTTAATATTGGATGCGTATATTTGTCTTAATAGTTGACTTATTGAATTTTCCCCGTTTTTTAGGAAACATTTCAAAATCTCAAATGCTAAACACCTATCCCAATCTTCAATTTCCTGACTTTTGTGAAACGATTTTGCTAACATTTCGAGAAAGAATCCTGGGTTATATGTCATAAGAATCAGTTCATACATGTATTCATTTCTTCCCATTTCCATTTGTTGGTCATATCCTAAATTGTGGAAGCTGGCATAAAGAATTTCTTTCTTAAATGATTCCGGTATTCTCCTGTTTCTATATTTTTTCAAAATCAAAAAAGCTTCCCCGGTACCCCGCCAAATCGATAACTTTAAATCTTTTAAATCTTTATGTATATCTGACTTCTTCACTTAATCTTCAAATTTTTTTGCCTCACCCCCGGCCCCCTCTCCCACAGGAGAGGGGGTGGGAAGAATTAACCAATTACATTTGTTTTATTTATTGTTCTTTGCCTCTTCTGATTCGAAGCTCCGTCAATATCCCTGTTAATCTCATCTTCAATCGATATCTGTATATCGAATATTTTCTTGTAGAATCCGTTATTCTTAATAAGCTCATTGTGCGAGCCCATCTCGATAACTTTTCCTTTTTCAAGAACTATTATCCTGTCTGAATCCTGTACCGAAGTTATCCTGTGAGCGATCACAAATATTGTTTTATGTTTTGTAACCGGGCGCAGCGCTTTTTGTATCTCAAATTCGGTTTCAGTATCGACCGATGAAGTTGAGTCATCCAGAACCAGCACATCCGGCTCTTTTAACAGCGTTCTTGCGATTGTAACCCTCTGCTTCTGGCCGCCGGAGAGCGTTACGCCTTTTTCACCGATAACAGTATCATATGACTTCGGAAACACGTCTTCGATTATCCTGTGAATACTCGCTATCTTAGCCGATTCAACAATATCCTCGAGCTCTGTCTCAGGTTCAGCATATGCTATGTTCTCTTTGATAGTCGTCGAGAACAGGAACGGACGCTGCAGCACAACGCCTATCTTCTTCCTTAAATACGCAGGCGAGTATTCTTTGATATTCCTGCCATCAATTTTTATCACACCTTTATCAGGCTCATAGAACCGCATCAACAGTGAGATTATCGTCGATTTACCCGCGCCTGTAGGCCCAAGCAGCGCAATTTTTTCTCCCGGCAGAACTTTAAAGCTCACACCGTCTAACACCCTGTGCTTTTCGCCTTCATCATAGTTGAAGCTTACGTTCTCGAATTCAATTTCGCCGCTAAGCTCTACTGATTCATCATCAAACCCGGAGTTATCTTCAACGGGCGAGTTAAGTATCTCATAGATTCTTTTTATAGCAACCGATGTCATTCCCATTTCGCTTACCAACTGGGCTAGTCTGCGCATTGGCCATGTTACGGTTACCGCATATGAATAAAACGCAACATACTCGCCGATTGATATCCTGTTTTTCAGTACAAAGTACCCGCCTGCAAATATTGAAAGCGCAATCTGCACGTGTACAAAGAAGTCGGAAGAGGGCCAGAACTTTGAATGAAGCTTAACAAGCTTAATTCCCCATTTCCTCTTTTCGTAATTCTGTTTCGTGAATTTTTCTATCTCATATCTTTCCTTTGCAAACGCTTTGACCACGCGGATACCGGAGAGATTTTCCTGTACCATCGCGGTAAGCTTATCCTGTTCCTTCTCATGCTGCGCCCAAACCTCGCCTTCTTTGCGGAAGAAGAAGAATGAACCGACCAGAATTATAGGAATAACGGATATCGCAATTAGCGCATACGTAAGATCTATCATAGCCATCATCCCAAACGCGAAACAAAATATCGCCGACATTCTTAAAGCTTCAACTACCTGCATGTTTGCAAACTTGCTAACGGTTTCAACGTCGCCTGTGCACCGCTGAATCAGCTCGCCCGTTGTGTTTTTACTGTGGAACGCCATCGGCAGCCGCTGCAGATGCTTGAATAACCTGTCGCGCAGCCGCTTCATAGCCTTTTCAGTGGACGAGGCTGATATTACGCCGGATAAGAAGCTGAAACCACCCCTGGCAAGCGCAAGTATCATGTACATAAGCCCGAGTCCCAGCAAGATCATGTGCAGGTTTCCCATCTTAAGTTCCGGCAGGAACGAATACAGGAACGCCGTAACGCCATCGCCCGGCTCAACTATCTTTGTTCCCGAGCTTGCAAAATATACGACCACTTTATCTACAGCAATTTGCAGAACTTTAGGCTCAAGCGAGCGGAAAGCGATAGTAACCACAAGCAGCAACCCCGCCAGCATGTAGTGATACTTCCACTTATCTAATATTTCGAATAGTTTTCTAAGATTTTTCATTACCCTCACCTCAACCCCTCTCCCAAAGGGAGAGGGGCGTAAACTCTTTATTTTATTGTTTTTGAAACATTTATGTCTTTCTTTGGGATTGCCGCGGTCGTCCCGATTAAATCGGGACTCCCTCGCAATTCATGTTGCAGTCCAAAAAAAAACCGCAGACTTTTTAACTTGTCCGCGGTTTGCTTAAACTTTTACGAGATTGTGTACCTATCTTCGATTCTCCTGTTTTCGGCTAAACCACGGCGCTACCCCCATGAGAGGTGTATCAAACACGACTGATGAGTCGTACTTAATGCATGCGATATTTATGATTCTGATTTTCATTATTCTTTAGAGAGCTTCATCTCCTCCGATTAATTAATAAATTGTCTGTAATTTAGCTTATACAAAATTAAGAATAATTTTCGAGAGTGTCAAGAAGAAATTCTGAAAAAATCATTATCTGATTCTATTTCTTCTTCCAGTTTCCATTTTGCGGGATTATCGTAAATATATTGCCTGATGTTATCCAATTCTCTTTCATTTCTTATGACTCGTTCGAAGAAATTTCTTTGCCATTTAAAATCTTTATAGCCATTCTTTCTGCACCATAACGTAAATGACGATTTAAATGATCTAATTACAGCGCCAAGCGTCGCTTTACCGGGAGAGATTTTAGAAAAATATTCTCTTTTCGAAATTCCTGTAGGGGCGTTCGAAAGAACGCCCGCATGTTTTTCATAAAAAGAATCCTCATTCTTTAATTCCTTCACATCATTACAAGAAAATAATATCCCATGAATATGATCTGGCATTATCACAAATTCATCTAGACTAAAACCCGGGTTATGACAGGGAATATTAAGCCAATATTCTTTGGCTTTGATTCCAAGCTCAGACAGGATCATCTCTCCATTTTTAATCCCACCGAACATATCGCACTTATCATGAACGCAAATTGTAACAAAATAAGCTCCGCCGGAAGAATAATCATAATTCTTAAATCGAATAGATTTTCTGGAATGGATTGTCATCAATACAAAATTAGAAAAGGGAATTGGATAATGAAATGTTATTTTTGCGAGAAAAATAATGTTGAGTGATGTTTTTGTTAATAATAAGAATAGGCGTTCTTTCGAACGCCCCTACAGGACAATAAAGAAAAATTCGTAATTCTCAATTCTTAATTCTCAATTAAATTTTATCCCATTCCCATATTCCAAACTGAATTTTCTGGTCGATGGGTATTCCGGATTGTTTGAGCGCAATTAATATCTGCCCGCGGTGATGCGCATCATGCGCAAGCATGTATCCAAGGTACGCGCCTGCGCCGCCTTTGTAGCTTTTCAGTTTTGTCTTACAGTCAAACAAGTCGCGCAGTAAATTCTCTATTGATTTACCGGATTCCTCCAGCGCTTTTTTTAATATCTTAACAGTTGTAGCGGATTCTTTGTCCAGTTTTTTTGTTTTACCAAGATAATCCTTTGCGCAAACCTCAAGCCAGCCGAACCGGACATTATGCAAATGCGCAAATTGCTCGCCTACGCTTCTGCCCTGCCGCTTGGCAACGGGACGCGCATTCAATCCGCTATCGCCGATAGCATCAAGCAGCATGATGTTAACTTTATTATTTATTATCCACGATTTGAGAATTTCTTCAGTCATATAGCCTCACCCTCAGCCCCTCTCCAAAGGAGAGGGGGGCGATCATTTATTATTCTAACTTGCAACTTTGTAATTTGTAACATGCAACCTGCAACTTGTAACCTAATAGGATTGCCGCGGTCGTCCCGATTAAATCGGGACTCCCTCGCAATGCGTCATACGTCAATCGTCCCGCTCAGCACAGTAACAGCTTTGCCGGTAAGAAATACCCGGTCACCTACGACTTTCACGCCAACTGTGCCGCCGCGCTCTGATGCCTGGTATGCGGTGAATTCACTCTTGCCGAGCTTCTCCATCCAGTACGGGCCCAGCGCGCAATGCGCCGAGCCGGTAACAGGATCTTCCTGCACGCCTTTTTCAGGCGCGAAGAAACGCGAAAC
>CAZMRG010000010.1:39602-48117 GCA_964568655.1 uncultured Ignavibacteriales bacterium | reverse complement strand
TTTAGAAAAAAGATTTATATTGTTAGTAATTTCAGTTAAATTTGTTCTGAATCCATCACGTTTTCTAATTATTTATTTTAGTTTGTTAAGCGAAAAAATAAACATACCGAATAAACGGGGGCAGGTTCTTTCAGCCTGTTTAGATACTCCCGAAGGCTCTAAGCCGAAAACATACGCAATTTTTGCTCATTGTTTTACATGCAGCAAAGACCTGAAAGCTATAAGCAATATAAATTATTCTCTTTCTGTTCACGGAATCGCTGTCCTGAGATTTGACATGACCGGAATCGGAGAAAGTGAGGGCATCTTTGAAGAGACGAATTTTACAACACAGCTGCAGGACTTCGCCGCAGTTACTGAGTTTGTTTCAGCAAAATATGAAAAGCCAAAACTTGCCATTGGCCACTCGCTTGGAGGTTGCGTAGCTATCAATAGCGCACGGTCGATTGATTCATTTAAAGCTGTCGCCGTAATTGCCTCGCCGCCGGAGCCGTCAGCTTTGTCAGTTAAACTTAAGAAGACAAGGGAACAGGCGTTTAAAGAGGGGATTGCTGAGCGTGAGATTGGCGGAGTTAAATATAAATTCACACCGCAATTTTTTGAAGATATTGAAAGCTACAGCCTGAAACAGGATATACAAAATCTGAAAAAACCGCTGTTAATATTACACTCTCCTGCAGATACTTACTCCCATATCTCCAACTCGGAAATTATTTACGATCTTGCTTCCCAGCCCAAAAGTTTGGTTTCTCTTGACGATATTGATCACCTGATGTTAAAAAAATCGGATGCAAGGTATGTTGGTAATTTAATCGGTTCATGGTTCGCAAAATATAATAAGTGAAATAAAAAGCCCTCCGGTAACCAAATCGGAGGGCTTAGGGGGAAACAACACAATGAATCAAAAAAACTAATAAAATGACTAAACTAAATAATTGGCAGTCATCGGGGGGAAGGAATCTTCATTTTTTATAAAGGAGAAAACAATACAGGAGGAAAATTTGCCCGTATTTAGAAAACCCCGACAGGCTGCCTAAAAATATAAACAACCGGAAGCCCAAAAAGATTGCATCTAAACTAATCGGATTAGCTGATTTGCTTAAATCTCTCTGCAAAAAATACTTATATTTGTAAAAATAATCGAATATGCGGATAATCATATCAATATTCATAGCTGTATTTTTTGTACTTGGATGCAGCAAAAGCAAAAATGCAGACCAACAGCAGGTAAAAAACGAAAGTTCTGAGAAAGTCACGTCTGATTCAAAGCCGCAAAGTTCTTCTACTAAAGAAGAAACATCTGTCAAAACCAAACTTCCCGGCGGAATAGAGGATCTTACTTACGATGTAACAAGCGCTCCGGATGGGATGAAATATGAGGGAAATATAGTTGCCGGCGCTAAGTGGAAAGATGACAACGGGCTGAATACTATTATTATTACTGAAACTAAAATTACGGAAAAAGAAGAATCGGGCGATTTGCCTTACTCCAGAAGCAAACAGCTTTTTGGCTATCAATATATTACTTCCGGCGGCGATACAAAACAGATTTGGAAAATTAATGATTTTGTAAAAGACTGCCCGGTTGATTTGGACCTAAGCTACATGAAGAACTCGCTCTCAATAACCGACCTTAATAACAATGGCATTGCCGAGAGCACATTTTTGTATCTGCTGGCTTGCAGGGGAGATGTTAGTCCCGAAGATATGAAGCTGATCATGCATGAAGCCGATAAAAAGTATGCTATCAGGGGTACAACAAAGATAAAGCTTAGCGGCGAGACCTACGGCGGCGATACAAAAATTGATAAATCGTTTGATGACGCTCCTGGCGGATTTTTAGATTATGCAAAGTCTGAATGGAGCAAACGCCAGGTACAAAAAATCGGAGATTGATTTTCAGATGACTGAAAAAATGGAAGCATATAACAAGTTATTGGAACAATGGCTTAAATACTATGGCTTTGAACCGGTTAACGTTCATGCTGATGCCGGCGCGGATAAGGTTTTTAAACGTTCCCGTGCGCAAGCCTCAAAATTCGGCATGGTAGATACATATTGCTGTATAAAATATATGCATGAAGGCGCTACCGGCGACGAGATGAAAGCTTTCAGCGCTAAGATGTTTGAACTATGTTCAAGACACCGCAGCGGCGCCCCGCTTGGATTCGGCGCAATGCTTGTAGTTTACCCGCTTATCATAACCGAGAATTTCTCTAATGAGCTTGCGGCATTTCTAAGAACTTACAGCTCCAAACATTTTGCAGCAGCCGAGTTTCCTTCCGCGATTGATCTCGCTACCGGCTCTTTATACTATTATGAAAATACTCCATTCTGGGGCTACCTCTATTATTCAGGATTCAGAAAAGAGGTCTACAGCCTGTACTCTCCCCGTTCCTGGGAAGAAATCGCGAAAACAAATAGTAAAAAGTAAATAATCCTCAGTCCAGGCTCTAGCTTGGGACTGCTAAATTAATTCGGGTATAAGTAGGGAACGGTCGCGACCGTTCCCTACAATTTCATTTTATTCTTAAGATCATCGACTTTCTCCTTATCTTGGTTTTCTTTTCCCCATCCCATCTGAGCGCTAGAAGATCCGTTTTCTCAATAACCCCGACCTTCTCCGAAGGAGTCCCTGTGGGGATAGGTCGGGGAACATGCGAAGAAAAATTAAGGACTTTTGCCCTGACAATCTTCAATCTTTAATCTTTAATCTGTAATCTTCAATCTGTAATCTCAAATCTCAAATCTCAAATCCGCAATCCAAAATCCAACATCTCTCGTATATAGTTCTGAAAGCAATCAAAAACATTTTTATAAATCAAAACAGAACATAATTATGAGAAAATTTATCTTTGCAATTTTTGCAGCTCTTAGCTTTGGTCTTGGCTCAAATTTAGTTGCGCAATCAATGGACGTAATGGTAGGCGGCGAGATGATGTATAATTCAAAAGACATTATTGATAACGCGGTAAATTCAAAGGATCACACTACCCTTGTTGCGGCCGTAAAAGCGGCGGGACTTGTTGAAACCCTAAAAGGCGCAGGACCTTTCACTGTTTTTGCTCCTACTAACGAAGCGTTTGCAATGCTGCCCGCAGGTACTGTTGATAATCTTTTAAAACCTGAAAACAAAGATATGCTGGTGAAGATACTCACTTACCATGTTGTTGCCGGAAGCTGGGATTTCGATAAAATTGCAAAAGCAATAAAAGACGGAAACGGAAAAGCTGAAATTACTACCGTTAGCGGAGGCAAGCTCTGGGCGATGATGAACGGTTCAAAAAATATTGTTTTAAAAGATGAAAAAGGAAATGTCGCAAATATTTCAACTTATGATGTAATGCAATCTAACGGAGTCATTCACGTAATCGATAAAGTTTTAATGCCCAACTAAACCTGCAATCTAATTTTCCTCTATATCTCCTCTATTACATATGCCTCCCAAGTGGGAGGCATTTCCTTTAGTCGCAACCGAGCCTCTCGGGAATAGGATTTAGCGCAGGCTCCGGAATATTAATCTCACAAACCCGAAATAATATCCCCATCAAATATTTGGAGAATTTTATCTTTTTAATTAAGTTAGCGCTAGATCTTTAAGTTAAATGTTGAAGCGTTGTTTGCAGGTATAGTTACGGCTCATCTTTATAACTTAGTAAAATGTAAATATTTCTAAGTATCCTATTTATGATTATTGTTCATTTAAATAGATTTTAAAAAATTTATTTACCCGGAATGAACCCTAAGAAGCGTTTAATATTTTCTATTTTTGAAGTTTCGACTGCCGCCAAAAGCCCATGGCCGATCTATTTTCTGATAATACTTTTAGAAATCTGCTTTTCAGTGTATCATTCTGAAGCAATTCCTTTGCCTTTAGATTCAATCATAAGTAATCCCAAAGATACTTCCCATCTGCCGATTTTCTTTTCATTAAATGCAGGATATCATTCTTCCAGCGGTGAAAAACCATTTCATGATTTTCCATCGGGAGCTGTATTCGGCGCTAAAATTGACGTACCGCTTAGTAAATTTTTTTACATAGGCTTTACATTAAACTATTGGCGAGCATCGGATATTTCTTCAAATCCCATAGAGATGGTAAATCATGAACGCAATTATTCTTCGCTTGGCTTTGGTTTGTTCGGAGAAATAATGTTTAATATCCGTAAGCTTCAACTAACAGCCGGGGCCGGAGCGGGTAATTACGAAATAGATATTAGATATGTTAATGGGGGAACAGATGATAAGTATTTCAATTTGTTTCTCTTTGTGGGAATAGACATACCTATTTGGAAAATGATTTCACTTAAAGGCGAGGCTTCTTACTATTCACTGGGAAATTTTAATCGGTCAGCGCAAACTTTTAACCTAAAAATAGGACCTGCTATTAGGTTCTGAATAAAAAATAAACTCTCAAAATAGGAGAAACTAAAAATGAAAAAAAGTTGTTATTCCTTGTTATTACTATCTTTGCTGTTTTTAATTCATTCTTCAACGGGACAAAAACAGAATGCTGAATACACACAGGTAGTACATCAATATATGGTTACCCAAGCGTGGCAATATTTAAAACATAACATGACGGACATAAATTGGGATGCTACCCCAATGGCTTCTCATGTTGGAAATATAGGAAACAACGGAGACCCTAATAACCCATGGGATCTGGGTTTAATAACCACGGGCGCCTTTCGTGAAGATGAGGAGGACCCGGTTTACCTGGTTACCGCACCGGATCCAACCGTAACCCATTTTTGGCGAGCTGATATAGGTGATGATTGGATGTTTACACCGCAGCCTCCGTTATGGGGAAGTTTCCCAAATGCATATCAAAAAGCTTTAAATTATATTAACGGACAACAAAAGATTTTCTTTCAAAAAGTATCAGTTGACCCCGTGCATGGAGCAATACTGGGAAGATTCTATTCATATAATAATCTTTTCGATTTTTATAATACCGGGCGCTGCTATTATTGGGGCTATATGGATATTAATTGGCATTATCAAGAGGAATACAACCCACCGTTACAGGTGACGATACCGCTTGAGACGTCCCAAAAATGGAGTTATTGTATTCTTGGAAGAGTGGCGCATCTATTGTGCGATGTGGGAGTACCAGCCCATGCACATGGCGACCAGCATGACCCTTACTGGGGAGGCACTGATTATTATGAATCTATTATGAATAATTTTTATACAGACTGGGATTACAATTTACAGCCGGTTTTTTTTAACTGGCTTGGCCCGAATGCGTTCCTGCCGTTGATAAACCAACAATACCCTTTGAGATATATCTTCTATCTCGCAAATCAAGTAGGAGATAGGTTCTCAAGTAACCATATAGATGGAAATACAACATATACACCCGGCTATGGCGGAGATAATTATGCGCCATGGTTGCAAGGAATGTACAATGCAGCGGCTACTATTCCACTTCACGCAAGTTTTCCTAATTTTGACTATAATATTCATACAGGTGATTTTAGTTTTTGCTTTGGGATTAAATCTGTTGCTTCACTTTTTTATTGGTTTGCGTGTGAAACACATCAATTTCCGACCCAGCAACTAACTACGCCAACCATTTCAAGCACGCTTCAATGGTCGGGAAATGCGTGGACACTTTATAAAGGTCAAACGGGAACATTTTACGTCCAATGTCCAAATGCAGCTGGGTTTCAGTGGGAATATACGTGCGAAAATGGAGCAAGCGGTTATTGGCCTATGGACATGTGCAGTTTGCAAACTCTGACGCCCAATAACTTGAACTACATGCAATTACATAATACAAATTTCACTTCATGTTCTTGTTCAGGAGAGACAAACAGTTTTTGGCTAAGAATAAGGGTTCGAGCGTACAACTGCGCCGGACAAAGCGTTTATTCTCAATACTACACAGTATATCCCCAAACAATGACTCAGCCTAACGGAGGATGCCCATGGTTATTTGTGATGACTGATAGCGGGGCTATCCCTGATAATAATATTTTGCACAAGTCTGAATTCGCTGAATATTCTAACGCTGATATTACTGATTTATATAAGTTGAACCATCAGCCCCAAATTGATAGTAGTGGTAACATACCTTTACAGATATTTGAAACAGGGCAAGATTACAATTATTTTGATAATGTGAAATTGTTTGCAGTGGATCATCCAATTGCTACTACTATAGGAGTTACAGAAAACAATCAAATTGTAATGTTCTATAACAATACAATACAATCGACAGATAGCGCTACTATTGATGGGTCTTCAAGTATAACTCCTTTTATTCAGTATGATTTACAGAATACAAAATTAATTTCAGGGAACCCCAGTGACGGAATTTACGCGCATTATGATTCAACATCTCAGACTGAGCGCCTCCGCGTGTTTAATTCTAACCATCACAAGGGTCGAATGGATCTTTCTGGCGATAGCCTTGCTTTGATTGGATCGCTTGGACACAACGCCGATGTTATAGTACCGACTTCTAAGAACTGGGAAGGCGTTATAAATATCAATTCAAAAGATGGAGTTGTTTCAAAGAAATTCGCCAGGAGAGAACTTAATTCGCTGGTGATTGTGCCCTATGCAGGTATTAATGACAATCCGGTAGATAACATTGATGTTGTTTTCTCAAGAGACTATCAGGTATCTTACTTCTGTGCCGTTCCAGTTACTTATAGCGGCTTTGCACAACAAGAACTAAGGCTTGTGTCCGCAACACATTCAACTTGGGGTGATATAACATATTTTTTGCAAAATGACGACGATATACATGCTGAAATGGATACGACCGCTATGATAAATTTAAACTTTAACCCTGGAAATCCTGTGCAAAAAGGGATGATAAGAGATTATGTTTTTCAAATTAAAGGTAAGTACACTGAAACAAGTTCTAACCGTATGCTAAATACGCAGGGAGTACAAAATGAGCATAAAGAAGGGGCGCCGATCAGGTACTCTTTATCTAATAATTATCCAAATCCCTTCAATCCCAAAACCTCTATTAAATATTCAATAGAGGCAACCGGGCCTGTTAAATTATATGTATTTAATACTCTTGGTCAATTAGTTATTAAACTCGTCGATCAGGTTCAAAATTCAGGCGAATATTCTGTCTTATTTGATGGCGACAATTTAGCCAGTGGGGTTTATTTTTATAAACTTGAAACCATGGGCTTTACAGCTACAAAAAAAATGGTACTGATAAAATGAAATTTTCAAACCTATTATTCATATTTTTTTTCTATTGGGCATTGCCATGCAATGCCCAATGGAGCGTTGATACTACCCTAACTTGGAAGAATAATCCGCCTGCAATAAACACAATGACAACTGTTGATTCTAGTGTTTCATGGATGATTGGATATTACTATGACGCTGATTCCGCATTTATTGAAAGGAGAACCCGCAATGGATGGAGCCCAATATCAATTGACGATATCAGGACTGAAAAGCCGGTCTGTATCGCAGCAATAGACGCAATGCGTGCATGGATAGGTACATATAACGGGAAAATTTACGTTACTTCAAACGGAGGTTTCAACTGGTTGTTGCAGCTTAACCCAGGAGCTTATATTAACGACATTAAGTTCAGCGCCATCAATTCCAATTACGGTTATATATTTAGCGATCCCCCGGGAGGTCCTAACACGCCATTCAGAATTTATAAAACCACTGATAGCGGGCTTAATTGGATGCTTTTTACACCACAATTGAATGGTGATTATGTCGGAGCTGCATATACGGGTTGCGTTACAGACTCGTTACACTTTTGGTTTGGGTTAAATAGTCAGGGGGTTAACCAAATACCTAAGATAGCTTACACTGCCAATGGAGGGCTGAACTGGCAAACAATTACATTGCCTTACAGTAGCTATTTTGTTTCAGCCGTCCAATTCATGTATGACAATAATACTGCAATGTCAAGTTGTTATGGAGGCCCACCGGTACCGCTCTTTAAAACAACAAATGCAGGCTCCTCGTGGTATATTTCGCGTAATCTTTCAATTGGCGAGCCCACATTACAAAACTTAGTCTGGGTCAAAGGAACATCATCATGGTTTTATTGTGCATTAGACCAGGTGGGAAAATCCACAGATAATGGACTTACTTGGAATGATATCACATTTCCTATTCAAAACGGTGAACAGATTCTATGGCTTGATGCAGTAGCCGAACAAAATAAAGTTTATGTTTATGCAGTAACAAATATGTACCGCATTATGAGATACGCAGATATGGTATATACAATTGGAATAAAGAATCTCTCAACAGGGGTACCTGAGTCATTTAAACTTTATCAGAATTATCCTAATCCGTTCAACCCGTCTACAAAAATTAAATTTGCAATTCCAAAGAGAAGTTTTGTCCGGTTAAAAATATTTGATATTCTGGGAAGAGAAAAAGAAATGTTGGTTAATCAGGAAGTAAGTCCCTCTGAATATGAGGTATTTTTTGATGGTTCAAAATATTCAAGCGGTGTTTATTTCTACAGGATAACAACCGGCACATTTACTGATACTAAGAA
>CAZMRG010000010.1:16063-39502 GCA_964568655.1 uncultured Ignavibacteriales bacterium | reverse complement strand
AAGAAAAGCGGGTTAATAGCCCGCTTTTTTAATATCCTGATGGGTCGAAATACTCAATCCCGGGCAGACCGAATGCTCATTATAGTCTCTACTCACTTAGCGCTCAATACACTCGCCACTCTAACCGACAGTCGTTTATTTTATCCTTGACATCATAAACACACGTGTATTATATTTATTACAGTTTGCAATTTATATTAACTAATTCAAAGCTCGGCATTGTTTACCAAATTAACTAATTAACTCTTTGACGAATTCTCATTTTAGTCGGTGAGAAATGAGACGGATTTTTGAAACAAAACTTTCGATTCCGGCGCACAAGCGACAAAAATCAGGGTATCTCAGGTTTCGTCTGACTGTATCTCACTAAAGTCCATGTTTGCGAAAGTTGCGATTTAAAAATAAAAACAACAAAAAATATTCCAGTCTCACGAATGACTAATAAGGAACAATTTCTTGACTAAAAACCACTAAACCTGTAAATCCGATTGATTTTCATTGCATTTGAAAAGATGTATGAATAATTTGAACATTCTATGAAAGAAAAATCCGCATATAATCTCATGTATAAACTACTGTTTTCATTATTGCTAATAATATCCCTTGCGAATGTTTCTTATTCCCAGGACCAGCTAAAAGCATCAGCAACTTCTACAAAAAAAGACTTTCAATTAAGCGAAGCCGTTAAAATTAACGTTAAAGGAACAATTCTTGAGGGCTATCATATAAATGCCAGCAAGGTTACAGATGAAGATCTCATCCCGACCTCTTTAAAAATAGAGAGTAATGATTTTAAAGTCGTAAAAATAGCTTGGCCGCCTTCTCACAAATTCAAATTCAGCTTCTCTGAAACCGAGCTTGATGTTTACGAAAGCGCCGTTAATATCGGCGTGAGCCTGAAGGCGAATAAAAATTTAAAGCCGGGCAAATATGATATCAGCGGCTCAATTCATTACCAGGCTTGTAATGACCGTGCATGTTTCTCGCCTAAAGACGCGCCGTTTACTGTTCAGGTTACAATTAAAGAAGATTCAGTTAAGGCTGATACTTCAAAGGTGAACCAGAAAGTTGATACCACCGATAAAGAACAGAAGACGGAAATAAAAGATACTACTAAAAAAACCGAGCAGACTACAACTCTAAAAGAAAATAAACGCGATACTACTCAGCAGGTAACAACTTCCACAGCTACGACAAATGAAATTGAAACTTACGTTAAAGAAAAAGGATTGTTTGTCGCTCTGTTTATTATATTCATTGCCGGACTTGCGCTTAACTTAACGCCGTGCGTTTACCCGCTTATACCAATTACCATAAGCTATTTTGGCGCGCAGGTAAATCAGAACAAGGCGCAGAAAATTGTAATGGCGCTTGTTTATATCTTCGGAATGTCTATAACTTATTCCGTGCTTGGCACAGTGGCAGCGCTTACAGGCGGATTGTTCGGAAGCCTTCTTCAAAATCCAATTGTTGTTGTAGTATTGATAGCAATTTTCGTCGCGCTTGCGTTAAGCATGTTCGGGTTATATGAAATAAGGATACCGCAATCTATCGCAAACTTCAGCGGAAAGAACAGGCAGGGATATTTTGGCACAGCGTTGATGGGTCTTACAGTTGGATTTATTGCAGCTCCGTGTATCGGTCCGTTTGTACTTAGCCTATTGGTTTATGTCGGGAAAATAGGAAGTCCGTTCTTAGGGTTCCTTATGTTCTTTGTACTTTCGCTTGGTTTAGGATTCCCATACATATTTCTTGCCATATTTTCGGGTTCCATCAGCAAGCTGCCGCGTTCGGGTGTCTGGATGGAAGGCGTAAAGATAATTTTCGGTTTCATTATGATAGGGCTTGCGATTTACACCGCGCAAACATTAATTTCAGCAAAAGTTTATGAGATATTATTCCCGGCTTATTTGATATTGGCGGGATTCTATTTAATAGTGATAGATAGAAAAGCTATTACCGCTTCAGGTTATACCAGAATTAAGTATATTATTGCGATTGCATTTATATTTTGGGGAGCTTCGACTTTGCATTTCTCAAAGGACCAGCAGGTCTCCGGCGGCAAGCTTGAATGGCAGATGCTGTTGACCGAACAGCAGATAGACGGCTCGGTTGCAAAAGCAGGGGAGAAGCCGACATTGATAGACTTCTATGCCGACTGGTGCGCGCAGTGCAAAGAGCTGGATAAGTACACTTATGTCGACCCGAAAGTGATTGAACTTTCGAAAAAGTTTAACGTAATTAAAGTCGACCTCACAAAAGGCGATAAAGAAATTGAAGGTAAATTTAAAATTCTCGGTCTTCCTGTGGTCGCATTTATGGATAAGAACGGGAAGGAAATGGAATCATTGAGAATAACCGGATTTTTAAAGCCTGAGGAATTTACAAAAGTAATGGAGAAAGCGCTATCGAATTAAGGATACGATTATTAATTCAGAATTTAAATGAAGGTGTAATGTTAAAAACCTGCGTGATATTATTTCTTTTCGCTTCCTCTTCGGTCTTTGGCCAGTTTAAGGATTACAGCGCTTTTAAGCTGTCGGATAAGCATATCAATTCCACGTTCGATCGGTTCGAAAACACCTCATTGAAAGCACATTTGAGCGATTCCGTGAAAAATCCCGTTGACAGTAAAATGCCTGTGAGGCAAAAGAAATCGGCCGGACTCGCGATGATATATTCGCTTTTTGTTCCGGGAATGGGACAGCTTTATACAAAGCGGTTTGACGTAGGTAAATACTTTTTGATATCCGAGGCGGCGTTGTGGGTTGGTTATGCTTCGTTTACGGTTTACGGCAACTGGCTATTGAATGACGCTTATTCTTATTCCGCAACGCACGCAGGCGTCACGGTCGGCAATAAGGCAAGGGATGATAATTTCTGGGTGAACATTGCTAACTATGATAACGTTGAAGAATATAATAACGATATGCTCCAGCAGGGTAATTATGACAAAGTTTATTACCCTGGAACTGGTTTTGATTTTTACTGGGATAATGTAAACGACCGCGAATCATACAGGTCAGATAAGCTTGCCGGCGACAGGATCCATAATGACCGCTTATTTATAGTAGGCGCTATTTTATTGAATCATGTAATAAGCGCAATAAGCGCTATAGTGTTAACTAATAAATATAATTCAGGCGTTGAAGAATCAGGCGGAGTTGCCCTGCAGGCTGATATCATCAGGAATTTTAATCACGTTGACGGAATTAAGCTGAATCTCATAAAATGGTTTTGAAGGCCCCGGAAACAGGCGGCTTGGTAAATATTAAATTAACAATAGAGTTTGACGGCAGGAATTATTTTGGCTGGCAAAGACAGAAAAACAAACCTACAATACAGCAAACTATAGAAGAATCTCTACAGGTTTTATTACCGGGACATGAAATTAAGTTAACAGGAGCGGGTAGAACCGATACCGGAGTTCATGCGCTGAACCAGTGCGCGAATTTCAGGATAGATAGGGACTTGTTTCAAAAACTTGATTTGCATAAACTTGCATATAATTTGAACTCTATTTTGCCTTCGGATATTGCGATCAGGAAGGCGGAAAAGGTTAGCGATAATTTCCATGCGAGGTATTCCGCAAAGAAACGTATATACAGGTACCTGATATGTTTCAGGAAAAGGGCTTACGACGGGGAAAAATATTATTATTTTAAGAGAAAGTTTGATTTTGACCTGGCTTCTAAGTTCTGTAGTTCATTGGTTGGGGCCCATTCGTTTAAAACAATGTGCAAGAATAAATCGGATGAACATGATTTTATGAGCGATGTTTATTTTGCCGGGATAAAGAAGAAAAAAGACGGAAGCGCTGAATTTAAAATATGCGCAAACCGGTTTTTGCATTCTATGGTGCGTGCAATTGTTGGTATGATGCTTTTAGTGGCATCAGGACAGGTAAGTTTAACAGAGTTTAAAGAAAAATTTAAAAAAGGAGAGATTATAAGGATTCAGTATGTACCGGCTAACGCTTTATTATTGGATAAAATAATCTATTAAAACACTATGAAGAACATTAAATTTATTTTGGCGGTTTCTCTCGCATTTGCGATAAGCCAAAGCCTGTACACACAGGAGCTGGGCTCCTTGAAGTTTTACGATAAAACGTCTGTAAGCTCAAAGGTAGACGCGAATCTTATTTCAGCGTCAGATTTTTCCGGGCTCAAGATAGATGCGCAGGGTAAATATGATTTCATGAGAAATTATGAATCAGATTTAATGAGCGATACTCTGCCTCAAAACAACATCAGTAAAAATGTCAGCAGCGGAAAGAAAGAAAGATCTCCGGTGCTTGGCGCGTTGATGTCGGCAGTATTACCCGGCTCAGGCGAGTTTTACGGCGGCAATATTTTGAAAGCCGCAATTTTCCTCGGCGTGGAAATCATTGGCTGGGGAACTTACGCTTACCTGCAGCATAAAGGCGATACAAAAACCGCAGCTTTCGAAGCATATGCGGACCAGAACTGGAGCATTCACAAATACGCTGCTTGGTTAAAGGACCAGGGTTTCGCGAGTTCCGGACAGATAAATCCGAATGAGCAGAATTGGCAGACTCTGGAAGGCGAAATTCATGTTTGTGAGAGCGACCCGACAAATAATTTTTCACACACTTTGCCTGATCAGGATTCACAGCAGTTTTACGAGTTGATAGGCAAGTACCAGACTTTCCAGGCCGGATGGACAAATCTTGCGCATGATCCTACCAAGTCGCCGGGTCCTTACAATTTTGAAACTTACCGCGACCCCGTATTTGTTAACTATGCCTATAGCAGGCAGGACGCAAATAATTTTTATGATTATGCTAACGACGGGATCTATTTTGTAGTGCTAAACCACATATTAAGCGCGGCTGATGCGGCGTGGACCGTATCGACTTTTAATAAGAAATTACATATGGAAACGGGATTCAGGATCAACAGGTTTACGTCGCCATACACTTTGAAATCAGAAAGTATGCCGACTCTATATATGACTGTTGATTTTTAACCGATAAAAGTTTTATATTTTTTTGTTTTGAAGTATTTGAGGGCGGACTTTAAGTCCGCTTCTTTTTTAAACAGCCCGTATACTGATGAGCCGCTTCCGCTCATTAAGCTGAACTCAGCTCCCAATTTAAGCATCTTTTCCTTTATCTTACCTATTGCGGGATATTTTTTGAAGACAACATCCTCAAACCTGTTTATAAATAAACCTGTCCGGCCAATTTCGAAAGTCTTTATCTTATCCAGTCTTTTTATGTTCCATTTACCTCTGGAGCGCCTTGATAATTCTGTATAGGCCCATTTTGTCGAAATGTTTTTCCCGGGGTTTACTATCAGGATTTTGCGGTTTATTTCAAAATCCGGAAGATGGGTTAGCCGCTCGCCTCTGCTTTCAGCATATGCTGGTTTGCCAATAAGAAAGAACGGCACATCGCTGCCTATCTCAGCGGCAATTAAATTCAGAAGATACTTGTGGATAAGTTCAACTTTAAAATGCTTTGAAAGAATTCTGAGTATGCATGCCGCATCCGAGCTGCCGCCTCCAAGCCCTGCGCCAATCGGAATACTTTTTTTAATGTTTATGGTAACCTGGTAAGGTTCTTTAATTTCAAACCTTTCAAAAAATAGTTTTGCCGCTTTGAGGCAGATGTTATCCTTATTCGATATCTTTAGTTTTGGATTAATGGTAACTTTAATTTTAGTGGCGCCCGAATACTCAGCTGCCATTTTACGGATATTTAAACTTAAATGATCAAATATCCTTACCGGATAAAAAATAGTTTCTATGTTATGATAACCGTCTCTGCGTTTTGAAAGAATACGCAGTCCGATATTTATTTTGGCGGGAGCAAGTTCTGTATATGATTTATTCATATTATAAAATAACATAAATAAAAAACTTATGAAATTGAAGAATTATACTAAAAACCACAATCCTGCCTGTAATCACTGAAATTTGAGTAGGAAAATCGGTTTCGCTAAGTTATTTTTTGACGTAAAGAACTAAAGTTTCTTTTAAATGCAGACATTCACTCATACATTAATCAAAGCAAATTTGCTGTTGAATTTTATTTCAACAGCTTCAGAAAGAAGAGGTAATAATGAAAAGGCTGATACTTCTGTCTATAACTATTCCAATTTTCCTGTTCCCAAAGTTAAGCAACTCGCAGCAGTATTATGTTGAACAAAATTCGGGAGTCAACGTAAATTTAACTTCAGCTTGTATATGTAAATATCCATCTTATCCATCTCAAGTTTGGGTCTGCGGATTCGGAGGTACCGTTCTGAAAACTACTAATTCGGGATCGAACTGGATTAATACATCAACAGGACTTATTCCTGCAAATATTAATTTAACTAATATAAGTGTTTTTGCTAGGGACACTGTTCTGACCATCGGTCAAATGACAGGTTCTTCGAATGTATACAGAACGGTCAACGGCGGAGCTAACTGGAATTTAGTTTTTACTCAGGCCGGTAATTTACGCTCTGTATGGATGAAAAACGGCGTCAATGCTTTTATGGTTGGTGACCCGGTTGGGGGTAGGTGGTCATTATGGAAAACTACAAATGCAGGGCTGAACTGGGACTCAACCGGTTTGAATCTTCCTCAAAACGGAACTGAGACCGGGTTCAATAATTCGCTGGTTATTGTAAATGACACTATCTGGTTTGGTACCAACAACTCAAGGATTTATAAATCTACAAATTACGGGACGAACTGGTCGTTTATTTCTACTTCTCCGGAAGTAAATTCATCTATGTTATGGATACCACAAAACATCATGTATGGTTCAATTAACTATAAGGTCATTGGCGGTAATAATATTTATTATTCAACTAATCAAGGTGCAAACTGGCTACAGGCTACATGCCCCGGCTCCGGAATGTTCACAGGTTTTGCCGGAGGGTTAGTAGGGTCCGATTATTTTGCACTCGGCCCCGGTTATGCAGTACGCGGTGACAGCAGTATTTATGCAGGAAATGAATTCCCTAATTTAATACGGGATTACTCAGCGCCTTCTGGAAGATATAATCATCTGGCATATGATTATATAGGCAATAATGTGTCATGGGCTGTTAGGACAAATGGCGGAATAACTATGGTCACGATTTTCCGTGGCGGGGCAGTGCATTCAATATCTTCTGAAATTCCAAAATCTTATAACTTAGAACAAAACTATCCGAATCCGTTTAATCCTGCCACGAAGATCAGATTTGATTTGAAGAAAGAAGCGTTTACAAATATTAAAGTGTATGATGTACTTGGCAGGGAAGTTGCCGTTATTGTGAATGAACAGTTGCACCCGGGAGTTTATGAAGCCGACTTTGACGCAAGCTCGCTTTCATCAGGAATTTATTGTTACAGAATTTCGGCAGGCGATTATTCTGAAGTTAAAAAAATGGCAGTAGTTAAATAAGGAGATCAAAAAATGAAAACAATCATAATACTTATTATATTTTCTTTCATCTATTTTTTTTGTCAAAGTAGTTATTCGCAATGTCCCACTTGCTATGGCGAACAGGTTTCTGGAGTTACAACCAGCTTAAATTCTGTAAGTTTTATTGGCAACTTTGAACCTGTTCAGGCATGGATTTGCGGAGCTAATGGAGTTGTTTTAAAAACCAGCAATGCAGGAGTTAACTGGCTCAGCGCCGGAAGTAATATACCCTTAAATGTTAATCTGGTCACCATAAGCTGCAAAAGTTTAGATACAGCGTTAACTGCGGGTAATATTGGAACGACTACATATGCATACCGAACAACAAATGGCGGCGCTAACTGGATCCAGGTGTTTACACAGGCAAATGGTTATATCAATGCTATATTTATGAGAGATTCACAAACAGGATTTATGGAAGGAAATCCCGTGGGAGGCAGATGGTCGTTATGGAAAACTACAAATGCCGGGGCAACATGGGATTCAACCGGTATGTATCTCCAGCAGTCCGGATCTGAAACCGGATGGAATAACTCTATAATGATTTTGAATAACAATATTGTGTTTGGAACGAATAATTCCAGAATTTACAAATCAGTGAATTTTGGATTGAACTGGACAGCAATTTCAACAGTTCCTGAAGTGAATTCAACTGCGTTGTGGATTTATGCTGATACAACAGGCTATACTTACATTCAATCGGGAGGGAGCACGTTGAAATACACCACAAACGGAGGAAGTAACTGGCAGTCCTTATCGGTTCCTGATACCGGGAACTTCGTAGGAATGGATCCCGCTTATGCAGGAGTTTCAAATGGGGTTCTTAATCAACCATACGAAGCATATGCTGTAAGAAATAATTCTAAAATATATTTTGGAGGCGGTACAAATTATAGCTCCGAATACACTGCTCCTTCAGGCATATATAATAATATCGGTTCTGGTATCATTTATATGTATGGAGCTCATTTTAGCTGGGCTATACGAAATAATGGCGGTATTACGCGGGTTTCATTATTCCGAGGCGGAGCTGTTCGATCTATATCTGCAGAAATTCCGAAGGCTTATGGCTTAGAGCAAAATTATCCAAATCCATTTAATCCTGCTACGAAGATCAGGTTTGATTTGAAGAAAGAAGCGTTTACAACAATAAAAGTTTATGATGTGCTAGGAAGGGAAGTTGCAGTGATTGTGAATGAACAATTGCACCCCGGCGTTTATGAAGCCGACTTTGATGCAAGTTCGCTTTCATCCGGAATTTATTACTACAGAATTTCGGCAAGTGATTATTCTGAAGTTAAAAAAATGGTTGTTATCAAGTAAAATAAAAATGAAATCAGGAGAAAGGGCTTTAGTAATTTCTAATGCCCTTTTTTCAATTCATCAAGTTTTTCAAGGAGCCAATCCTTGTTCAATCCAAGTTGTTTATGCTCTATATCATTCTGAATATCTAAAAGTTTTTCTTTAGAAGAATCGTTAATGTTACGGAAAAGCTTAGCGGCGATATTGATAAATTCAACGCTTGAGATCTTAATATCAGCAGGCACCTGTTTTTCACCTGTAAAATAGCGCTTTATACTGTCACACATCGAAATAAATGACTCAGTGTATCTGAGTTCATAGTATATTTTTAAAAGCAAAAGCCTGACGCCTGTCTTTATAAAGTGGTTTTCAAAATTAACTTTGTTAAGGCATTCTAAAGACTTTTCAAATTCTTTCCTGTGAAAATGATACAACGAATATGAATAATTGTACATGGTCTCTTCATATTCCGGAAGCAGCTTTTTGTGATTATTTTCTATAAACGATCTTGCCCATTCGGTTTCGCCTATGTTCAGCGCAATTGATACTACGTTATAAAATATTGTGATGTGAAGATGGGTCTCGCTTTCTCCCATAGCGAGGTTTTCCTCAAACATTTTTTTATATATGTCAAACAGCTCCCGCACATATTCTTTGCTGCCTTGCCTTATCTTTGCGACACAGTAACTATTGAATGTCAGATAAAGATTAACAGTCTCGGTCCGGTTCAGGTTGTTCTTATTCTTTTCGAATAAAAGCTTAACTTTCGAATAATATGAATCAGCGCTTATGTCGCTCATAAATTTCGTGCAATAGTAATAGATAAGGATTATTTCCATCTCAGCCGTTGGACTGCTCTCAATAAATTTAATAAAACTTTCAAGATTGATAGATTTTTCAAATTCTTCAATAAACCCGGAGAGTTTTTCAGTGCCAAGCTTATAGCGGTAGTTGTAATATTTCATTTTAAAGATCAGGTACTTTGAAAGGAAGGCGTATATCAGGTACTCGCCTTCTTTCATGTTCAGATTGATGAGCTTGTTCCTCCTTATCGCCAGAAAATCTTTTTCCATTTCCATTAAATGCATCAGGTAAAAAATATTCCCGCCGTCAAACTTAAAATCGCTGAATAGTTTATCCGCTTCTTTTATACTGCTTTCCACCGATGAATCCGCCTGAATCATTGCCAGGCCTACGGTACGGAAAAACTTTCTGTAATACTTGTCATTATCGATGTATGAATAAGCGGCATATGATTCGATCAGGTTCATAAGGTCAGACATAAGATTTCTGAATGTTTTATCGGCATAAACATTGCCGGGGAATATCTTTTCATAAATATTTTCTTTAGTCAGTTTTTTGTCTGCAAACCCGGGGTAAAATGATTTCAAAGCGCTAAAGAGTTTTCTGACATTCTTATTCTTGTTATGAAAAGGAGAGTCTATGAAATCGCTGAGTTCTTTCAACTCACTTCTGTCAAATTTCTTTAAAATATCTATAACCTTGCTGTTTATCATCTAGTTAGAAAGTCCTCCGAAAAGCCGGGACAAATTATGTTTGGAAATTTCTAAAAATATGTAAAATAAACTTAAAATTCCAACATTGAATGTTCATTTCACAATCCGAGCCCCTTATGAATTTCTACTTTTCGATTAAACTTTCTTTGTATCGCCCCCGATTAAATAATAAGTTTGTGACAATAAATAACCAATGTGCACGCAGATGTGCACTTATTTGATATCAATAAAGAATTATCAGTAAAATGTAAATGGACACAGAAAAAACAATTATGACTGCAGAAAAAGCTCCGGCCGGCCAAAAAAGAAAAATTTCAAAAGGCTACAGGCTTAAGCCCTCGACTCATAATTTAATAAAAAAAATTCAATTACAATTTAACTACACACAGGATAAAGTGATCAGTTCTGCATTGAGAATATATTATCAGCAGCTTAAGAAATGATTTTTCGAAATTAAAATATATGAAAGGAATAACTAAATGAAAATTCTAATGTGTCTTGTTCTGTTTTTGGCGGCAACGCCTTCCTCGCTCTTGCTGGCTCAGACTAAAAGCGATACTCTTTATAAAAGCGCCTATGATACTTCGAAGATTTCCAAAATGAGAGATAGCGTTATGAACAGCTATCAGAAGCAATACGGAGATTACCAGAAAAAGCTTAATGAACAAAAAAGCAATCAGCGTGGGCTGGGCAACGGATTGTTCGGAGTATCTATCGATCTGATCTTAGGAGCCGGATTTTCTAAAACGAATTTTGATGTGAACAGGGATACCAGCGGTTTGAGTAACACAGGCTCTAAAACCGGCCCCATGATAGGCGCAAATATAAATCTCAGGCTGCTGGGTTTTTCACTAAGCACAGGGTTTAATTACTCTTCCAAAGGCTTTACAACTACATCAAATTCTTACAGCGCAAACTATTTTAATATTCCGCTCATGTTCGCGTTCAATTTCAACGTGAGCAAGGTGCAGGTAGATCTTGCCGCCGGCCCGTATCTTGGAATATTGCTTTCACAGGACCAGCCCCAAAACTACGCGCTGAAGAACATTGACCTGGGAATAACCGGGACTCTGCAGGGAAGTTATTTCTTTAACAAATTCCTGGGGGCATTGCTGGGAGTAAAATATGAACAGGGCGGCTTAAATAATCTTATTCAAAATAATGCCGCCGGGGGATATATAAATTCAATTAAAACGACTAACTGGTTTATATATTCAGGCGTAAAATTTGTGTTATAATAAAAAATAAAATCAGCATCTGAAATAAAGGAGGCAGGAATGAACAAATATTTTTTCATAACAGGTTATTTAGCTTTAATCACTATCTATTCATTTTCACAACCGGTGTTAACGTCCGGTATGGACCCCACCCCGGGCGATGTAGAATTCCGCGTCAGCGCTGATACTAACGGCATAACCGAAGGCGGCTCAGGCGCAAACCAGACATGGAACTACCCAAATCTTATCAGAACCGACAGCGTCAGCATTCAATGGCTGCTCCCGTCGCAAACGCCATATGCAAGTTTGTTCCCGTCTTCGAATCTTGCGAATTTAGATACTTGTTACAACTATTTTGATTCAACTCAGCCGAAGCTTGAACTTGTCGGTTATTTCTCGCACGGTACGCCGGTATATTATTCTAACTTTGAAACAATGCTTACTTTTCCGTTTACTTATAATTCAAACTTTACGGATAACTTTGCCGCCGGCTATGCCCAAACAGGCGATTCATTGATAGTGAACGGTACTGCAAATGTCACCGCTGATGCTTATGGATTAATTAACCTGCCGTTCGGCGTTTTCCTGAATACTCTCCGGCTGAAGGAGATAATTACAGTAAGCGATTCATCGGTAATTTATCACATGGCTATAATAACGCATTATACAATATATGAATGGTATGAACCCGGAAGGAAGTTTAGCATATTCAAAATTATATACACGTCTGTTACAATTCCGGGCTTCGGCTCTATAAACGCAAAGCACGTATTTTACAATCCCGCAAGCCCTGTAATTGGCATCAGGCCAATAAGCTCTGGGGTTGTAACAAAATACTCGCTTGGGCAAAATTATCCGAATCCGTTTAACCCATCCACCAAAATAAACGTGCAAATTGTAAAAAGCGGATTGGTCAGGATGAACGTCTATGATGTCTTAGGCAGGGAAGTGAGACGGCTTGTTGATCAGAATCTGCAAAGTGGCGCTTACCAGGTGGATTTTGATGCTTCAAATTTGCCCAGTGGGGTTTACTTTTATAAAATTACATCCGGGAATTTTGTAGATATAAAAAAAATGGTTTTGGTTAAGTAAATCCGGGTTGAGGTAGGCGCCAATGATATCGAGACAAAGATAATGATACTGTTGAAGTAGCCAGCTCATTCCCAATAGTAATATTGCTGTAGCGCAAGAAAATAATGTCTCAAGGAAGAACTCATTTGAGCTCTTCCTTTTTTGCGTTTAGGAAAGTTAACTGATTAAATATTAATATAATGAACAAACAACCATATATTAATTATAAAATTGTAAGTATTGATATTATAACATATTTTTGTTTTTGATTAGTATCATTGAATGATACCATTCCTTTACTGGATTTTTATATATTAGTGGAAAGAATATGCTGAATAAATTTGGTGGTGCTTGGACTGAAGACAAAATAGATATTGTTGAGAAATATACGAGGGCGTATTTGAAAATAATGCATAAGCAGTATTTCAAATTGATTTATTTCGATGGATTTGCAGGATGCGGAGATATAGAACACTCAAATGACCTCCCTGTAATTGAAGGGGCTGCGGTTAGAATATTATCAATTGATGATCCTAGGAGTTTTAACATATATTACTTGGTTGAACTTGACAGTAAAAAAGCTTCACATTTGAATAAGGTGTTAAAAGACAAATTCCCCAACAAAAAAGACATCTTTGTAATCGAAGCGGATTGCAATAGGAAGTTAGTTGACTTAGCGAATTTCCTAAAAAAGAATAAATATCATAGAGCGCTAGCTTTTGTTGATCCACAAGGTATGCAGGTGAATTGGAGTTCCATGTCTGTGTTTAATGGTGTAGACATTGACATGTGGATCCTAATCCCGACTGGAATTGGTGTGAATAGATTGCTTACAAAAAGTGGAGATATTTCTGAAAAATGGATGGACAAATTAAGTGGCTTTTTTGGAATAACAGAAGAAGAAATTAAGAACAAGTTTTATTTTGAAAAGGAAGACTTAACACTCTTTGGTACAAAGAGTAGAGTTACAAAGTTTGACAAATCAGTTGCTAGGATCACCGAAATTTATTCCGAAAAATTAGCAACTGTTTGGAAATATGTTTCAAAACCGCATACATTGAAAAACACTAAAGGTTCAGCTATGTTTCACTTAATTTTGGCGTCTCAAAATCCAGCTGCACAAAAAATCGCTAATTCGATAATTTCAAAATATTAGTAATATGTCAAAATCAAAAATAGAATGGACTGAACTAACCTGGAACCCTACAACTGGTTGCAATAAAATCTCTCAAGGATGTAAGTTTTGTTATGCGGAAGTCTTTGCAAGAAGGTTGAAAGCTATGGGAGTGAAGAAATATCGGGATGGTTTTAAATTAACTCTACAGCCAGACGTTTTAATGCTACCCCAAAAGTGGAAACAATCAAAGATAATTTTTGTAAATAGTATGAGCGACTTATTCCATAAAGATGTGCCACTTGATTATATAAAAAAAGTGTTTGAAGTGATGAATGAAAGCAGACAACATATTTTCCAGGTACTTACAAAAAGGTCGGGCCGTTTATTGCAAGTGAGTAATAAATTAAATTGGACCGAAAATATTTGGATGGGTGTATCCGTCGAAAACGAAAAGGTTATACATAGAATTGACGATTTACGTAACTCAAATGCATTCGTTAAGTTTTTATCACTTGAACCTTTAATTGGCCCACTAACGAATTTAAATCTTCAAAACATTGATTGGGTAATTGTGGGTGGTGAATCAGGAAGAAAAATAAGGCCAATGAATCCGGAATGGGTTCAAGATATAAAGAAACAGTGTATTGATAATAGGATACCTTTCTTTTTTAAACAGTGGGGCGGAACTAATAAGAAAGCTAATGGCAGATTGTTAGATGGCAGAACTTATGACGAAATGCCTGATGCAAAACTTGTCGCTTAATACTTATATTTTGTATGTAAAGAAATTCTTGTTAAAAGTTAAACAGGAGCGTTCTAAACGCTCCTGTGCCCGTTTTGAAAGACCGCTTTTAGCTTTTATAATTACTGTTACGGTGCATTGTAAAAACAAGGATAATAAGCTATATTTCTGCTTACCCCGTTTTTAATCAACTGAAAAAACAGGCGTTTATGAAAACCAGTTTGTTCTTTAAACGGGTTTTGATTTACTTTATTTAATAGATATATTAGCGGCTTTATATAAGAAATGTTTAAGGAATTACCTGATAGAATAAATTTTGCAGAACTCGAAAATGAAGTTCTAAAGTACTGGTCGGATAATAATACTTTTGATAAAAGCATTACTACGCGGCAAGGCATGCCCGGTTTTACTTTCTACGAAGGCCCGCCGACTGCAAACGGAAAACCCGGCATCCATCATGTAATGGCAAGAACCATCAAAGACCTAATCTGCCGTTACAAAACTTTAAGGGGATTCCAGGTTTACAGAAAAGCAGGATGGGATACCCAGGGACTACCCGTTGAAATAGAAGTTGAAAAATCGCTTGGCATAAAATCAAAGGATGATATTTTAAAGCTTGGCGTAGAAAAATTCAACCAGGCTTGCAAGGCTTCCGTATTCAAATATCTGAAAGAATGGGAAGACCTTACCGAACGTATGGGTTACTGGGTTAATCTAAAAGAAGCGTATGTAACTTACAAAAACGAATACATTGAATCTGTTTGGTGGTCGCTTAAGAAATTTTTTGACGCTGAACTGATATACAGAGGATATAAAATACAGCCTTATTGTCCAAGATGCGAAACCCCTCTTTCAACGCACGAGGTCGCCCAGGGCTACGAAGATGTAAAGGACCCGTCAGTATATGTTGTGTTTAAGATAAAAGACGGACAGCGTTATGACGGATGGTATTTTCTTGTGTGGACAACCACTCCATGGACGCTTATTTCTAATGTGGCGCTGGCTGTTGGACCGGATATTACTTATGTTAAAATAAAATTCAAGGATACCGGCGACCAGATAATTCTGGCTAAAGACAGGCTCTCGGTTATCACCCAGGAATATGAAGTGTTGGGTGAAGTAAAAGGTAAAGAGCTAGAGAATATTGAGTATGAGCAGCTCATGGATTATGTTAAGCCTGACGGCAAAGCATTCTTTGTAGCTCCAGGAGATTTTGTAACCACAGAAGACGGTTCAGGTATCGTTCACATAGCCCCGGCATTTGGCGAAGACGATTACCAGTTATCAAGAAAATATAATTTGCCGGTACTTCAGCCTGTTGATAAAAGCGGAAAGTTTGTAAACGCTGTATCGGATTTTAAAGGGCGATTTGTAAAAGATACCGATGCTGACATAATAAAAAAGCTGCGTTCTGAGGGTAAGTTATATAAGAAAGAAATGTTTGTTCACTCTTACCCGCACTGCTGGCGCTGCCATACCCCGCTTCTGTATTATGCGCGTGAAAGCTGGTATATAAAGACGTCATCTTATAAAGAAAAGATGATAGAGCTGAATAATAAAATTAACTGGTATCCTCCCGAAACTGGTTCCGGCAGATTCGGTAACTGGCTTGAAGAAAACCGCGACTGGGCTTTATCACGCGACAGGTACTGGGGAACGCCGCTTCCTATATGGCAATGCACCTGCGAAGAAGGCGAATGCGATTGCGAGAATAAATATATTGCAATTGGTTCTATTGAAGAGCTGAAAGAAAAAGCGACAAATTTTAGAGAAGTTTTTCCGACTGATGAATCTATTGATTTGCATAAGCCATATGTAGATAGATTAAAGATCCGCTGTGAAAAAGGTAAATGCGATATGACGCGGGTTGAAGAAGTTATCGATGCATGGTATGATTCAGGTTCAATGCCGTTTGCACAGCATCATTATCCTTTTGAGAACAAGGAATTATTTGAAAAGAATTATCCCGCAGATTTTATCGCCGAAGGCGTCGACCAGACAAGAGGCTGGTTCTACACACTTCATGCGATTGGGACATTTCTTTTTAATGAAAGAGCATATAAAAATCTGATAGTTAATGACCTGATACTTGATAAAACAGGCCAGAAGATGTCAAAGCACAAAGGTAATATTGTCGATCCGTTTGCAATAATGGAAAAATATGGCGCTGATATTTTAAGATGGTATTTGATGAGTTCATCCGTGCCATGGCGGCCTAAAATGTTCAATGAAGACGACCTTGTTGAGGTCCGCAATAAGTTCTTTGATACGCTGGTAAATACATATAAGTTCTTTGTATTGTATTCGAATTTAACAGGCGTCAGCTCCGATGAGCTTGTAAAGAACCGCGTTCCGGTTAATGAAAGGCCCGAAATTGATAAATGGATAATTTCGGCAATGAGTTCGCTTAAACGGAATTATATCAGCTTAATGGACGGGTACGATATTACAAGGGCTTCAAGAATGATATATGATTTTGCTATTGACGACCTGTCAAATTGGTATGTAAGACGCAACCGCAGAAGATTCCGAGCGCCGGCAGACGAAAAAGATAAGCTTTCGTCATACGGCACTTTGTTTGAAGTACTGGCTGAGCTGCTTAAATTAATTGCGCCTATTGCGCCGTTTCTTTCTGAGAAGCTGTATACAAATCTTACAGGAAAAGATTCTGTGCATTTAGCTCACATTGAACAACCTGCTGATAATGATATTGATGCAAAGCTTGAGGCTGAAATGCACACTGCTCAGCGTATAGTTTATCTGGTAAGAGCCATGAGGGTTAAATTTAATCTAAAGACCCGTCAGCCGCTGAGGCAGATCATAATCCCGGTGCTGAACGAAAACGAGAAGAGCGTTATAGAGCGCATGAAGAACATTATTCTTGAAGAAGTTAATGTAAAAGAGATAAATTTTGTCGGCGAGTCCAGCGGGATAATCAATAAGAAAGCTAAACCGAATTTTAAGCTCCTTGGCCCTAAATACGGCAAGGATATGAAGTTGATAGCCGAAGCGATCAAGGCATTTGATAATCATAAAATAAATGAGATAGAAAAAGCCGGTTCGGTAAAGATAAATCTTAATGGAAATGAATTTGAAATAACAAGGGAAGACCTTGAAGTTCAGACTGAAAATATTGAAGGCTGGATAATCGAAAGCGAAGACTATCTTACAGTTGCGTTAGATACCAAGCTTGATGATGAACTTATTAACGAAGGTATTGCAAGAGAATTTGTAAGCAAGGTCCAGAATATCAGGAAAGAAATGCTGATGGATGTTAACGACAGGATCAACATTCGCTACAGGGCTGATGCAGAGCTTGCAGGCGCCATAAAGGATCAGCATAAGTATATTGAAGAGCAGACGATGGCTGTTAAGCTTGAAAGCGGCGCAGATGAAAAAACCAACGGCTACGAAGAAATAAACCTGAACGGAAAGATCTGCAAAGTATTAATTGAAAAAATTTAAGTTTTAAAATATCTTTTATAGAGTGTGTATGAGAAATCATATTTCATATTTCACATTCTCTTAACAGGCTAAAAATACATCATTCAGGAAATAATCATACACAAAAGTAAAGAGGTACTAAATTATGGCTGTCAAAAAAGTTAAAGCAAAAAAGAAAACATCCGCTCCGGCAAAAAAGAAAACGAAGGCGGTTAAGCCCAAAAAGGCTGCGGCAAAGTCGGTTAAAACGGCTAAGGCAAAAATTACAAAAAAGGCTTTAAAAGAACACAGAAAGCCGCTTAAAACTTATTTGACCGAAAAAGAGTTAGAACATTTTAAGCAGCTCATAATGGAGGAAAAGACCGAGATACTCGAAAATGCCCGTAGGCTGAGAGAATCACTGGTTGACCAGAATACAGGCGACTATGTAGGAGATAACTCTACATTTTCCATGCATATGGCCGAGCAGGGTTCAGATGAAATGGAGAGGGAAAAGGCGTTCATGTTCATTCAAAGAGACGAAAAGTACCTGGGCTACCTGCAGGAAGCGCTTGATAAGATCACCAACAAAACTTATGGTATCTGCGTAGAGTGTATTGCCGAGCCCAAAAAACTGTGTAAAACATGCCCGTTCATTCCTAAGGACAGGCTTGAAGTTGTTCCAATCACCCAGCATTGTCTGGAATGTAAATTAGCTAAATCAAACTAGTATTGAAAGTTCTCTTTTATTCATTCCTGGTTGTAATAGCAGACCAGGTTACAAAATTTCTGATCAAAGGATTAAAAGTCGAGTGGCTCGGTATAAATTTCCATGGCATGCCGTATGCTTCATCCAAACCACTGCTAGGCGAGTTTGTTAAGATAACGTTTATTGAAAATCCCGGTATGGCTTTCGGAGTTGATGTCGGGCCAAAGATGTTTCTAACGCTATTTACAATTGCCGCTTCAATTATGATCTTATTTTATATCTACAGGCACCGCAACAGCGCGTTTTTGCTTCGTATGGCGCTGGCTTTTATCCTGGCGGGAGCTGTCGGCAACCTGATTGACAGAACTTTCTACGGCAAGATATACGGCTACGCTCCGTATTTTTACGGCAAAGTTGTTGATTTTGTACAGGTGGAGTTCTGGGATTTTACTTTCCTTGGAAAGACTTACACTACGTGGCCGATATTTAATGTTGCGGATGTATCTGTAACCATAGGATTTTTGATCATCCTGTTTTTCCATAAACGTATATTTGCCGAAGAACCTAAAGGAGAAACCACTGAAGAATTTGCAGAGGAAATTACTGAACATACTAATGGCGATATTCGCGGCTCTTCAGAAAAAGGAATTGATTCACCCATATCAAAGCCCCCTAACTCGCTTATTTAATACTTAAAGTGTGAAGATACAACGTAAAATGCTGATTGAAGTCCCGGCGGGACAAAAGAAGCTCAGGATAGATAAGTATCTCGCAATGCATGTCGAAAATTCATCCAGAACAAAGATAAAATTTGCAATCAATGACGGTTTGGTATTGGTTAATTCAAAAAAAATTAAAGCCAACCATATTGTAATGCCGAACGATGTCATAGATATCAGCCTTCCTAACATGTGGGAAAAAACCGAGGTAATACCGGAGGATCTGAAACTTGATATAATATTCGAAGATGAATATTTGATGATAGTAAATAAGCCTGCCGGCATGGTTACTCACCCCGCATTTAAAAATTACACCGGAACGCTTGTTAATGGTTTGTTGTATTACATGGAGCATCTTCAGAAAGTGAAAGGCGGACTCTCGGAGCTAAACGGACTTGACCGCGCGGGAATCGTCCACAGGCTGGATAAGAACACCAGCGGAATACTTGTTGTCGCCAAGGACGAAATCACCCACATGAAGCTTTCAAACCTGTTTTCAAAGCATGATATTGAGCGCGAATACTGGGCATTGGTCTGGGGGCATTTTAAAGAGAAAAAGGGGACGATAGAAAAATCACTTGGACGTAATCCAAAGGACAGGAAGTTCTTTATAGTGAGCGATAAAGGCAAACGCGCCGTCACTGAGTATGAAGTGATAAAAGAATTTGAATTCCTAAGTCTTATTAAATTAAATTTACATACCGGCAGAACACATCAGATCAGGGTTCATATGTTTTCAATGGGACACCCCGTGTTTGGGGACCCTGAGTACCAGGGTAAAAGGCCGCATGGCGTTCAGGTTACATCTAAATTAAAACAGCATATTAATAACCTGCTTGATATGATGCCGCGCCAGGCGCTCCATGCCAAAGTGCTTGGATTCATTCATCCTATGACCGGAGAACATTTACGATTTGAAAGCGATTTGCCGGAGGATATGAATTTAGTGATAGGGAAATTGCAGAATTCAGAACACCTAAATGACGAATACTAGTCCTAATAAAATTTATTGGTACTGCTTTAAACAGCAATTAAAGGAGTTGTATGATTTATTATACTTTGAGCGCTTTATCGAGTGCGAAATAGATGAGTTTATATCCCACTTTACCGGCAAAAAATTTATAATAGATAAAAAGTACAGCGGAAAATTAACATGGGGTAAAGAAACATATTTACTCCAACTTGTTGCAAATCATTTAACTGAAAAGAAATTTATCGACGATGCGGATAAGCTGAAAAAACATTTTGATGATATACCGGATTCGGTGTGGGAGCAATACAACAAAAATAAAAACAAATCAGCAGCAAAAAGATTGCAGCAAAAACTGGATATTTTATTTCCTGCTGAAACAGGTTACAGATGTAGACAGAGATTATATTATCGAGAGAGGAATGGGATGCCGCCAAAAAAATTTCGAGTCAGCGTAGGAAAATCAATTCCCTAAATTCAAGCAATTAACGCTTATAAACTGTTCCATATTTTTACGGGCATCTTTTCCGGATTCGAAAGCGATTTTGTGATCTATCTCTATTATGATATTTGAATTTGTCTCATCGCGTCCTTCTAAGCGCCAGTACCATTTTTCTTTCATAAAATATACCTCACCTGTGAATTCTAAATCAATTGAAATATTAAAAGCCATAAATGCTGGTTTGAGATTTTTTAAGAATTACTAAGTTAATAAATTTTTGATTGAGGTTTAAGTATTAATCATATGCCAGACCTATTTTAATAATTTAGATTCCTTTCATCAATTGTTCATAATAAAATGCCGTTTATTCATTATTCCCCTACCTTGAAACTCCCCCAAAAAACCGATATATTTGTAAATTGTAGCAGATTTTTGCCGGGATAGCTCAGTTGGTTAGAGCGTCGGAATCATAATCCGCAGGTCGTGGGTTCAAATCCCTCTCCCGGTACGTAACTATTCTAAAACTAGCTAAAATTAGGGAATTTCGGCATCTTTATTCATTTTATCGGTAGCATAACCGCTCACGCGGCTGTGCCAGTCATCCTGATTTTAGGTTAATACCTGCAAAAATCTATTGTCGTCAAACGGAGAAAATATAAGAGCCGATCTGCATACGCATACGAACTACTCAGATGGGAATCTCACACCGGAGCAGCTCATAGGCAAAGCCAAAGCCGCAGGACTTGCATACCTTGCAATAACAGACCATGATAACGTAGATGCAGTAGAAGAAGCGATCGAGATAGGCAAATCTGTCGGAATCGAAATTGTTCCCGGGGTTGAAATCAGCTCAGAGCATAACGGCAGGGAAGTTCATATTCTCGGTTATTTTTTTGATTACAAAGATGAAGCGCTTCTTAGTTATCTCAAAAATTTCAGAGCCGAGCGGTTGAAACGCGCGCAGGGGATAGTTGATAAGCTGAATCAGATAAATATTCCTCTTCATATTGATGCAGTGCTTGCGCAGGTTAAAGGAAACGGTTCTATCGGCAGGCCGCATATTGCGATTGCAATGCTTGATGCCGGGTATACCGATACATACATAGAAGCGTTTAATAAATATATAGGCGATGGCAAACCGGCTTATGTAAAGAAACCAAACCTGTCCACGCAGGAAGCTATTAAACTTATTGCTAAAAGCAAAGGCCTTTCATTTGTTGCGCATCCGGGGAAGAACGTACGGGATGAAGAACTGATCCAGATAATTGAATTTGGTATTGACGGCATAGAAATTATCCATCCATCGCACAGCCAGACCGACAGCGCGTATTTCCAGAAAACAGCGGGGCAGTACTTCCTGCTTGAAAGCGGAGGAAGCGATTTCCACGGTGGCAGAATTAATGACGAATCGATAATCGGAAAATTTTGGGTAGGCGAACAAAAAGTGCTCGCAATGAAAAACAGGCTATTTAATTAGCAATTAGTCCCGCTAGCGGGATTTCGATCCAGCTCCAGCCGGATCTCAACAATTAACAGGTAGCTCTTAACAAAAACCAGAAAAGAAAATAAAAAGATAAAGAATTTATTTTCTTTAAGCTCCGTTAGAAGCGAAGTGTTTGTAGAAAAATTAACAGTCAATATTTAAGCTTCGTAGGAGCGATATATTAATAGAAATAGAATTACAAATATTTTAGCCCCGTGGGGGCGATATATTTGTAGAGATAGAATTATAATTTTTTAGCCCCGTAGGGGCGGCATATTTGTAGAGATAGGATTATGTTCTTTTAGTTCCGTTAGGTGCGGTATATTTGTAGGAATAAGATCATAAATTTTTTAGCCCGTAGGGGCGGCATTTTAATTAGATTCCCGCTTCCGCGGGAACAAGTTGTATTTTATGGCAAAAACAAAAAAACGTAAATCGGGAAGAATTGCTTTAGTAGTAAGCAAATTCAATAAAGAAGTGACTGACGGGTTGCTTAAGGGAGCTCTTGATGTTTTGTCCAAAAACGGGTTTGAGGAAAAGGAACTGACAATAATCTATTGTCCGGGCGCATTTGAAATTCCGCTGACGGCGAAAGCCCTCTGCAAAAGCGGTAAATATTGCGGAGTGATTTGTCTTGGAGCTGTTATTAAAGGCGAGACCGCGCATTTTGAATATATATCCAACGCCGTTTCAACGGGACTAATGGAGCTTAACGTGCAGTATGGGATGCCGGTTACATTTGGCGTTCTTACAAGTTACACCGAAGAACAGGCTCTGGCACGCGCCGCAGCTGATGAAAATAATAAAGGCGCTGAAGCAGCGCTGGCCGCAATTGAAATGATCGAGACACTGAAGAAGATTTAAAATTCCATATCTTAAAAGTAAATTTTTAGCGCTAATAATTATATTAAAAGTATTATACTTTCAAAATTTTGATCTTGAAATAATATTTGTCCCCTCCTGACAGGAGGGGGTTGGGGGAGGTGAGATCATATTACTCACCCCCTCTGTGTCTCCTCCTGTTAGGCCTGCCTGCTGCAGGCAGGGGGAGATGAAATATCAATTCACTCATGCGTGGGAATGACAGTATTAGCGAAGAATCTTATTATATCTAATTAATTGATTCTTCGCTATTTTTATGTATGATAACGACAAGAATTAATAAATTATTTGGCATTGAGAATCCAATTATCCAGGCGGGGATGGTTTGGACATCAGGGTGGCGGCTGGCTTCTGCGGCATCGGAATATGGCTGCCTTGGATTGATCGGCGCCGGCTCAATGAAACCTGAGCTGCTT
>CAZMRG010000010.1:12371-15963 GCA_964568655.1 uncultured Ignavibacteriales bacterium | reverse complement strand
AAGGCGCAGGATGCAGGATGCGATGCAGTTGTGGCTGAAGGCTTTGAAGCAGGGGGGCATAACGGAATTGATGAAATTACTACGATGTGCCTGGTCCCGCAGGTGGTTGAAGCGGTTGAAATTCCGGTAATTGCCGCTGGGGGCATAGCTACCGGCGGGCAGATAGCCGCGGCATTTTGTCTAGGCGCAGAAGGCGTTCAGATCGGAACCCGCTTTGCGGCCACTAATGAAGCTTCATCTTCCCGGGCGTTTAAGGAAAAGATTGTGGAAGCAAGGGATGATTCAACGATATTAACTTTGAAAAAACTGGCGCCTGTCAGAATTTTTAAGAATGAATTTGGAATGGAGGCGGTTTCAAAGGAGAAATCAGGAGCCGGGGAAGAAGAATTGTTACAATTATTGGGGAAAAAAAGGGAAATGAGGGGGATTTTTGAGGGCGATACTGAGCAGGGTGAATTGGAAATGGGGCAATCATCAGGACTTGTTAAAGATATTAAAAGCGTTAGGCAGGTAGTGGCGGATTTAATTTCAGAGTATAAGACCACCCTGAATTTACTAACAGGATATTAATACAGAATGGCATACTTTTTGTAATTGCTTTTGAATTGCAAAATCCTGAACATCTGAGATTAATATGCATTGACTATTCTAAATAAAAAGATTAGTTTATTTATATAAATTAACATCTTACAAGAAATCTTTTTCAAAAGCCGGGGCAATTTTGCTTTGGTTAATATGTAGGGAGGATACATGAAAAAACTATTTCTAAGTCTAACACTCTTTGCTATTTTTTTCCATTTAATGTATGCAAGCGACGGTCCGCAAATATGGACAACTACCGTTAGTATAGGGTCAGGCGTTTACAATGCGAGTATTGTTGTGAACCCGTCAAATAATCAAATTATGTATGCAGGTTCTCCTGGCGGCGGCGTTTATAAATCAACAGACGGCGGAGTAACATGGAATCAAGCAAACACAGGACTAACATCTTTGACGATATGGGCATTAGCGATAAGTCCATCCAATCCAAGCGTATTGTATGCGGGTACTTCCGCAATTGGTATTTTCAAATCAACTGATGCGGCTGCAACATGGACTTCCGCAGCCACGGGTATTACACAGTCTCCTCCCGCTATTCAGGGAATCGTTGTAAGCCCAACAGATCCTAATACAGTTGTTTGCTGCGTTTGGGATGGTGTTGCTACTTTGGATGCAACTGTCGGTCTTTATAAGACAACAAATGGTGGAACGCTTTGGTCTCCTTCCAATACAGGTTTTGGCGCCAATAAGAATGTTTTGTGCCTTTGCGTTAATCCTATGCAGCCGAATACTGTTTATGCGGGTACATCTTTTATTACTCCCGGTGGAGTACAGACCGGACCATGTTATATATACAAAAGCTATGATTTCGGCGGAACCTGGATCAACTCAAGCACAGGTTTCGGTACGGCAACAACAGATATTGATCCCTGCAGAGGTCTGAGTTTCAGCACGCTTGATACTAATACTGTCATTTGCGGCCGTTTTTTTAACTCAGCAGCCGGCGGACCATGGTTGACTACAAATGCCGGAGCTCTATGGACTCAAAAAGTGGGTGGAATTAATGTAGCTACATTCCCCGGCGGACTTGTACGCTCTATTTGTATAAGGCCGGGATCTAATACCCAGTTCTACTTTGGCGGCGATGCTACAACAGAACAGCCGGGCGGAGTTTGGCATACAACAGATGGCGGTAATACCTGGTCAGATTTTAACGGCGGTACAATGCCGAATACTGCAACAGTAAGAGCGTTAGCTTTTAAAGGAAATACGCTTTATGCAGGCGTATCTGTAGGACCAACAGGCATACAGGAATATACCGAATTGCCATTGGGAATTCACAACCCAATAAGCGACATGCCAAAAGAATTTTCTTTGAGCCAGAATTACCCGAATCCGTTTAATCCAAGTACTGTAATAGAATATGCTGTTCCCAGGACATCTTTTGTTACTGTTAAGGTTTATGATATAATTGGAAAGGAAGTAAAAACCCTGGTTAGTGAGACAAAACAGGCAGGGGCTTATGCTCTCAATTTCAATGCGTCTAATTTACCAAGCGGCGTATATCTGTATAAAATTGTTGCAGGCGATTTTACCGCAACGAAGAAAATGATGTTAGTGAAATAAATAGTATAAGAAATTAATCCGGATTTTGTATTGCAAGGGTGTTCTTTTGAACACCCTTTTTATTTACTTTAAATAGAAATGATATTTCATTTTCCCAATTGCCATCTGCCTGCTGCTCCACGAGTCAACGACTCGAAGTAGTCGTGGACAGGCAGGCGATCTAAATGTAGTGGCTATAAAAGCATTTAACAGAAATGCGGAACTGCCTAAAGTGTTAAGTCTATCTTTTGCGGGTTCGACCCTGACGGGGTCGCATGTTTATAGGTTTTCGCTTGCTACAAACATACGACTCCTTCGGAGTCTAACTAATAAAACATTCTAAATATTACGTACTTTTATTCAATTTCATATATCCTTAATTTTCAGTATTTTTGTAGATTATGTAATCAATCGGTGGCTTTTGGCCAGCGTTTGCATTTAATGTTAGATTTAACTTATTGATGAGAGATATTATAAAAATTGCTTCAGGGCAGGGATTTTGGGGGGACCTTATAGACGCTCCCGTAAACCAGGCTTCAAAAGGACAGATTGATTATTTAATGATGGATTACCTCGCCGAGGTGACAATGTCCATCCTTCAGAAACAAAAGCTCAAAAATCCCGCATTTGGTTATGCCCGCGATATTCCGCCTCTAATGGAACGGCTTCTTCCGCTTTTGAAAGAGAAAAAATTTAAGGTTGTTACAAATGGCGGTGGAGTAAATCCAATAGCGTGCCGCGATGCAGTATTTGAAGTTGCGAAGAAGCTAGGTATAAAAGATATCAAAATCGGCGTTGTGATGGGCGATAATATTATGGATAGGATTGGCACGCTGATAGATAAGGGCGTAACGCTGAATAATATGGAGACGGGCGAGAGCGCAGCGATAGTTAAAGATAAGCTTCTCAGCGCCAATGTTTATTTCGGCGCATCACCGGTTGTTGAGGCCCTGAGCAAAGGCGCTGACATTGTTATAACAGGAAGAGTTACAGATACGGGATTAACGCTGGCGCCGATGATATATGAATTTGGATGGGACTGGAAAGATTGGGATAAAATGGCCGCAGGTACGGTTGCCGGGCACATCATAGAATGCGGCGGACAGGCAAGCGGCGGTAATTTCCTTGGCGATTGGCAGAGCGTTCCCGACCTTGCACGAATTGGTTTCCCGATTGTGGAAGCTCACTCAGACGGCAACTTCTATATTACTAAGCATGAAAATACGGGCGGATTGGTATCAGTAGAAACAGTAAGCGAACAGTTGGTTTACGAAATTGGCAATCCGAAAGATTATATAACGCCTGATTGCATAGCGGATTTTACAAGTATCCATGTTGAACAGGCAGGGAAAGACAGGGTTAGAGTATTTGACATAAAGGGTCTGCCGGCAACAGAGTTTTATAAAGTATCGATGTCATATGAAGATGGCTACAGCGCTTTTGCTAC
>CAZMRG010000010.1:0-12271 GCA_964568655.1 uncultured Ignavibacteriales bacterium | reverse complement strand
GGCCCGCCAAGTGTAACAGGGTTTGCAGGCGGCAGGCCAAAGCCATCGGATGTGGTGGCGTATTGGCCGGCGCTGATACCGAAGAAAGAAGTGGAACCTGAAGTAATTGTTGAAGGAATATAAATTGTCTGAACCCCCGATAGAGTAATGCTGAGGTTGTAAATATTCCAGAGATTAGATATAATTTGATTTTTAGAAATCCCATCCCCCCTGCCTGCAGCAGGCAGGCCTTTGTACAAAGGGGGGACTAAAAACTTCAAGATCTAAAATTTCTGATAAAGAAAATCAATTTCGGAATTGCTTGAGTTAAGAAGGGGGTTTATTAATCGAAAGATTGTAATGGAACAAAATAATGATAAGTTATTTGAATTGATGAAAGCGCTTTCTGAAAGCGGCGTCAAATTTGTCGTTTGCGGCGGCGTTGCCTGTGTTCTTCAGGGTGTTGAAAGAGCAACTTTTGATCTTGATATATATGCTGATTTGGAAACAGGGAATTTAAAAAGTCTTATAGAAGTAACTAAACAATTTAATTTAATACCCAGGATCCCCGAACCAGTTGAGAATTTACTTGATGAAAAAAAACGTGAGTCATGGATACAAACTAAAGATGCTTTGGTGTATACATTTGTATCGAATAGCGGTCCTCTGCAAATTGACATTTTTTTGAAATATCCGAAATCTTACGATGAATTACTCTGGAATGCCGATGAAATTGAGATTGATGATGTGAAGATATATGTTTCTTCAATAGAAGACTTAATTTTTGCAAAAAAACTGGTAAATCCAGTAAGGGATAAGGATTTAACCGATATAAAGGAACTTGAAGAAAAACTCAGAAATAAATAATAAAGGAAGCTTTAAACCCGATCCTATGTTTGACGGGCATATTGAAAAACCTCTGTCAAAAATGACTCCGCGGGAAAAAATATATTATTTATGGCTTCAAATGGAATTTAAATACAAAATAAGAAACAGGAAATTTCTTGGAAAAATAAAAAAGGACAACGAATAAAATGGAAAAGATATTGGTTATCGGAGCTTCGGGGCAGATCGGCTCAGAGCTTACAGTTGAATTGAGAAAGAAATATGAGAGCGCAAATGTATTCGCATCGGATATAAAACAGGCCCCTCAGGATGTTATGGACGGCGGACCGTTTAAGTTACTTGATGTAATGGACCATGACCTGCTTGTTGAGTTCATTAATAAAAATAAATTCACTCAGATATATCACCTTGCGGCAATACTATCAGGGAACGCTGAAAAAAATCCGATAAGATCATGGGAAATAAATATGAAAAGCATGCTTAGCATATTAAATATAGCCCGTGATAACGGAGTAAAAAAAGTTTTCTGGCCAAGCTCTATTGCTGTATTTGGGCCGACAACACCTTCGAAAAATACGCCGCAGCTTACAGTTATGGAGCCTACCACAGTATATGGTATCAGTAAGTTAGCAGGCGAGAGGTGGTGCGAGTATTACTTTAACCGTTATGGACTTGACGTGAGAAGCGTACGTTACCCGGGACTTATCAGCTACAAAACTGAAGCCGGCGGAGGCACAACAGATTACGCAGTAGAGATCTTCTATGAGGCGATAAAGAACAAACGTTACACTTGTTTTCTTAAGGCAGATGCAGCTTTGCCGATGATGTTTATGCCGGATGGCATTAAAGCTACAATTGACCTGATGGAAGCGGATTCATCTAAATTAACAATTCGCTCAAGCTACAACTTAAGCGCGATAAGTTTCAACCCGGCTGATATTGCCGCGGAAATCAAGAAACACATTCCTGAGTTTGAGATAAGTTACGAGCCTGATTTCAGGCAGAAGATAGCCGAATCATGGCCGCAGAGCATTGATGATAGTTATGCAAAAAAAGACTGGGGCTGGAATTATAAATATGACCTGAGCTCGATGACAGATATTATGCTGAATGAGATAGGGAAGAAACTTCTGGTTAAGGCTTAGTGTACTGTTCTTTGTTGCTGAGCGCGTAGACAGAAAACCCGATTGCGAACATACTCAATATGGTTAAAATGCCATCCGGCATTATATCATCAAATTTACTGTATTTAAGCCCGAAAAATGTTGCGAGGCCAAATGAAATAAACAGCGATAAATAAACGCCCGTGAAATTTATCTTATTAATTAATCCGGAGCAATAAACCAGCGCAGCTGCGGATATTATAGCGATTACAACCGTTAAGATACCGGTTCCTTTTATAAAAGCGCCGATGCCTCCGAGAAACATCAATATTCCATATAGAAATATTACGGTCCCTGCCAGTTTCATTTCCCGTTAAGCGTATCAGCCAGAAACTTACCTATGGATTTATTGAACTCTTCCGGGTTTTCCATATTTGATAAATGCCCTGCATCAGAAATTAATGCCAAGTCGGCGTTTCGGATCTTTCCGTAGATTAATTTTGAGTATTCGGGTGGCGTTATTTTATCTTCCTTTCCAACCAATACCAAAACGGGAATATCAATCCTCTCAAGATATTCAGTCGGATCCATCCTTGCCGCTAATGTCAATAATGCGCCGGCAACGTTTAATGGTTTTTGCCAGCCCATCATGGTTTTTAAAAAGTCAACAAGCGGTTGGTTTTCAGTAAATGATTTTTCGCTCAGCGCTGCCTTTATAAAACCTTCGTTGAATCCGGCTATTTCGCCTGATTTAATCTGCTTTATCTGCCGGGCTCTTGTCGCTTTACTGTTATTATTATCTGCTTCTGACCTTGTATCGCAAAGAATAGCTCCTTTAAATTTGTTCTGTCCCTGTTCAAGCGCGCGGAGAGCAATATAACCTCCCATTGATAAGCCGCAGATGACAGGTTTTTCGAGTTTCATAGAACTCATTATCGAATACAGGTCCTCAACATGTGAGTCTATTGTTAAAACCGTGTCCTGCGTTTCGCTGTACCCAAATCCCCGCAGATCGTATGTAATTACTCTGTATTTGCCCTGGAATGCCTCCGTCTGTTTATCCCACATCCTGTTGCAGAACGGGAATGCGTGTATGAAAATAATCGTTTTTGAGTTTTCGTCGCCAAACTCCGCTACGTTCAAACCGTTTATATTATGCTTTTTCATTTAGTAGTTGTTCGAATATTTTTCGCAAATAATTTAATTCAGTTCCGCTGATCTTTTCGTTTAAAATATAATTAATGTTAACAAGAGCGTATGGAACGCTTTCCAGAAATTTTCTTTTGCCTTTTACTATTCCCAGGAAACCATAAGCTCCCATCGCCTGAAGTATCCTGATAATTGCGTAATACCAGAAGTAATATTTCAGTTCTTTCGCATCAACAGCCACGTAATCGCTCAATACATTGATATAATATTCAATTAATGACTCCCTGATCTCCTGCGGTACTTTTGCCTTGGCGTCATATAAAAGAGAAGCAAGGTCGTATAATAACGGGCCCCGCCTCCCTGACTGAAAATCAATAAAATACAGCTCATTTCCTTTTATCATGATGTTTCTTGACTGGAAATCGCGGTAAAGAAAATATTCCCGCGGCATTTCAAGCACGCGTGTTTTAAGGTAAGCAAGATCCTCATTCAGCAGGTCAAAGTCAATTTCACCCCTGTGAAAATTAAGCAGGAATCTTTCCTTAAAATAGTTTATGTCATAGTCTATGTTATCGCCGCCAAACTCGTCAAACTGGTAGCACAGGTTATAATTAATTTGCGGGCCGGCTTTTATCTGGAACTCAGGCAGCAAAGAAAGGGCTCTCTTATACAGATCAATTTCTTTTTCGCCGAAATGCCTGTTTTGGCCCTCTTTAATTTTTACAAGCAGGGTAGTATCGCCCAGGTCTTCCATCAGGTAAAACCTCAGATCATCGCTGATACGGAAAATAAACGGAACATTGATGCCGTGCTTTTTAAAGTGAAGGTCGAATTCAATAAACGCCCTATTCTCTGAAACGTTATCGTTAAAGATCCCGATTGCGCTGTTGCCGTTGTTATCCCCAAGCCTGATAATTTCCCTGTCAGAGCCATGAGCCGTGAGCGGTTCATAGCATACAATATCTTTGCCGAATTCCTGCCGGAATAAATTTAGAAGTTCCTGATGATTATCAGATGATATTTTTCCTGAAATACCGATGTTAATATTTCCCTTTAGCTATTTTCTTAAGTATCCATCCTTCGCGGTCTATCTGCACTTCTTTAGGTTTGGAATTTACTACAAACTGGAAATCCTGGCTTCTCGAATCATTGAATATTGTAAAATCCTGAATTGTATCGTTCGTGACAATATTTATTTTTACCGGCATCTTATACACATCATCATCCTGTACCTGTTTTAGCTGCAGCCTTACGGTGTAATTGCCGGAATTTGTTCCCTGGAAATCTTCAAACTTCCATGAGTATTCATATTTTGGCCTTCCCGTGCCTTTATATACCCATTCATCGAAGAACCAGTCGAGTTTTTTGCCGCTAACATCTTCCATCACGCCCATAAAGTCGCTGGTTTCAGCGTTCTTATATTTAAATCTTTCAAAATATTCTCTCATACCTTTAAAGAATACGTCATCGCCTAAAACTCCTCTTAGCATGTGCAGAACCCATGCGCCTTTCTGGTAAACTGTGGCATAAACGGGGGGCGAGTCAATGAAACCTGCGGGTGCATAAACAGTCCCCGAAAAGTATCCGTAATCAAATCCTTTTAAATAATCGAAATATGCCTGCTTGCCGCTGATGTGTTCTTCCCACAGCGCTTCACAATATGACGCAAAACCTTCATTCAGCCATATGTTTTTCCAGTTCATCAGGGTAACGGCGTCGCCAAACCATTGATGTGAAAGCTCATGAATAACTACATTATCATATGCATTATCCCCGGTCACCAGCAGGTATCCGTATGATGTTAATGTCTGATGTTCCATAGCTCCGCTGGTCCATCCAAACTGCGCCATGCCGTATTTTTCATTTATGAATGGATATTCTCCAAAATCAGTCGCCAGCATTTTAATCATTTCCGGAGTTTTGCTCCAGTCATTTCTTGATTTGGCGGAGTCGCGCGGAAATACGTAATAGGTAAGCGGCATTTGTTTTGTCCCGTCAAGAGAAGTGTATGAATCTTCCCAGTAAGCGAATTTTGTAACCACTATGCTTACCAAATAGGTGGCAATAGGGTAGGTACTCTTCCAACTATATGTTGTTAAACTATCTTCGCCTGCCGACACATCTGTTAGTATGCCATTTGATGCGGCTTTCATTCCCGGCGGCGTGTGAATATGAAGTTCGGTATATGATTTATCGGAAGGTAAATCTTTTGATGGCCACCAAACCGGTCCGTAATTTGGTTCGCTTAAAGTATAAATAGCCATGTTACCATAGAATTCTTTGAATGAGAACGAATCAAACCCAAGTTTCTTGGGAGAGCCGGAGTAATTTACTTTAACCAAAAATGTTTCCCCAGAAGGGATCTTAACGCTTGAGTTTATTACCAGATAATTATTGTCCTGTTTAAACGATGCGTCGTTCCATCCGCCTATTTTCCGTAAATCGGCGGAAGTATCTTTTGAATCGGGATTTTCAAGGAATGAGACCGAGTTGACTTTCATGTTATCGTATAGGTTCAGGTAAACCTGGTTTAACGTATCAGACATTGAGTAAGCCTCCATTATCAATTCGCCTTTAATAGTCTTGGCAGGAATGTCAAACCAAAGGCTTAGATCGTATTTTGTTACGTCATATAAATTCTGCTGTGAGAGGATTTCCGGCGGATCTTTACGAACTTCATCTGATGTTTTAAATTTCGTATACAGGTTTTCGGCGATTGAAATGCCCTTTTCCTTTGCTATATCTTTCATAGCAATAAAATTGTCGGTCCCTTTGGTTGCAAGCGAACTGGCTCCCATGAACAACAGTGCAGCAAGCCCAATATTCAATATAGAGATAACCCCAAAAAGCAGGCTTCTTTTATTATAATTTATCTTATTCATCAAACTGTTTATTCTTACTGTGAAAAATTGATTTGGCTATGATAATTCAAAATTTTATAAAGAAAAATTGTAAATTTTAGGGTATTTATGAGGGTTAAACGAATAACGGGCTTTATCCTGTTATGAATTCAGCTTTTTTTTAGCAGAATCCATCAGTTCTTTAAGTTCTGACTTCCGCGACCTGTTGATATTAATTGATTTTTCCCAATCTGCCAGCGCGGCTTTATATTGTTCAGTTTTAAAATATGTAAGCCCGCGGCCATAATAAGCTTCATCATGATTAGGGTTAAGTTCAATGGCTTTGTTGAAATTCTTGAAAGCGGCGTTGAAGTCACCCAGATCATACTTAACAAGGGCAAGATTTGTATAAGCATCGGCAAATTGCGGGAACATCGAAATTGCTATTTCGCATTCCTGCGCGGCTTCATCATATTTCTTCATAGCGTAATATGTGTAAGAGAGATTACTGTGTGTTTCAGGCGAGTATGGGTTCAGCTTAAGCGCGGCCTGGTAATTTTTAAGGGCCTGTTCAAGATTTCCCTGTCTTGCATAAATGTTGCCTAAATTATTGAATGCTTTAAAGTAGCTTCGGTCCAGCTCTGTTGCGCGGGTTTGATCATATATGGCTTCTTCGAAATTACCGAGCTGCGCGTTTGCAACTCCGCGGTTGCAGTAACATTCAGGGAAATATGGCTCTATCTCAATTGCCTTATTAAAATTTTCAATGGCTTTTACAGGGTCCCCCAGATTTAAAAAGGCAAGTCCCTTGTTATTAAAGGACAGATTATCCATCGGATTAATTTCTATCGCTTTATCGAAATCCGCCAATGCCTCATCGTATCTCTTGAGCTCAAGGTATGAACGGCCGCGGTTGTAGTATGTCTCAAGGTCGTTTTTCACAACTTCAAGATAGCGGGTGAAATATTCTACCGCCATTAGGTAGTCATTCGCTGTATAAGCTGAATATGCAGTCACATAAAGCTCTTCCGGACCTAAATTATCTTCTTCTGCCGCCACTAATAATTATCTATTTGCGCTCTTTGTAATTTTCCTGAATAGTCTATATAGACCGCTTTCCATTCTGTGTAAAAATCATAAACCGTCCATCCGCCTTCGCGGTGTCCGTTGCCGGTTTCTTTTACTCCGCCAAAAGGCATATGGGCTTCAGCCCCGATAGTAGCCCCGTTGATATAAGTGATGCCCGCTTTAATATCTCTTACCGCTTTAAATGCAGAATTTACATCCTGCGTGAAGATTGAAGATGAAAGTCCGTATTTAGTATCATTCAAAATGTCAATTGCTTCTTCAAGCGATTCAGTTTTTATGACCGAAAGTACAGGCCCGAATATTTCTTCTCTTGCAATCCTCATGTTCCGGTTTACGTTTGTAAATATAGTTGGTTTATAGAACCAGCCTTTGTTCAGATCGCCTTCGGTTGCAAATTCCCCGCCAAGCGCTAATGTTGCTTTGTCTTCATCTTTACCTATCTTAACATAACCATGCACGCTGTTTCTCTGGTCTTCGCTTACAACCGGCCCGACGTCCACGCCTTTATTATTGCCATATCCAAGCCTGAGTTTCTTTGCCCTGTCAATAAGCTTCTTCATAAATTCATCATGGATGTTTTTATGCAATATCAGCCTTGAAGTGGCTGTGCACCGTTGGCCCGTTGTTCCGAAAGCGCCCCATAAAACCGCCTCGAGGGCCAGTTCCTGGTTGGCGTCGTCCATTACTATCTGCGCGTTCTTGCCGCCCAGTTCAAGAGAAACTCTCTTAAGCGATGAACCGGCTACTTCGCTTATTCTTTTCCCGACAGAAGTAGAGCCAGTGAATGAAATCAGGTCCACATCGGGGCTTGCAATCAAAACCTCGCCGACTACGCTGCCTTTTCCGTGAAGCAGGTTGATAACTCCGGGTATATAATCTTTCCCCAGAACTTCTCTCATGGCTTTATCGATAATTTCAACCAATGTGTGCGCTGTCTTTGGAGTCAGTTCCGCCGGCTTGAACACGCATGTATTGCCGCAAACTAAAGCAGGGAAGAGCTTCCATGTGGGAATAGCCATCGGGAAATTCCATGGCGTAATAAATCCGCCAACGCCAATAGGCGTCCTGAAACTTAGATTCAATTTATTCGGGAGCTCGCTGGGAGCAGTATGCCCAAATAGCCTTCTGCCTTCAGATGCCGCATAGTAAGCGGTATCGATGCCTTCCTGAACGTCGCCTTTTGTCTCCGCGAAGACTTTTCCCATCTCGCGCGTCATCTCAAATGCTATTTCATCTTTCTTTTCGTTCATCAGATCGCCGACAAGTTTAAGCACATCGCCGCGTTTTGGAGCGGGCACAAGCCTCCACTTCTCATATGCGATTTTAGCCGCCTTAATTGCTTCTTCAACTTCTTCTTTTGATGAAGATGGATACAGTCCTATCAAATCATTATTATCTGCAGGATTTCTGTTTTCAGAATATTTTCCGCCGGCAGGTTCTCTCCACTGGCCGTTAATCAAGTTTTTATATTTTTCACTCATAATATCACCAATATATTCAGGATTATTAAATTACAAATTTTCCGTTTTTAATTATTTCAATTTCTTTATTTGAACCGTCAAAGCCCGAAACGTTAATGCTTTCGTGCCCGATCATAAAATCAGTATGGACAAGCGAAACGTTACATTTACGTTTTTTAAGATCGCTTTCGCTGCCGCCGTCTTCGGATTCAGGCAGTACCGAGCTGAACCCTCTACCAAGAGCGATGTGGCATGCGGCATTCTCGTCGTAGAGGATGCTGTTGAAAACTATTCCGCTTTGAAAAATTGGCGATGAACTATCCACAAGCGCTGCTTCGCCAAGGTATTTTGCGCCTTCGTCCACTTCAAGGAATTTTTCAAGCGCTTCTTTGTTCTGATCGGCGCCGAAGTTTACTACTTTACCTTCTTTGAATTCGAACCATGCGCCGGTAACCGTTTTTTCTAAAACTTTAACGGGCCTTGTTACTTTTGCCATTCCTTTGGTTCTTGTGAAATCAGGCGTGGTAAATACTTCTTCCGTTGGTAAGTTTGGGATGAATTTTGAATTTGAAAAAGTTTCGCTGTATCCGCCTTTCCATTTGGAACCGGGAATCACTCCAATTTCGAGATCTGTGCCGCCGCCCCAAAAACGCACCCTGTCAAGTTTCATCTGTGAGAGTTTCACAGATCTATTGTGAAGTTTTGCCGCATGTTCTTTCCATGTTTGAACAGGGTCGGGGCTATCAAGCCTTAGAATTTTAGAAATAGCCCCGCTAAGTTTTTCATAATTTGCTTCGGTATAATGGTTGCCGAAAATTTTGTCGGCCCATTTTCTGCCGGGTACGGCAATAATACACCATTTTTTATTAAAGCTTATAAGCTGCTTTGTAAACAGATTGATAGCGTTCCGTTCTGCTCTTGAAATTGATTCCAGTTTTGAAATATCTTCATCGGCCAGCTCGTCGGTTTCTTCTGTATTATCCAGACGTAAATGCGCCCAGTCATCCGCCAGCATTTCCATTGTACGCCCGGTGACGAAATTTGGCACAAAGCTGAGGTTTTCAGGATTTGAATACCTGGATTTTATCTTTGTCAATTTAGAGCCGCTAACGCTAATATCTACATATCTGGCGCCTTTTTCATAAGCTGCCTGTGCGGCAACCAGCGCGAAATCATAATTATCGACACCGCATGTTATCAGCAGGCATTGATCTTTTTGAAGATTTATACCGGCTTCTATAACGACATCTGCGTATTTCTTTAATATCTCTTCAGTCACAAATTCTCCCTCAAGAATTGTTTGCCAAACAGCAAAATAATCATATCTATGCTTTATAACCATTCATAAAGTCGGTATTATAGTGAGGCGGTTTATCAGGTTCAGTACATAATAAATTGTAATATTAAGTCTTTTTAAACTATTATTAATTACTAATTAAAATTACCGTAAAGCTAGTATGTTTAACGATTTTTAAATAAATTATTTTATAACGTAGATAAATAACTATGTTCGAAGAAAAAGAATTTTTAAGTGAAATTGAAGTAGCCTTAAGGGATAGAGCTGAAGAAGACCTTCTTTCATTCATGAGTTGCAATATAGATGGGGTCATAGGGAAAATGACGAACTTAAAGAACACCATAAACTCTGAATTAGGCTCCGGAACTGCGTCTTTTGATGAAATCACGGGCAGAATGTATTACGTTTATTCAATTTTCATTAATCTCTGGAATTGCAGAAACTGAGTTTTTAGATTTTTGTAAAGTCTTTTAACCGCTTATCATTGTCCTTCTTTTAGTTTCTTGCTATATTGCTTGAATTTCCGCAATATTCCCCATGAAATCATTGAAATATTTTACGCTGCTTTTGCTTTTTGCCGCGGCTTCATACGGCCAGGATACAGCTAAGGTAATGGCTTATAACCTCCTGAATTATGTTGCAGGCGATACTGCCGTCAGAAATCCTTACTTCAGAACAACAATGAACGCGTTTAGCCCGGATGTACTTGTAGTTGAAGAAATGACATCACAGGCTATGGCGAATGCATTTCGCGACAATGTGCTGAATCTTGCAGGCATTGGAGTATATCAATCGGGCACATTTATAGACGGTCCGGATACAGATTGTGAGATATACTTTAAGTCCAACAAATTTGTTTTTATCAGCAACACGCCAATCGTTACGGATCTGCGGAATATTTACATGTTCAAGATCTATCATATTGTAACCCATGATACTTTAATATTATTTGCCGTTCATTTAAAAGCGAGCACGGGAGCTTCAAACGAATTAAGCCGCGCTCAAGAGGTGGATAGCCTTAGAAAAGTTACAAATCTTCTTCCTGCAGGTTCCAATTTTATTGTAATGGGCGATTTTAATATTTACGGATCGGCTGAATCAGCATATCAAAAACTATTGGCTCCGGGAGGAATACAGGGATATTTTCTTGATGTCCTGAGCCTTTCAGGAATATGGAACAACGGCGCTTATGCTCCATATCATACTCAATCAACCAGAACCAGGTCATTTGGCGGCGGAGCTACAGGCGGAATGGACGACAGGTTCGATATGATTTTATTTTCTCAAGGAGTAATCGACCAAGGCGGGGTTACTTATATACCTCAGTCGCTAAACCCATACGGAAACGACGGACAGCATTATAATGATTCAATTAATCAACCGCCGAATCTTGCAGTCGGTCAAACAGTCGCAAATGCGCTGCATTACTCATCCGACCATCTTCCGATCACGGTAAAATTAAAGTTTGAATCGCCGAACGGTATTATCCCAATAAGCGGCGTTCCGGCGGAGTTTATGCTGTCGCAGAACTACCCTAATCCATTCAATCCTGCAACAAAGATCAGGTTTGGCATTCCGGCTGGATTAACCGGCGGAGCGCATGCACAGATCGTCATTTATGATATTAATGGCAGGGTTGCGGCAAAGATAATAGATAAGCAGATGCAGCCCGGGCAATATGAAGTGGAATGGAACGCATCATCTTACCCAAGCGGAGTTTACTTTTACAGGCTCACAGCCGGAGATTATGTTATGAGCCGCAAAATGATTCTTGTAAAGTAATAAAACAGGCTAAAAACACAATATATTTCTTTACATTGATTCTAAAGGGGTATATTCCTAATTTTGTTAAATTCTTTAAAAGTGTTTTAAATTTTAAATATTTACAGGTTTACTCTAACCTAACTTAATCTAAATTCAACATAACTATGCACAAATTAAGTTTTATTGCTCTGATTTTAATAGTTACATTTCTTTTTAGCTCATGCTCAAAACAATCTGAAGACAGCTATTTGCTTAATGCCAAGAATAAGATGGAAGATGCAAAGAAGCTGGAAACCGACAACAAGCTTGATGAAGCAAAAAAAGCTTACAATGAAGCTATTGAGATTTACAGCCAGTTCCTGAAAGACTACCCGCAGTCTCCAAGAGTCCCGGAGGTTTATACAAACATTGCAAAGATATATGTTGACAATCTTAAAGATTACAACGATGCAATAAAATACTACAGGGACCTTTCAACAAAATTCCCCGCTGCTAAAGAATCTAAATACGCGCTGTTTATGATAGCGTTTATTTATGACGAAATGCTGAAAGATAAACAGATGGCGATCGAATCTTACCAGAATTTTTTAACTAAGTATCCCAAAGACGATGACCCAAATGAAAAAATGAGCGAGTCGGCAAAGATGATGCTGCAGATGCTTCAGGATAACCGTTCAATTGAAGATATAATTAAGGATTCGCAGTCTGCCGATTCAAATAAAACAGCCGTCGATAAGAAAACAG
>CAZMRG010000009.1:17692-50150 GCA_964568655.1 uncultured Ignavibacteriales bacterium | reverse complement strand
TTTGTGTTTAAAATTTGTTTTAAATGCGTTATTTTAACAAATATAGCTAATAATAGCTTCAAATTTAATGCAGTTGATTTAACATTAGCATAGTAGAAATTTTAGAATCATAAAAGAAAGGAATATTAAAGAATTATGCCGCAAAACATCAAATTTACACTGGATAAATACACCAAAGTTGTGCTTACAACAATTGCCGTTTGTTTGGTCCTAATAGTTGTGAATCTTTATTTCGGTCCCAAAAATCTGAATGCATATGAAACTGTGCAGGATGTGAATTTAAAATCAATTAACGGGTCAAATATTTCGGGCAGCGATCTGCCGGTAAACTTTAAATCAATTAATGGTTCAGGTATTTCCGGAAGCGAGATTCCCGTGAATATGAAAAAGATCAGTGCGGATGATGAATTGCAGGTTGACATAAAATATGTAAACGGAAGGAATATTTTTGGCGATAAGATACCGGTTGATATTCAGGCTATCAATGGGCAATTCATAGTCGGCGGTATGCTGCCCGTCCAGGCAAGATAAATAATGAACTAGTGAAATAGTGAAATAGCGGGAAAATTCATCCGATGACTCAAGTTCATCGGATGAGTGACGAACAAAACTGTCTACTTAATTTAAGCATCTCTTTAACATTTGCCCACAAAAAATGGCCGATCTCTCAATCAGCCATTTCCATTTCTCTAATATTTATTGTTACGTTTTACGTTTTTAACTTTATGAACCTTACAAACTTTATGAACTTTCTATTAGATATGTATTATATCATTATAAACTACGAACGCCATAAACAACATCAGAATAACAAACCCGACATTCTGCACAACGATCTGGATCTTATGCGAAACCGGCCTGCGGAAGATTGCTTCGTAAACAAGAAAGACAAAATGCCCTCCGTCAAGCGCCGGAAATGGAAGTATATTTATAATGGCTAATGTGATTGAAAGCATTGCCATAAATCCCAGGAATGAAAACAGCCCGCCTTCTGCTGATTGACCCGCATACTGCGCTATCTTAACAGGCCCGCCCACAGCTTTTGAAAAAGGAATATCGCCCTTGATAATTTTCCACATGGATTTCAAAAACAGCACAACGCCGTAATTCCACAGGTCGCTTGCGCCTTCAGGTATCGCTGAAATAACTCCGTATTTTATAGTCTTAATGTTGCCTGTAAATTTGCCTACTCCAATTCCAATTGTGCTGTCCGCATCAGGTTTTACTGAACCGCTCATTTCTGAGCCGTTTCTCTGCCACTTCAGATTAATATCTTTCCCGGCGCTTGACTTAATCATATCCACAAACTGCTGAGAGTGCGTAATTCTCACTCCATTGGCTTCGGTAATCACGTCGCCGATTGCGAGCCCAAGCTTTCCTGCCGGTTTATCGCCCACAACCTGCTGTATCTCAGGATTCATATTTGTCGGAAATATCCCGAAAGTATGCTCGTTCATATCCCGCAAAGCAGACTTCGGTATCGCAATATCTTTTACCTGCCCGCCGCGCTCGATCTTCAGGTCGAGGTCCTCGCCCATGTTTTCAATCAATATATTCCCGCGCACTTCATCCCAGTATTGTATCGGGCGGCCGTTTATTGCAACGATCTTATCGCCGGTCAATATCCCCGACTTATCAGCTATCGAGCCGGAAGAAACATAACCTATTGTGGTAGTTTCCATTCTTGATTTACCCTGGAACAGTGCGATAGAATAAAATATCGCAAAGGCAAGCAATGTGTTCATAATTACGCCTGCGGTAATTACTATCATTCTCTGGTAAACCGGTTTGGAGCGGAATTCCCATGGCTGCGGCGGCTTTTCAAGGAATTCTTTATCCATACTTTCATCTATCATACCGGCTACTTTTACATATCCGCCAAACGGGAATATACCTAAACCGTATTCGGTATCGCCCTTAACAAACTTGAAAATTCTTAGATTGAAAAAGTCGAAGAATAAGTAAAACTTGTCGACTTTCATTTTACAGAGCTTCGCGGCGATAAAATGCCCGAACTCATGTACGAATACAAGAATTACAATGGTTAAAAGAAAATACAGGATTGTTGTTACAACGCTCATATTAAATTACTGCTCCATTCGAACGGCAAGAATAAGAACAAACGAACATATCTTTTCCGAAGCTTACCGTATTTATTATTATTAAATTTTAAAACTTTAAAGAACATTTATTAATTCAACGACGCCGCAGATTCATAAACAAACTCTCTTGACCACTTGTCAATTTCAATAATGTTTTCAAGAATCAGTTTGTTATGATTGCTGTGCTTATCGAGGGCCGATCTTATCAAATATGGTATTTGTAAAAATTTAATCTTCTTATTTAAAAATAACTCAACCGCGGCTTCATTTGAACCGTTCAGCACAACCGGGTAAGACCCCCCCATGCCTATGACATCATAAGCAAGCTTTAAGCATTCGAACTTGTCAAAATCGGGGCGTTCAAATGAAAGATTCCTGAGATCCTCCAGCTTTAGCCGAGGATAGTCAGAATGTATCCTGTCCGGGTATGTCAGAGCGTACTGGATCGGTATCTTCATATCCGGCACGCCAAGCTGGGCCTTCACCGAGCCATCTGCAAACTCAACCATCGAGTGCACTATTGACTGCGGGTGTATCATAACGTCTATTTTATCCACTTCTATATCAAACAACCATTTAGCCTCAATAATTTCAAATCCTTTATTCATCAGCGTTGCTGAATCAATCGTAATTTTGTTACCCATCTTCCAGTTGGGGTGGTTCAGCGCTTCTTCTGATGAAACGCCTTTCATGTGTTCAATCGATTTTTCCCTGAATGGACCCCCGGAAGCGGTAAGTATAAGTCTGGATATCTTATTATAAGACTCTCCCTGTATACACTGCAGTATAGCGCTGTGTTCGCTATCGATAGGTATCAGATGCGATTTTGTTTTACGAAGAAGGTCAATAATAAGTTCGCCCGCTACTACAAGTGATTCTTTATTTGCTAAGGCTATATCCTTTCCGCTTTTAATCGCTTCGATAGTTGGTATAAGACCGCTGAAACCTACCAGCGCATTTACAGCCAGTTCATAATCATTTCTGCGTGCAATTTCTTTTATTCCTTCCTGCCCAAACAATATCTCGCAGGCGCTGTTAAAAGAACGGCTCTTCAAATCATCATAGCATTCCTTTCGGAATATTGCTACCGCCTCAGGCTTAAACTCATTGATCTGATCACAAAGCGCATCAGTGTTCGAATTCCCTGTAAGGTATTTCACTTTCACAGGGTACCCGTTCCTGTTCAGGCTCTTGACCGCTTCAAGTGTATTTTTTCCTATAGAGCCGGTAGAGCCAAAAATTGCAATGTTCTTCATATAATAAGCCTAATTTACAAATTTAGCAGTATTTACTATAAGTTAACATACTTAAAAAATATTAATTCTTGTCTTGAAATGAAGTCCTTCTGAAGGTGGTATTCAATTAAAATACTTCGATTAATTAAAATATAGCGCCCAAATTTTGATACCATGAAGAGGGTAATTTATTTATTTTTTTATGGTTAGCTTAATTAGATTACTGTTTTATTAATGATACCGTATATATGGTAGCGACATTTAATAATATTCATATTATCTTATCGTGATTGTAAGTAGTGATTTACTTATTATTATTGAAAATCGTTAAAAACTTGCATTATTTGATTCGAAATTAGATTGTAATATTAATTAACATTATAAAATTAATTCCTAACTAATTAACCAAACATGACAACATTAACAAAGACATTATTTATTTGCCTGCTGCTTGTTGCTCTACCAATATTTTATTTTGGCTGTGACGACGCAGGAATTGTAACTCATTCTCCAAGCGCCGGATTATCGCAGGGCGGTTTAATGCCTCTTGGCGCAAGTGAAAACGCGACATATGAGTTGTTCATTAATTTTGGCGGAAGCGGGCACAATGCAGCCAGATATTGCAGCATGGGCAAATTCAATATTGCTGAAACAATGCAGATAGTTGATTTATCGGGAGCCCCCATGAAATTCAAATTTAATTTCACACCTGATATGACCCAGGGCGTTGACGCTATTATTACAGTTGAACCAAATCCCGATAACGATACATTGCCAAACGGCCCGGTTATTATGGGCGGCGAGAAAACAATAGTTAATTCAGTTTATGTTTATAATTTCAGTATGCAATATTATACAGCTCTGGGACTTATTGGCACTCAGTTCTTAACAGATGAAGCCAAATTTATATTGGCTTCGCCAACTGCAGGTTCTCCTTCAATGGAATGGTCAAAAGGCGTATGGTTTGCTACCGATTCTTCCGGCAACAACCAGGGAATTTCGTGCGCAACTATTCCCGATTCGCTTGGCTGGATATATCACGCTTATCTTGTTGATTCAAGAGATACCATACATGGTATTTATAATATTGGAAGATTCCAGAATGCGGGCGGCGCAGACAATTATACTTCATGCAACGGCACAGGCGGCGCTTCATGGGTTAAACCCGGACAGGATTGGCTTCAGGCCAACTGCCCCGGGGGCGGATTGCATGATATAGACGGAACCGGTTCCTATAGTCTGAACAACGGCTTATATAAACTTCTCATAACGCTGGAACCGAAGTCAAGGACCGCGCAAACGCCGTTTTTCCTGACACTTTTTTACGGGAGCATTCCTTCGGGAACAGGGTTTAACGAAGTGAATATACTGCAGAATGTTGCGGCTGCCCACATGCCCGGCGGCGATATAACCATCAGCAGTAACAATGAAAAGTAAATAAATTTTTGAGATTAATGAAAAAGGGAGACTAAACATCTCCCTTTTTTTATAAGCAGATCAAATTTTATTGAAACTCTAAATCAGATAATGACTCGTTTACTAATTTCCCGGCCTTTTCCCAATCAACTTTATCCACATTATTAATCCCTTCAGAAAGCCCATTCAGTATGCGCTCCTGAATTCTTCCCCTTTCCAAAGCTTCCCTGTATGGAATTCTATGAAACGTGACCATCGAATACTTGGGCATAAATTTTTGAGGAAAGCGCCTGTAAAGCTCCGATTCGATTTTCTTCTTAAGCAGGAACCGCGGCTGCGCCACAAGGTCGCGCATTTCAACGAAATTCTCCTGCGCAAGGTCTGCTATAGCATCGGCATTAGGCTTGCGGATTTTTTGGTACTCATCAAATATTTTATCCCAATCACCAGTGTGTTTTTCAATTAAAACGTTTAAATATGAGCAATCTTCGAACGCGGCGTTCATACCCTGCCCGAAGAAAGGAACAATGGCATGAGCGGAATCGCCCAATAGTGCAGATTTGCCGCCAACACACCATGGATAACACTTAATTGTGATAAGGTTGCCCGTAGGGTTACCGAAAAATTCTTTGGCAAATTCAGGCATTAACTTAGCCGCATCGGGGAAATATTTGGAGAAGAACGTATTAATTTTCTCTTCATTATCCAGGCGCTCAAAGCTGTTATCCCCGCCATGTTCCCCGTCATATGCCAGGAAAAGAGTGCATGTATAACTGCCGTCAAGATTTGGCAAAGCAATGAGCATGAATGAACCCCTTGGCCAGATATGCAGAGCATTTTTCTCCATTAAGAATGCGCCATTTTCGCCCGGCGGAATCGTTAGCTCTTTATAGCCGTAATTCTCGTAATCCTGCGCAAAATCAAATCTTGGAAGTTTAAGCATTTCCATTCTGACAGGTGAAGCAACTCCGTCTGTGGCAATTGTAACTTCCGACTTAACTGTGAAACCCTTCCCGTCGTTTTCATTATGATAAAGGCTGACTCCATTATTGAAATCCATACCAAGGCAGCGGCTTTCAAAGTGAAATTTTACATTGCCATACTCTTCAGCTAAATCCATAAGCTTTTTGTTCAGTTCTGCCCTCGAAACTGCATTAATGTACTCCGAGTCGTCTTTACCATAACGTTGAAGTGATGTAGACCCATCCACGCTGTGAATCATTCTTCCGTACATAGGTATAGCGATCCTTTTTATTTCTTCGTACAACCCGACTTCTTTCAATGCATGAATGCCGCGCATTGAAAGGGCAAGATTGATCGAACGACCCCCGCCAATTTCATGAATTCGCATATCGGGGCGGCGTTCGTAAACGTCTACATCAAATCCGCGCTTTGCCAAATAAATTGAAAGCAGCGAACCTGCCAGACCGGCGCCTATGATTGTAATTTTATTATCCATTTTTAAATAAAATTTCTACCGCATTCCAGACATCCCTGAATGTATTATAAAACGGAACAGGCGCTATTCTTATCACATCTGGTTCGCGCCAATCGCATATAACGCCGGCGGAGTTCAGCATATTGTGTATTTCACGGCCATTACTTTTTGTTCTTAATGATAGCTGGCACCCCCGCTGATTTTTTTCCTTTGGAGTTATTATTTCTATCGTCCCGTTATTCTTTTCGTTTATCAGATATTCGGCATAGCCTGTGAGTAATTCGCTCTTCTTTCTGAGCTCTTTTATCCCCGCTTCCTCGAACATATCAAGCGACGCCCTTAGAGCCGCAAGCTGTAAGATTGGCGGATTGCTTAACTGCCAGCTTTCAACTGTCGGGATAGGAATGTACTTATGCTCCATTAAAAATCTTGTGGCTTTATCGTGTCCCCACCACCCAAGAAATTTTGGCAGGTTTTGATCATGAATGTGTTTCTCATGAACAAAAGCTCCGGCAATTGCCCCGGGACCGCCATTTAGATATTTATACGAGCACCATACGGCAAAATCAACATCCCAGCCGTGCAGTTCCAAAACCATGTTTCCTGCTCCGTGAGCCATATCAAATCCAACATAACATCCCTTTTTATGCCCGGCTTTTGTAATTTGTTCGTATTCAAATGCCTGTCCGGTATAGTAGTTTACCCCGGCAAATAAAATTAAAGCTATTGAATCGCCTTCTTTTTCAATAAATTCTTCGATGTCTTCAGTTCTGATTATTTGCTCGCCTTTCCGCGGTTTCATTTCTACCAACGATGTTGCGGGATCATACCCATGAAATTTTATTTGCGACTGCACTGCGTAATAGTCGGATGGGAATGTATTTGCTTCAACAAGAATTTTATGTCTTTCGGGAGTTGGGGTGTAGAACGACACCATCATAAGATGCAGATTCACCGAAAGCGTGTTCATGTTCACAACTTCCGAAGGGAGGGCGCCTACTAAATGCGCCGTCTGGTCTGTTAAATATTCATGATATGGAAGCCATGGGTGTTTAGCGCTCATGTGTCCTTCAACAGCAAGCGTTTCCCAGTCCTTTAACTCCTGCTCAACGTATTCCCTAACTATCTTTGGCTGAAGCCCCAGGGAATTTCCCGCAAAATAAATTTGATCCCTGCCGTCTTTCATTTTGGGTATGAAAAACTTATCCCGGTAAACTTTTAACGGGTCCTTTGAATCAAGCGCTTCGGCATAGGATTTAGAAAAATTATGATTCATAATTTACTTAACTCTCAGCAGCGTTGATTCGAGATGATTCTGGAATTCGGGAGTGGTTTTTATCGCCATTTTTACATAATACTTGAGCGCATCACCGTCCACATAAATGTCGCGGCTTGTACGCAGCATACGTTCATCATTACAGATCGCTTTTGATGTGAGCGCAAGATGAAACGTGTTTCCCGAAAACATTGAAAGGCTTCCGCTCAAAACTTCCGTCCTTCCGTTATTCTGCGCATTCGATAAAACATAAATACCTTCTTCTTTGCATAAGATATACCCGCTCTCCCAGTGTAAAGGCGCCGACTTATTATTATCTTTTATATACCAAGTACGCTGTTCAAAAAACAAGGCAAGATCGGTCTCAACAAATTCAAATTTAATTTCGTCCAGGTACTCGGTTGTCTGGATAGTGGGAAACGTTGCCAGTCCCCTTCCCTTCCATGTTCCAACAATAGAAGCGATTCTTTCGATTGGTTCCCGTAAATTCTTCATGTTTTATTTATTCTGGTTCATTTGGTCTATCATTTTTTTGGCGTTGTCGTTGTTCGGGTTTAGCTCCAGCGATTTTTTATAATTTTTCATTGCAAGTTTTACATTGCCGTCATTCAGATACCCTTCGCCAAGTGAATCGTATACATTGAAAGATTTCGGGAATTGTTCAACATTCAGTTTGAAAATCTCAATCGCCTGTTTCTTCATTCCCGACTGAAGCAGTTGGTAACCCAGAGTATTAAGCTCGCTCTCTTTAAAATTATAATCTTTCGGATAGTCGTCTTTCAGATCGTTATAAAGGTCTATTGCGGCGTCTATGTTTTTATTCACAGCAACCTGCAGCATTGTATCAATTATTGATTTAAGCGGTTTGTGCACGTTCATTAATTCAACGTCAAAAATAAGCGTTGCGTTTGGGGGGATTACTTTTCCAGCGCCTTTTTCTCCGTATGCCAGGTCCGGTGGAATAATCAATCTCATCTTATCGCCAACACTCATGAGAGCGATGCCTTCATCCCAGCCCCTTATAACCATTCCGGCTCCCAGTGTGAACTCGATCGGCTCCCCTCTTTTATATGAATTGTCGAATTCCGTTCCGTCAGTTAACATACCCACGTAATTGACTGAAACAGCCAATCCGTTCATGGCCATTTTTCCTTTACCTTTAGTTGTAATAATATATTTAAGTCCGCTGGAGGTTGTTAAGGTATCGCCTGATTGAGAGAATGCCAGATTGGACGCAAAAAATAATAAGATTAGAAATATTAGTTTATTCATTCTGATAATTATATGATTATTTAATAGATTCTTTTAGTTTTTTTTCAATGTTTTGAATATCACCGGCCTGCTTGGGGCTGCATCGCTTACAAAATCAGGTATTTGAAGATTCAGCATATATTCGCCGTCAGGAACATCATTCTGGACATAAATCATTTCAGTGATCGTATTCATTGAATGATTAGCCTTATCAACATTATGACAGCCCTGCCTCACATTCCAGAATATATGATGCGTTGATAACTTCCCTTCATCAAACGCCCTATCAACAGACGGGATATCAACAAGCAAATGCTTTACTTTTAACTCTGAAATATATTCCATCGCTTCCAGCGAAAAAAAAGGCGGCTGCTGTTCCATGTATCTTCTCGATCTTTTTGAATCACTGTTCGGCAATGTTCTGATAATTAATCCTTCGAAGAAATGATTATCTGCGCCTTTGAGCGCTTTTAAAATTGAATTCTTTGTAATCAATAAATCACTTTCTTTCTTCTCCGGAGTGTAGCTATCAGAAGCGCTCATTGCATTTTCAGGAGTAACAGTTATCAAAACGGACGGGATCAATACATCTATTAATGTTTCATGTATTGAAATCCTCTCATCAGAGATATGCCCTACACACTCTGTATGAGTACCGTTGCAATGCGGAATAAGACTGAGTTCGTCAAAATTACAGTTTCCTCCCCTGCGGGTATCGCCTATAAAATCGCCAATCTCACAAGCTTTTGATGAGGCTTGGTCCGCATCATATGAATTTGGCTGGGAGCCGTTAAATTCTAATGGTATCGAAATATCCAAAGGCTCGCCGGTTTCAATTCTGAGATCCCGGCTGCCCAACTTAAACGTAATTTCCATTTATCGCGTAAATTAAGAAATAGAAATGATAACTTATAGGTATTAGTTGAAGAATAAATATGGATTAAATCCTGTAATTTTATTATTTTGCAGACTTATGACAGGAAGAATAATATCCATTATATGTATTCCGCTGCTGATGTTCGCAGATTTCTACCTGACGCTTCTTGGCAAGAAGCTCAGGGATAATGTCTATCTCCAGCATATATTCACAGAAGAATACGAACTGAATCCCAGGTGGCAAAAGGATGTTAATAATTTCAAAATGTTCGATTACAAGCACCTGCTTTCTGTGATACTCTTTACCGGGTATTTTTATTTTGCATCATTACTCTTAGGAGATTCCTGGTACTACGGCGTGTATGGCGCATTTTTTACAATGTACGCATTTGTTACTATTAGACACCTTAACAATATTTTGACTTACAGGTTTGCAAATAAGAACCCTGACCTATTTACCGGCAAAGCTACCTTTGGACACTTATTCGGTTTAAATTTATCCAAATACCAGTCTTTTACTTATTCTGTATTCATGCTGGTTTTGTTCGCGTGGACCCAATCGTGGTTCATTCTGGGGGGCGCAATTGGCCTGGCCCTTCTGGGTCTTACAAATATAAGATGGATAAACGCATATAAGAAAAAAGCGCTCAAAAAGAGCGCCGAAACAAAAATTGAACAACAGCCAAAAACAGAGCCTCAGGCGTTATGATGTTTTTTTATTATTGATTCCTTCAGCCCTAAAAAGTTCAATGCATTTTTCCACAAAAGTTTTTCTTTCACGGTCTTATTCAATTCAGCCATCGATTCTATCAGCTTACCCGGTTCATGTTCGCCAAGCGGAAAAGGATAATCAGAGCCCATGACGATATTATCTTCCCCAATCAAATCGATCATGAATTCAAGCGAGAGCTCGTCATGCACTAGTGAATCAAGATAAAACTTACCAAGGTAATTCCGCGGGTTTACATTGTTTTTTGTAGCAACAAGGTCGGGGCGGACATTGAATCCATGCTCAATCCTTCCTAAAGTAAACGGAAATGAACCGCCTCCATGAGCAAAACACACGCGCAGCTTTTTCAGCCTTTCAAATACGCCGCCGAATATCATCGAACAGATCGCCAGCGCTGTTTCGGCAGGCATTCCAACCAGCCACGGCAGCCAGTATTGAGGCATCCTGTCTTTGCCAAGCATATCCCACGGATGAATAAATACAGCTGCGCTTAATTCTTCAGCAGCTTCAAAAATTTCTATTACGCCCTCGTCGTCAAGATTCCTGCCATGGATATGCGTGCCAATCTCTACCCCTGCCATGGCAAGCGATTTCATGCACCGCTCAAGCTCTTTTATGGCAAGTTTAGTATCCTGCATAGGTAATGTCCCCAATCCGATAAATCTATCCGGATGCTCTTTTACAACTCCGGCAATGTGATCATTAAGATATCTTGATAAGTCATAAGTCTCATGAGGCTTCGCCCAATAATTGAACATAACAGGCACTGTTGAAAGAACCTGCATATTCACACCCTTGTTATTACATTCCTGTATCCTGACCCGTTCATCCCATGTGTTATCCTCAATCTCGCGGAACAGCTTATCGCCAATCATCATCTTGGCACAGCATGGTTTGTGATGCTCAATGGTGACAAAACCGTGAGTATTATATTTCTCATTCAGGTCCGGCCAGTTCTTGGGAAGAATATGCGTGTGTATGTCTACCTTATTCAATTTAGAATTAAAAATTAAGAATTACGAATGTCTGCCTTTAAGTGAAATCTGTATAGAGCCAATAATCTTAAGTAACTCTTCGCAATCTGACATTGATGAATCAAAAACTTTTGTCGTTATGAATTCTGTTTCGTGAAGTAGTCTAAGCCAATATTTTGTTTCTCTCGCCTCTCTGTACGCAATTCCCATTTTTGCGGAAAAATCTTTTCTTGAGTAACCGCCTACTGCTTCTTCTGCATTGGACCCTATTGATGTTCCGCTTCTTAGTATCTGTTTTGACAGTTCGTACTCGTTTTTTTCTTTCTTTAGATATAAATATAATTTAATGATTCTTGTTGCAAACTTAAATGATTTTTCAAGAACTATATTTTCCCTCATATGATATAATCATTATGATTTTTTTAAAAGTTCGTAATTCGTAATTTTAAATTCGTAATTATTAATTCTGTTTATTAAGCCACTTCGTTATCGCTGTTGTCACAAATCTCGGCGCAAATCTTGTGGATTGGATGCTAAGCTTGTTCATTAATCCGGGTATCATAACCGCTTTGCCTTTCATCATAGCCATATAGCCTTTCTTTGCTACAGCTTCAGCTGACATGACGCTCTGAGCTTTCAGCAGTTTAGTATTTTCAACCGACGCTCTTTTTTGAAAGCCTGTCGATGTTGGTCCCGGACAAAGACAAGTAACCGTAACGCCTGTTCCCTTTAACTCGCTGGCGAGAGCCTCAGAAAATGACAGCACAAACGCTTTGGAGGCGTAATAGATAGCCATGAAAGCTCCGGGTACAAATGCAGCTGTAGAAGCTACGTTCAGGATCTTTCCCGCTTTTCTATTTATCATTCCCGGTAAAAACAGTTTTGTAAGCGTTACCAAAGCCGTATCATTTAACACTATCATATCCAATTCCACATTCAGATCCGTCTCAGCAAATTTACCATTGCCGCCAAATCCTGCGTTGTTAACAAGCGCGTTTATTTCAATAGTATCGCGATTAATCTCATCATATAGCTCATGTGCTGCGCCGGGTTGGGATAGATCTTTGACGATAGCTTTTACTTCAGTACCGTATTGTTTTTTGAAATCTTCCGAAATGCTTTTTAACTTTGCATCATCTCTAGCCACCAGAATAAGGCTGTATTTATCCTTTGCGAAAAGCTTCGCAAGCTCAAGCCCTATCCCGCCAGAAGCTCCTGTTATCAATGCTCGCCGCATTATATATCCTTGAATAGTTCTATTTCTTTTCAGGCGGATTCATAACTGTTCCGCACTTTTTACAAGTTCTCTTATCCTGGTCTTTCCAGAATCTGTCAAATATTGGCGGCAATTGGGTTACGAGATTATCCACTTTCAAAAATTCTTCGTACAGCTTGTTTCCGCAATTTTCACAATACCACTGGAAGCCGTCAAGCTCACCTTCATCACGTTTCCGCTCTATAACCAGGCCTATAGTATTTGCCGGCCTTTGGGGGGAGTGCGGCACGTTTGGAGGCAGGTAAAACATATCGCCTTCTTTAATATGGATATCACGCGGTTTTCCGTCTTCTATTATCTTTACGACAATATCCCCTTCGACCTGGTAAAAGAACTCTGCTCCTTCGTCATAGTGGTAATCCTTGCGTGCATTCGGTCCGCCCACGACCATGACTATCAAATCGCCGTCTACCATACATTTATTACCGACCGGCGGCTTGAGCAAATGCCTGTTCTCTTCAATCCACTTTTTAAAATTAAACGTTGAAAGCGCCATATTTTTGTCTCCCTGTCAGACCGCTAAAGTCCGCTTGGCGGACTTGCGGGCAGACAGCTATTATTTAAAAAATATTCTTAATCAGATCCTCATCCAGCCCTAAATTAGACCATTCATAAAACTCCTTCTTATCTTCAAAAGACAGTAATTCAAAGCAAGTCGTAATATTACATAACGAATCGTTTCTCAAGCCGGCATAATCCCTAAATGAGGAGAATTCCCAATCTTCAAACTTATCTGCTAGTTTGGCTTTACATGGATTTTGATGAATGTATCGAAGACAAGCGCCTAAGTATGAGATATTTGTCCCCAATGATTTTGCCTTAGTTTTCTTTTGAAAAATACTACCGGTTCTTTTTTCCTGCTTATTTATTCCCTGGCTATAAGAACTCAGGATTAATGCAAACGAAGCAATAGCCTTCTTGTTAACTATAGATTCTTTACTCAAAGCCAGTAAATGAAAATGATTTGGCATTAAACAATAAGCAAGTAAATCAAAATGAACCAGGAAATGATCTCTTAATTTATTTAAGAAATAAGAATAATTCTTTTTATTGAAAAAAATCTCATTCCTGTTATTTCCTCTGTTATAAATATGATAAATCTCGTTTGCAACAAATCTCATAAAACGACTAATTTATAACACTCAAACCGCAACGATATGGTCTGACGAATTTAATTTACTTTTACTTAAGTTAACCGTCTGCCCGCTTATAGCGGTCTGACGGGTATTCGTTTCACTTCTTCAAACCGTTCTTAACGTTATTAGCCTGCCATAGATGCCGTCTCTGATGTGCGGCATTTATTCTGAACATAATATAAACCGGGAACCTTATCATATCTGTAGCGGGAGACGGGATCTTCACTTTTCCAATATTAACTCCATCCGATCTTTTCAAAAGCTCAATATATTTATCTTTTAAAGCAATAAAGTCGTTCACGGTTTTCTCCACGGGAATATTCGACTGAGGCGTCCATTTGCCAGGAGCTTTTAAGCGGCGTTTTACCGGAGGTTCAACATTTTTAATAAATGTTTTCGCAAGCCAGCCCGTTTTAAAAGAACCATTTGAGACGAGCTTCTTCTCTAGCGCCTTATTTATACCTCCTTCTATCTGTGAAGTGTAATCAGTATCAGTTACGTTAAGGTGGTCAAGGCATTCGCCGATAGACCAGCCGCCGCCTGCAGGGCGTTCATTGAATTGTTCGGGGCTGATTCCGGAAACAAGTTCATTCACGACCCGCTTTGAATCTTCAAATTGTTCAGCAAGCTCATTAAGTTGTGTATTCATTATTTATTTTCGTTATGATTCTTTGCTTCACCGTTTTTGGGAAGCATATCGAAGAAATGCCATGCGCTGCAGAAATCATCGCCCGGCCCGAAATAAGTCTTCGTGACTCTCGTTATTTTACCGTCGCCGTGTTTATGAAATACCGACGCGCCCGGCCAATATGACCCTGTATCGGTAACATAACCCATGTCTTTTATAAATTCGGATCCCTGCCCTGAATACATATTGAACTTCCAGCCGCGCTCAGCCGAGAATGCTTTCTGAACATCCGGAGCATCCGGCGATACCAGCGCAAAAGCAGTTTTTCTTTCGATGAAATATGAAACGCCGCTGAAACCATCCGCCCATAGCGTGCAATATGAACATGACTTACCCATATTATGAACAACGATCAAATTCTTTTTGTCCCCGAACATTTCAGAAAGCTTTACGTCTTTTCCTTCCCTGTCTTTGAGTGTATAATCCTGAACATCCATTTTAGCCTGTTTCGAAAGAAGCTTAAGCATTTTGCTTCTTGTCTTTTTCATATCGTTTTCTAATTCGGTGTATTTTATTTCAAATTTCTGAAGACCGCTCATTTTTCCTTTTTGAACCTTCTCTTTTTTGGTTTTCTCTTTTTTGCTCATTTCAAATTACTCCATATTCCCTTTGGAGGAAGCGTTATTAAAAAACAATTTCTAAATTTTGTGGAATTGATTTTAAAATATAGATAAGTTATTGATTTTGCCATACCAAATACTGTGAATTCCGGGCTCTTTTTGACTTAATTATTGTAGTTTACTGTAAACAAGGCTTTAACAACTTTTGAATAACTCATCCAAAATCCACAGTTTTAACAGAATTCTCATGGTTTTCATTGCTCATTTAAATCACTTTGGCGCCTGCAAATCAAAATTGATATAAAACGTTCATAACATTTTAACTTAATTCTAACATTAATATAGGCTTTTAACTCCCCTCTGTTTTTCGTAGATTTGTAACCTTACCTATAGAATTAACAGCGCAAAAAAAAATAAAACCGGAAAGAATCATTATGCATAAAGAAATTCATAAGTGGTGGAGCCCGAACCTCAGCAGAGAAATGGAAACAGCAGTTTATGGAACCGGAAACCGTTACGCATTACTAATGTTCCCGACCGCTGCGGCAGATTATCTTGAATATGAAAGATTCCAGTTAATAGATTCAATATCTCCTTTCATTAATAACGGAAAAGTAAGAGCGTTTTCAATAAACAGCATTAACAGCGAGAGCTGGCTGAATGATGATGTGCACCCGGAATATAAATCGATCCGGCACACGCAGTTTAACAATTATGTTTCAAATGAAATAGTTCCATTCATTAAGAGCCTGTGCGGCGAGGGCGTTCAGATTATCACAACCGGCGCATCATTCGGTGCGCTTCATGCTGCCAATTCTTTTTTCCGCAGGCCCGACCTGTTTGCCGGAACAATCGCTATGAGCGGTTCATATGACCTGAAGGATTATGCAAAAGGGTATTTTGACGACAACGTTTACTTTAATTCGCCTGTTGATTATCTTTCAAACCTGAACGACGAAAATATTCTTAACCAGATAAAAAGCAAGAAACATATTTATATTACTACGGGACAGGGAAGCTATGAAAATCCTGAGGCATCTAAAAATCTTTCAAATGTATTAAATTCCAAAGGGATTAATCATGAGCTTGATGTGTGGGGATACGATATTCCGCATGACTGGCCTTCTTGGAGAAAAATGCTCCCGTACTTTCTGGACAGCAAACTGAACTGATACTATCAGAATAATTTTACTTTTGTATTTTTAAACCGGTTGCCGTCAAACATATCGCCCATTAGGAAACTGCCGCGGACTTTCAAAAAAGGCTCTTTCACATCATTGGGTATGTCAAATACAAGCAGCGCTGATTCGGTTTCACCAGCCGGGGTATTGTGTTTTACCTTCGGGACAAATAATTTTATTTTAGCAAGATCGTTTTGCAGCTCATTTGAGTTTTCATATTCCTTCCCGTCTTTATCAACTATATAGGCAATACTGTTTTCCCACTCATGATTAACCCGCTTCGCCTTGTTTTCAACACGGAATGTAACTATGTAAAACGTACCTTTTGCCTTAACAGCGGCAATCGAATCAGACTTTTCAACGCTTTGCACAGAGTACTCAAAATCATCGTGATGAATATTTTCTTTTAAACTTATAACCTTATCTTCTTTTGAACAGGAACTGAAAAGAGTAATTGCAAAAAATAAATAAAGAATTTTAATTTTCATTATTAACTCCCTGGTAGTTATTTGTATTTCCTGAATTCTTAAAATATTTATATACCATTCTGTCTGGTAAATTCCACGATAACCAAGAGTAACTTTCCTGTTCATTCATGAATCGCAGTTTCTTATTGTTAAATTGTTCAGTTGGACTCCAACGCTGCATTTCGGTCTTATTATTAAGTAGGTCTCTGTTCTTATCCACCAGCGGCAGCACATCATCTCCAAGGCTTAGGATATATGATATATCCACTGTGCTTCTGTTCGGATTAGCAATGTTGTATTCAGCAATAACCATATCCCAGTTGAATGAACTCATAAGCAGAAATACAATAAACACTGCCCATGAATTGATCTTCAAAATATTATAAGTCGAGCGTTTCTGAGTTATTTTCAAAATCATTGTAACCAAACCCACTAGAGTAAGTAAAAGATACACTAATACTCCAATCCTTTTATAAGATATTGCATGGATATAAATGACATAGTAATAATCTCTTAATGCAACCGAAAGAGCCATAAATACATTCTGGCAAATCCATGAAAGCGAAAGGATTTTCAATATTCTGTTTTTCCGGTAAAAATTAAGGTTTCCGCGGAAGTAGAAAAGAAGTATTACCATCGAAAGGATTATGCTGAAAATAAGCATATACGTGCCCTGGTGTACATAACTTGCTAAACCGGTAATCTCGGATGGGTCAAAATTCAGCCATAGGAACTCAATATCAACAATGTTCAGTCCCAATATAAGCAGGTTCATCAGGATCAATAAAATGACTCCAATTTTGTATTCTGTCAAAAGAGAATTCATTCCCGGTTTAAAAATTCTTAGAGATGAGATATACCGTTTGCCGGTATTAAGCCAAACCAGCTTATTGGTTTTATCGCGCAATATTTTTTCTCTGAAAAGCAGGTCATATCTCTTAAAGAAACCTATATTTTTATTATACAATACTCCTGAGAGAAGTATAAATCCCAAAAACAAAAATGCAAACCTAAGCGCCGGGTAATCTTTGAATACATTATAAAGAAAATCTTTTATATGCTGAAGTATATCATCGGAATAGAAACTAAACTTCGGACTGGCCGCCGCGTACATTGTGTAAAAAACAAAAAACACCAGTATGGGAATAACTCCAAGTTTAATTGCTGTATAAAAAGTTCTGAGTACTTTATTTTTTTGCTTTGTCTTTATGAAACCTTCTAGTATTGTTACCGGGATCATAAAATATGTCGATATGTAAGTAAAGAATGAGGCAAACAATGATTTTGATTCAGGCTGGTGTGCGTATCCTGCAAAAACCATTAGTCCGGTAATTAAAGTAAACTTGCTGAAAGCAGAATTGTTCAGCAGCGTCATTAGGCAGCAATATATGACCGCGCATATCGTAATTAATGTCTTACGCGATTTCAAAGAACCCGGATTCAATAAAATTATAGTTACGGCTAGTAGTATTGAAAAGAGCGCAATATTCGCCCCAAGCTTTTCATTCCAAAAGAAAAAATTGTAAACCCCCAGCAGAATTACAAGCGCGGTAAGCGGCTTATTCAGTTTATTAAACATTTTTACGCCCTTTCAAAGCGATTTGCGGATTAATTGTTCCAAAGCGTCTAAATGTTCGCTAAATGCCTTCCTTCCTTTTGCAGTAGCCGAATAAGATGTATTCGGTTTTTTGCCGATAAATGTTTTATTTACTTTTACATATTTATTTTTTTCGAGCGCGGTCATATGGCTGGCTAAATTACCGTCGGTAACGTCCAGCATTTCCTTAAGCGAATTAAAATCAAGACTGTCATTCACAACAAGCACCGACATTATCCCGAGCCGCACTTTACTCTCAAAGAGCTTGTTAATATTTTCGAGAATATCCTTCATCTCTCATGCCTTAAATACATCACTGCGCCGTAAACAATATTCATCACTCCGAAACCTAATCCCCAAAACCAAAGAACGTTATCAAGCAGAAGCAAAGCGACGAGGCCAATAAGAACCTCGGTAATTCCAAGCCATTTGAGCTCGCCAAATGTAAACTTGCCCGCATTGATCAAAGCCAACCCGTAAAACACCAACATTGAAGGCAGCACTAAGAAATCGAAGTAATTATAAACGAGGATTATACAGAATATTCCGCCGGCTATCAGCGGTATAAACAGGTTAAGGGTCAGGTTCTTAGCGGCTGGTCCCCAAACAGGCAGCCCCTTCTTCTTAGCTTTGCGCGTTGTGAAATAAATTGCGGAGCCAAATGTTACAGCAAGAACGACTGCAAACAGTATAACGCAAAAGATAATAAATCCCGTTCTTCTTTCAGCCGTGAGAGAAACATCCTTTTGGTAACTGAGAAAAGCTCCCAATTTGTAATCCAGTATTACCGTTGTAATTATCCCTATTACCCCCGCGCTGATGCCTGAAAGTCCGCTTAGCGAAAGGAAGCTTGAAGAGCGTTCCATCAGCTGTCGTATTTCGCTGAGATTATTTAAGTGTTCCCTGTTGCTGTCCATAACTTCTTTTTTAGTTAGAAAGTACTTTGTACTACAAAGTTAGTAAACAAAGTATTAAAAGTCAATCGTAAATACAAATTAGCCGGGATGTTTCGGTAGCCGCAACCTTTAGGTTGCGAAATACTGGGGTGATTAAACGCGCAGCTTTGAGACATCAGCTGCAATACATATACCCTCGAATTATGCTTTATTGGTTAATTAATGGCAGGCTATACACTTAATAACCTTAACTATTTAATAAAAAACCTGACAGGTTTGATGTGAAATACAACTTGATAATTTTTTATTCCGTTGCCAATTTCTCCATCAGCGCTGTCTCCCTGTCAACAGGCATGCCTGTTTTTGGTTCCGGCCAGCCAAGTGATGAATAATACTCGATACATCCCTTAAGGCTATCCTCAAAACTATGGAATGAAACCGGGAAATCCTTCAGGGCCCTGCTGAAATCAACAACCAGATCCATACCGCCAAGCCAAACGGGCAGGTCGCTCCAAGCGCCAACTTCGTTCTCTTCAAGAAATTTCAAAGAAGCATTAATAAACTTAGGGCTCTTATCAAGCAATTTACATGAAGCGTCCAGATAATCCTTAATTGATACCGGTTTATGGGTTACAGCATTGTATATCTTATTATGCTTTTCTACATCAATAGCTTTTTGAATAAGCTGCGCAAAATCCTCGGAATATGTATTGGTAAATTTGTCTTTCCCTTCATCCGGCATCAAAACTCTATCCTGTTTTTCAACTTTATAAAGCCAATAATAGAAACGGTCGGTATAGTCATACCTGCCATAGATCAAACCAGGGCGGAAAATAATCGAATCGAGCCAATCGTTTGCTGTAAGTATTCTCTCACATTCAGCTTTCTTTTGACCATATGTCGCCATGACGTCGGGATCTTTCCTTTGTTCGGGAGTGCAATCCAGAGTCCCGTCATCTTCCTTAACAGGTGATTTCCAGAAACCAGGATCATCCATCGGGTAAACGCTCACTGTTGATACAAAAATATATCTTCCTGCTTTCCCTTTTAGCAAACCTACTATCTTCTCAAGATTATCAGGCATCATACAGCTGAAATCTATCACGGTATCCCACTGTTCGTTTGCGATTTTGGTAATATCATCCGTCAGCCTGTCGCCGGTTATTTTCCTCACATTGGGAAATATATCCGGATTTCTTTTGCCGCGGTTAAATAATGTAACTGAATTATCTGTCTTAAGTAAATTTTCGGTAAGTATCCTTCCGACGAAACCTGTTCCGCCTAATACTAATATCTTTTTCATATTAAAAGTAACTTAAAAATTGAAAAATAATGGAATAATTTTGAATTATTTTTTTACGGAGGGACTTGAAACTATGTTTTTTAAAACAGAGGAAACTTAATCATTGCTTTCGAAATCTAATTCTTCAAGCTCGTGAAGTAAATTACGCGCTTTAAATAAATCGTCTTCTAATACCATTATATCAGAATAGCCGTTGGTATTTGCCAACGTGAAATTAATACCGGCTTCATCCAGAATCGATTTTGCCACAGATAATACCGCTTTATTTGTGGACGACATAGCCGCCTTGAATTTGTTTTTTGAATTAGTCATATATAAATACTCCGGCATAATTTCGTATATTGCTGACTTTTATTATTTTATAACTAAATAAATTGTTGTGTTTTATGGAACCTAAAATAGTATTAATAAAGGTGGTTGGGAATACCCGAAAACTGGTAGAAAAAAGCGCTTAAATCAACGGTTTTTAAGGTTTTTGGTGGTTCGTTCTTTCATGTATTTTGATATGCCTTTTTTGGCCTCGTCTGATGAACTGCCAAGGGCTTCAATAATTCTTTGCCTGTCTCCCTCTGTCCGGTTTTGGCTTAGCTTGAATTTGCCTTCTAAATTAGTGATAACTATCTCAAATGCGACTATACCTTCCAGAAGCCTGCCGCGATAATCATCCGGAAGCCCTTTCCATTGTTCAACAAATGAGGCGTCAAAATGTTCGAATGAAAGCTCCAGCATGCTGATTCGCTCCTCCAAAGACGGTAATATTTTCGGAACGCCGTAAGCATGAACCGCTATATAATTCCAGGTTGGTACGCTCGCTTTATCTTCGTATAGTTTTGGCGATATATATGAATGCGGCTCCTGAAAGATAACCAATACTTCCCCGTCTTTGTCAAAATTCGCCCATTGCGGATTTGCTTTCGCCATGTGCGCTTTTAAAATAATATTTGAATCATGCTCAATTATAATAAACGGTAAATGCGTAGCCCACGGTTTTTCTTTGAATAATTAATAAGCGCCGCAAAATTATGCTCACGCATAAATTTTACAAGCTCGGTCCTGTCTTTTTCTTCAAAGTGTTTTGGAGTGTACATTTTCTGATGAAGATTATGTTTATGTAAATAATTTAAAGAGTTTTCGCCATAATAATACTTCTGTAATTTGTAGCGCTCCACTGCCAGTATTGGGCGAATTTGTAACCCTTCTTTTTATAGTATTCAACCAGGTGCAAAGCCTTCTCGGAAGTATCCAAAGCCAATTCCTTTTTTCCGTCCTTTCGTGCGCATTCTTCGACAAAGCTCAGCAGACTTCGTCCGATGCCGGTTCCCTGCAATTCCGGTTCGACCGCAAATTTTCCGAACACCCCTACCGTTTCCTTCTTATAAAAAGGCGGAGCATCCTTCCACATGCTATGATAATAAAGTATAGCGCCTGTCATTTTACCATCTCTGATAGCGAGGTAACAATTCCCTCTTTCAAGATTCTTCTTTGTTGTCTCAGCGTTCTGATAAGTCGCTACAAATTTTAATCCCATATCTGCCAGCTTCTTATATGCGCGGTGCAGTAGATCGGTCAATTCTTCGTATGAATCACCCTCTTCAAATTTACGTATAATAAAATCTTTCTTTTCCATTTCTATCGATTGTCCGATTCTTTACCGACTTCCAAATATTCTTTTATAATTGTCCTCTTAAAATTGGCGTTAAGAAATCGACTGAATGAAGCGTAACCAAAAAATAGGAAGAAATTCTTAATATGTCGCCCCTGCGGGGCTTTATTGTTAGCGCTTTTTATTCTACAAACATATAACCCCTACGGGTCAAAAGATAAAAAATCATCTATTCTGTGTCCCAAGCCAAGCGGACAGATTGGGGCGCTAAAAAACAACTATAACACAACTAAATCCGTAAACTTAAACACCTTCCCATCAAACAGCCCTTTATCGCTTAGCTTAAGCTGAGGTATCACAAGCAGCGCCATAAACGAAAGCGTCATGAACGGAGCGTGCAACGTAGTCCCAAGCTCTTTTGCCTTCTTATCGATGAACGTATATTTATCCGCAACCGAGTACCCGTCTTCATTTGACATAATTCCCGCCACCGGCAGCGCCAGCGTTTCAGTATTTCCGTCAACAGAAACAGATATCCCGCCCTTTGAATCAATTATCGCGTTTACTGCGTTACATATGTCTTCATCAGTAACGCCAACTGCTATTATGTTATGCGAGTCATGCGCAACGCATGAAGCGATGGCGCCTTTTTTGAGTCCAAAGTTTTTTATAAATCCAATAGCAGGCTTGCCGTTTGTATAACGCTCAATTACAGCAAGCTTAAGCACATCACTGTCAATATCCGAAACAATGTTGCCGTTTTCAATCTTAGCGGGAAGACGAAGCTCGTTTGTAATAAGCTGCCCTTCAAGCGCTTCTATAACGCGGATTTGAGCGACTTTTCCGTCAACGTTAAATCTGAAATCTTCAGGCTTCTTTTTTGACGTATTAAAATTATTTATTATTTCTGATTCAACTTTAAGAATCAGCGATTTCCCGCTAACTGCCGCAATGTTCCCGTCGATATAAGTTTGCATTATGTCAAAATCCTTAAGGTTGTTCACAACAATAAAATCTGCCGGGTCGCCTGCTTGAAGCAGACCTACATTAAGTCCATAATGTTTAACGGGATTCACGCATGCAACCTGGAGCACATCAAAAAAATCATATCCAAGCGCAACTGAACGCGTTACAAGCTGATTGATATGCCCCATAACCAAATCATTGGGATGCTTATCATCGCTGCAAAACATAACCATATTATTAAAATCCTTGATGAGCGTATGAAGAGCTTCATAGTTTTTAGCGGCAGAGCCTTCGCGGATAAGTATTTTCATTCCGCATTTCAGTTTATCAAGCGCTTCATCAAGCGTGAAACACTCATGGTCTGTTGATATTCCTGCTTTTATGTATGTCTCCGAATCTTTGCCGCGGAGTCCCGGCGCATGCCCGTCAACGGGCCTTCCCAGCCCTTGAGCAATCCTTATTTTTTCCGTCACCATTGGGTCATTAAACAAAACGCCCGGGTAGTTCATCATTTCGCTTAAGTATTTCAGCCCGTCCTTTTCGAAAAGCTCGCGGATATCATCAGCTGTTATCTCAGCGCCCGCGGTCTCAAAAGTCGTAGCCGGCACGCATGAAGACGCGCCGAAATAAAATTTAAACGGGACTTTCTTCCCGTTTTCAATCATGTACCTTATGCCCGCCATTCCCAGCACATTAGCAATTTCATGCGGATCTGAAACAGTTGCCACGGCGCCGTGCGTCACAGCCAGACGCGCGAATTCTGACGGGACAAGCATTGAGCTTTCAACATGCACGTGCGCGTCAACAAATCCGGGCATGATAAGGGTCTCAAATAATTCATCCGATCGCTCGATCTTTTCGATTGTTGAATCTGTGACTGTAATTGACCCGGGAAATATTTCCCTTTTCAATACATCAACTATATTTCCTGAAATTGTGAATGTATGCATAGTATTCCATCCCCGCGCATGCTGGGATCAATTTTTTCTAATTTACTCAGTTTAGTTGAGTTGTAAAAGGATTAAATAGTTAAACTTCTATACTATTTCACCAGTATCATTCTCTTCGTCTCGCGATAATCCCCTGCCGTAAGCTTGTACAAATAAATCCCGCTTGAATAATTCGCCGCATTCCATGAAACGCGGTACGACCCCGGATTCAGCTTATCATTTACAAGCGTTGTAACCTCATTACCTATAATATCATAAACTACCAGTTTCACATTGGACGAAATCTGTTTCACATCCTGCGGAACATCAAATTCAATATTCGTCGCCGGATTAAACGGATTGGGATAATTCTGTTTAAGGCTATAGCTTTGGGGAACTGAGCCGCTTATCGGTTCAACAAAAGTAACGCCGCCGTTTGTAGTATGGAGCACATGTCCAAACCATGTTGCAATGTAACCTGTATTGGCGGTTGTGAACCAAACTCCCGTAAGTATATCCGTTACCGGAGATGTCTGCTGGCTCCAGGTTGAACCGGCATCGGTAGTTCTTAATATTGTGCCGTTCCAACCGCACGCATACCCGGTATTGGCGTCTAAAAAATATTCAGCCATAAGCGTTTGGCTTGGTCCTATCACATTAGCCGTCCAGCTTGTGCCTGCATTTGTGGTTTTGATGAATCTATATGCGCTTGTAACCCCGTATCCTGTCTGGTCGTCAATAAACTGTAATTGGTTTACATCTTCAAAATTCACGAGCGAAATTGTAAGCGGGTTCCATGAAGCGCCGGCGTTAGTAGTTTTTTCAATTATAACCGAACCCGAAATATAACCGGTATTTTCATTCCTGAAACAAACGCATGAAAATAAATTTTGCACCCCTGATACCTGCTGGACCCATGTAGCGCCTGCATCAGTTGTTTTCAGAATATGTCCATATGCGCCAGCAGCGTACCCGGTGAATGAATTAACAAACTGCAATCCCCAAAGCTGAGCTGTATCTCCCGAATTTAGCGTTACCCAATTGTTTCCGCCGTTAACGGTTTTAAGAATGTGCCCGTCATTGCCGCTGATATAAACAGTATCAGGATGAACTATCCAGATGGCCATAAATCTCTCGCCGGTGTAACCTGCATTCTGGTCTGTCCATGATACGCCCCCATTTGTGGTCTTATGAATTTCCAACATCGAGCCGCCATAAACAGGCGCGGTAGTATATCCGGTATTGGCGTCATAAAAACGGATCGCTTGAAGCGATTGCGCCGGACTGAACGTGTACTGCGATACCCACCCTTGTGCAAAAGCAGTATTTGAAAAAGCTAATAAGCCCAATGCGCAGAAAATTTTGATATAATTAGTAACTTTAGATTTCATTTTTTTACCATAAGTTTTCCTAAATTAACCATACTTATTCAATGTTTGAACCCAAAAATAAGGCGCTTAAGTAATGAATTGTTTACTTCTTCTAAATAACTTATTTTTAAGAAGGTTATGACAGCATTTGAAAACATACCCGATATCTTATTAAATTTTGTTATCACGCTGCTTCTTTCGCTGCTGATTGGTTTAGAGCAAAGGAAACTGGGCGAGAAAGAAGATAATACACTAGCTCCCGCATTCGGCACCGACAGAACTTTTACATTTATTGGCATACTTGGTTTTATTTTATTCTTGCTCGACGAAAAAGGTATGGTACCTTTTACGGCAGGCGCGCTGGTTCTGGTAATACTGCTGGGCATTTATTACTTCAACAAGATACAGCTCACAAAATCCTTCGGGCTCACAAGCATTATTGCGGCGTTCATTACATATTCACTCGGGCCTGTTGTTATAACACAGCCGAGATGGCTTACAATCCTGATCGCAGTGTCTGTGCTGATACTTACAGAGCGCAAGAGTTATTTTATAAGGATCTCAAAGCGAATCAATATTAACGAGTTCACTACGCTTGCGAAATTTTTAATTATTGCCGGCGTGGTTCTGCCGATAGTGCCCAAAGATCCTCCAATACCCATAATAGGTATATCGCCTTACGATATTTGGTTTACAATTGTTATTGTATCAGCAATCTCTTATGTCGGTTACCTTCTGCAAAAATATATTTTTCATAAATCGGGAGCGCTCGTTTCAGGAATTCTGGGAGGCCTGTACAGCAGCACCGCGCTCACTGTGATTCTTGGCAGGAGAAGCAAAGAAACTGACTCAGGTACAAATATATTCGCCGCTTCAATTGTGGGAGCAACGGCAATGATGTATCTGAGGATACTCATCTTAATGCTCATATTCAATATGGCGCTGGCGCAAAAACTTTTACCGTATTTAGGGGCGCTGATAGTCGCATCACTGGCCGCCGGAGCTGTCATTTATTTCTTCAAACATCCGAAAGATCATGTGCCGGAAGCTGTTGAAAATGAAGACACTAACCCGCTTGAACTTAAGATTGCCGCCGTTTTCGCCGTCTTGTTTGTATTCTTTAGCTTCATTACTCACTATACAATACAGCAATATGGCGGGCTGGGCCTGAATGTTCTCTCATACCTTGTTGGCTTTACCGATATTGACCCGTTCCTGCTGAATTTATTTCAGGGTAAATATACGATTGGAATTGACGCAGTCGGAAAGGCGGCGCTTCAGGCGATCATATCCAACAACATTTTAAAATCACTTTATATATATGTGCTTGCCGATAAACGTACTAAGAAACTTGCTATATCGGGACTTGCCGTAATAACAATCCTCAATATAATTTTTGCTATTTTGATGTAAGCCCGATTCGAATATTTTCTTCGTTTAAGCCTTTTCTATTTACTTTCTTTTTATTTGCAACCTGAAACTTGTAACCTGTAACCCGTAACCTTATTCCGCTTTCGGTTCAATAAAAGCTCTCTTAGTAAACTCCTGATCAAGGAATAGCATGCCTTCGCCTTTGCCCGCAACCAGCTTAACCTTGCCGAGCGCTTTGGTAGCGGATGATTCTTCCTCTACCTGCTCATCAACATACCATTTCAGGAAACTGTTTACAGCATGGTCGTTTTCTTTAATAGCAACGTCCATTAAATCATTGATCGACTTTGTAACCGATATTTCATGTTCGAGAGCGCTTTCAAAAACTTCAATGGCCGATTTAAAATCTACTGTCGGCGCCTTAATGGCCTTTAAAACAACCTTGCCGCCTTTATTCAAAATAAAAGTATAGATCTTCATTGCATGAAAATGCTCTTCCTTTGCCTGTACATGGAAATAATTCGCCATCCCGTCAAGATCTACAGAATGAAAATATGCAGCCATCGAGATATATTCATATTCCGAATAAAACTCGCTGTTCATCTGGTTGTTTAACGCTTCGTTGAGATTCTTTGATAACATGTTATTGCCTTCCTTTGATTAATATTGAGTCCATAAAATTAGGGATAAATAGATTAGGTAAAAATGGAAAAGAGGGCTTAAAGATAGATATATTGTGATAACGCTTCGGGTTTTTAATTCTTATAATTCTTTTGCTATTATGTCTTTATTGGGTTCTTTTTGTCTTTTGGGTTGATTTAGTTTATAATTCGCAATTCTTAATTCTCAAATCTTAATCCTGCTATTTTCCCCTGAATTTTTGAAGCAGCCTTCGGTCCTTTTTTGTAGGGCGTCCTGTCTCGCCAAATTTACTTTGGTATGAGACGAACTTCCCCACTAGGGCTTTATCCAGTTCTTCCTTTGGCGTAACATCGAGCGCATATTTAATTACAAGCTTAGCGGATACCCGCTTTTGAAGTAGATCTATAACCTTGAACGACCTCTTCACATATCCCTGCTGCACAGTTATAATCTCTCCAATCTTAACCGGGTGAGAGGGCTTTATCCTTTCATTATTAATTTTCACTTTACCGCCATCACATGCTTCAGTAGCAAGCGTCCTCGACTTAAACGCCCTTATACACCAGAGATATTTATCTACACGAAGTTTTTCAGGTTTATCCATTTACAATACTAATAAAACTTATGAAGTTTATAAATGAAAAATTAAAAACCCCGGCTCTAAAACCGGGGTTCGTAAAAAACTAATTATTCTGTTTTGTTTAATACAAATTGTCTGTCTGGGTTGCATTCATTATCACATCATAAATATCAAGCATAATATCCGCTGGTATGCTTTCTTTCATTGGTCCGTCTTTTATGTAGGCTTCAAATGATTGCTCAGCCGCAAGCATAGGCGCATTATGCGCATTGCGGAATGTAAACCATTTCAGCATACCGTCGTTAGTGCAAACTCCTTCATAGCCGATTTCATTTTCATTCCATTTCCACAGCCTGTTGTTCGGAACTTTCTTTTTATCTATAAAAAGATCCATTTACTTATTTAAAATTATCGTTATAAAAATTAAAAGTCATTTCCTTAGCGTCTTTTGTGGCGTCAGGATCATGTTTCGGATTACTGGGATTCGCAAACCCGTGCGCCGCGTCATATTCCTTCACGCTTATCGATTTACCCAAGCTCTTCATATTATCCTGAAATTTGCCGACTATCTCAGGCGTAATATAACCATCCTGTTTCCCGAACAAGCCAAGCACCGGCGCTTGCAGCTTTGCCAGACGGTCCATATTATCCTCAGGCATGCCGTAATACATAACGCACGCTTTACATTTATCCTCAAGCGTAATAGCGGCCTGCAGCGACCATCCTCCGCCATAACACCATCCTATTGTTGCAAACGATGCGCCGCTCCCGGCATAATCAATAGCGCCTTTAATAATGTTAAAAGCCCGCGAGTTATCTACGCCTTTCATGAATTTCCCAGCGTCCTCCGGCGTGGTTGCTACTTTGCCGTCGTACAGATCAATAGCCAGCACGTTCACGCCAAGCTTAGTACACCATTCCTCTGATTCCTGTTTGATGTAATCGTTTAGCCCCCACCACTCGTGGAATACAAGAAGCCACTTGGTAGTCGCGTTATCCGCTTTAACTTCGTAGCCGTTGGCGCTTTTACCATCGCTTGTGTTAAAAGTTATCATCTTCCCTTTTCCGTCAAGAAGAATAAACGGAACCGGCGAGGGATGAGCGTCCCTGAAATTTTTATCATCGGCAAATAGGGCCATTTTTGTCGGGGCCGAAGTTTCGTCGCAGCATGAATGCATGTTCTGAGCATAAAGCGCATTCACAGAAACAAGTAAAACTATTAAAATTAATGTTTTCATGGCTGAAATTGATTTATTATAATTATTAACCTTTAATATAATAATAATTTCTTTTTTAAAGAAAGGTTCCCGCTGTTTTTTTCCTGGTAGCCTTCCATTCGGAATAATCATATTCCACGTTTCCGTCTTTTATCTCAAATCCCAGATTTGAACACTTATCCTTGACAAAACTTCCAAGCAGCCTGGCGTCAAGATGGGTTGATTGTTCAACAGAAACTAAGCTTGATGCCTTTATTTTTATCTTTGAAGGCAAACCAACATCAGCCTGTTTAACAAACCGTATCGTTAATTCGTATCTTCTTTCTGAGTAGATAAATGAGAATTCAACTTCTTTCGCCTTTGTAAAATCGATTAGTAACTCGTTGTTCAGTTTCACAAAATACAGATTTCCGCTATTATCTATCCTGATGCCTCTGTGGACGGACCTGGCCGCTGCCAAATTCAGCGCAAACAGGGCCGCCGCAGGCAAGGACGCAATAAAATAACCGTTAATTAACGTTCCTATAATGAATGCACCTGAGAATAATCCGATATATAGCGCCCATATCTTCTGGTATTCAAACGACCCCTTTAAATTCTCAACTGATGTAATGAATTTCCGCTCTGCTCCCTTTGGGCGCCTGAATACCATAATGGTAATAACAGCTGCAACAGCCGCCAGGCCAAATGAAAACAAAGTCAATATGGTTGGATTTATAATGAAGTTTGATTGCAGAATTACAGACGATATTATAATAAATAACCAGATTGCTGAAACAAACACAATCTGTAAAGCAGAAGGATATCGAAACTTGAAAAATCCTCTTTCGTTTTGCAGGGCGCCTGCCATCGGCCTTTATAATTTCTTCCTGATATCTTCCGTCATCTTTTCGAATCCGGGTTTGCCGAGCAATGCGAACATATTTTTCTTGTATGCCTCAACGCCCGGCTGATCAAACGGGTTAACGCCCAGCAGGTAACCGCTCACTCCGCATGCCTTCTCGAAGAAATAAATGAGCTGCCCGAGATTTTGTTCGTCAACGCGCGGAATTGAAACCGAAATATTCGGAACTCCGCCTTCAACATGGGCAAGCATTGTGCCAATCTCTGCCATTTTATTCACTTCGCCAAGCCGTTTGCCCGCTATGTAGTTCAGTTCATCAAGATTCGCTGTATCTGTTTCAATCGAAAGCGTGTGATTCGGACTTTCAACGTTTATCACCGTTTCGAATATATTTCTCGTTCCTTCCTGGATCCACTGCCCCATTGAATGCAGGTCGGTTGTGAAACCCACTCCCGCCGGGAAAATTCCTTTATTATCTTTGCCTTCGCTTTCGCCGAATAATTGTTTCCACCATTCAATAAAATAGCTTAGGTTCGGAGTGAAGCTGACAAGTATTTCAATAGCCTTTCCTTTTTGATGCAGCGTGTTTCTGGCAGCTGCATATAGATTCGATGGATTGTTATCCAGCCCTTTATTTGATGCCGTAAATTCTTCCATTTCGCGTGCGCCTCCAATGAGCTTGTTAACATCAAATCCCGCCGCTGCAATCGGAAGTAGCCCAACAGGTGTGAGAACTGAATACCTGCCGCCAATATCATCCGGAATTACAAACGTCTCATAACCTTCAGCATCCGCCAGCTTCTTCAGCGCGCCTTTTGAGCGGTCAGTAACCGCCGCAATTCTTCTTTTGGAATTTTCTTTCCCGTATTTTTTTTCTAAATGATCTTTTAATAATCTGAATGCAACAGCAGGCTCGGTTGTTGTACCGGATTTGGAAATAACGATCACCGAATAATCTTTCTCATCCAATATTTCAAGTAACTCGGCATGATAATCCTCGCCTAAACTATTACCCGCATAAATAACCAGAGGAAAGCCTCTCTTGGTTCTGCCCAGTAATGCATTAAAATTGCTGCTGAGCGCATCTATAACCGCTCTTGCGCCAAGATATGACCCTCCTATGCCGATTACAATAATTAGCTCCGAGAGCGACGCTAGCTTTTTCGCACACGCCTCAATTTTCCCGATCTCATTTTTGTCGATCTCTGACGGAAGGTTTATCCACCCTAGATAATCGCTTCCCTTGCCGGACTTATTATACAGCATGTCTTCACACTGTCTCACTTTTGCGTCAAGCGAATAGACTTCGTCTTTTGAAACGAAATCGAAAATTTTTTCAATGTTTAGTTTTATCATGTTATAATTTTATCTAAATAAAAATCTTCTAATCCGAATTCGGACTTTATGTTTTCAATCTCCATTTGTTTGATCATTTTTACATTCTCATCGGCTTTGGTTTTGACCGCAGTTATCATGATGTTCTTGCTCGTATGCTCCTGAGCAATAAACTCGAATACCTTGGTTTTATACCCTGCTGATTCAAGCTCCAGCGCTCTAAGTCCATCTGTTATAAATGATGAAACATGCTCTTCAATAATCCCGTGATGAAAAATGCTCTTCAGATTCTCCGGAACTTTGATCCTGTTCCGCACATATTTCTGGCAGCATGGCGCCAAAATAATGATTTCTGCTTCAGATTCAATAGCCTTTGCGATTGCATCATCCGTCGCAGTATCGCAGGCATGAAGCGCTACAACTATATCCGCTTTTTCGGCCGGGTAACTTGTTATAGTTCCGCTAGTAAAAGTTAAGCCTTCAAAACCGCAATCTTCAGCAATTTTGTTTGAAAGCTCAACAAGCTCATTTCGCAGTTCAATTCCGGTTACGGTTACATCTTTATCGAGCTTGTTCCTGAAATAATCGTAGATCGCAAAGGTCAGGTAACTCTTGCCCGAGCCAAAATCTATTATACTTATATTTTCTTTTGATTCAATATGCGAATCTCTGTATAACGAATCAACTATTTCAATAAACTTATCAATTTGCCTGAACTTGTAATACTTGTCGTTCTTTACCTCGCCCTTGTGATTTGTGATCCCAAGTAATTCCATGTACTTCGACCTGTTACTGATAAACCGCGGTTTTATTTTGTTTTGCCCCGTGATTTGGACCCTTGTAAACGTCGGCTTCCTTGAGTACATGCGCGGCTCGCGTTTCTTGTTGTATTCTATGATCGTGTCATTGCTTGTGGTATAAAGCGCGCCGTAAAGGAAATCTTTTCCAAGATGGTCATCTATTATCCCTTTCGAAATTTCGAAATCGTGATTCTTGAAAATATCTTTTGTCTTATACTTATACCTGAAAGAATACATCACTTCATCCTGTATCATAACAGGTTCAACATATAGGTTTTCAAGCTCCTCTTCTTTCCCTCTGTATTTACCAAGCGTAAATCTAACGAAACCGTTTTCGATAATACTTAATCTGAGTTTCTCCAGTATATCGCTTTTTTCCTTTGAGTCTCCGGGCATGAT
>CAZMRG010000009.1:14432-17592 GCA_964568655.1 uncultured Ignavibacteriales bacterium | reverse complement strand
TCTTAACTCCTGTAACCATACAATATGAAAAACTTCTTCGATACATACCAAGCGCCAGCCCCAGAAAGCATGATTTCAAATGCCCCAGCCTTACGGCGTTCAGCTTTTCGCCCTGGATCATTTTCTTTATAAAAAAATGAATTACCGCAAACGGCGCATGCAGCGCTGTGGGCGCTATACGGAATGAAAGATCTTTGACTTCAATGTTATCTCCGCCGCAATTTTTGATCTTTTCTGTAAACATCCCGACAAGCGGGAACGATGGCAGCGCCCATCCTTTGATAATTGAATTATAGCAATACCACAATATAGGGCCAAATAACTTAGGTTCTCTCTTTAAGAAACCGTCAACTACCACAAATCGTTTCCCGGGTTTTAGAACGCGCATCATTTCTTCTACAAACGCAGCTTTATCAAGACCCTCGGTGTGGCAACAGCTTTCAAGCGCGTACACAGCGTCGGCTGAGTTATCTGCGTATGTAAGCTTTGTATAATCTCCCAGCGTAATTTCAATATTCCCATCGATTCCTGCCTCATTGTTCATCCTTTCAGCCTCATGTATCTGCCACTCAACAATAGTGATGCCTTTTACCTTTTTTTCGGGGTACATCTTTGCGAATGTTCTTATCGGCGCAGCAAGTCCGCATCCTAAGTCATATACAACTAAGTCATCATCAGTTAACTTCAGGTTCTCAAAAACTTTTTTATTCATTTCATCAAGCATCGGCTCGCGTTTGAAAGGATTCATCCCGAACTTGTAATAACCGAAGTGCATATTGAGTTCGCGGCTCCAGTGACGGTAGTCTAGCCCTGTATCCTCATAGTACGTTACAACTTCCTGTATGTGATTTTCGGTCCTGCTAATAAGTTATTCTTTAATTGCTTTGATAGAAAACATCATTGGTATCTTATTTTCCAATCCGCGAATGCGCCAAAACCCATCATCTCCCTTAACAGCTTTATTGAAACAACTGTAAAAGCTGAATGGGTACTCTTCAAATTCCAGAATCTTAAGGTTCTGTTTCAGCAAAGCGGCAATTACGTCTCTGAGCGAATGACACCACTCGCAAGCTAAATGTGAAAAATCCGCGTTCCAGTCCGCATATGTTCCGGTGTTTGTTTCAAGCAAGGGTCCGTAATTGAAGTAAGGATATTTGATGCTTTCGTAATTGTCATCCCATAGCCAAAGGACCGGGTGGAACTCAGCGATAAAAAATGTTCCTCCTGGTTTCAGGAAATGTGAAATTATTTCGGCCCAATTATCCAGGTCAGGCAGCCATCCTATGATACCGTAAGATGTAAACACAATGTCGAACTTCTTATCAAGAATATTTTCCAGGTCATATACATTCGAGCAGATAAATTCCGCATCAAGCCCAAGCTCGTCATTCAATGAATTCGCGTATTCGATTGCTTTATCTGATAGGTCAACAGCGGTAACTTTTGCGCCAAGCCGCGCCCATGAAAGCGAATCCAGGCCAAAATGACACTGAAGATGTAAAAGTGATTTGCCTTTAACGTCAGCCAGCGCATCAAGCTCAACATAATTTAAGCTTGATTTGCCCTTCTTGAATCCCTCGACGTCATAAAAATCCGAATTAACGTGAATTTTCGTCTTGCCGTTCCAGAGACTCCGGTTTATTTCCAGATAATCGATGCCTGACATAACAATTTTTTCTTAACATAAAAAACCCGGCGCATTTAAGAAACTCAATTAACTTTCACTAAAGCAGCAACTTCTTTCGCTCTTTTTCTCAGCATATCCATATCAGCGCCTAATTCATCATGAGCCAATGCAACGCCCATGCGCCTGTATATTCTCGTATTTGGCTTCCCGAAAATCCTCAGGTCGGTCTTCTTAAATTTTACCGCATCTTCAATACCTGAATAAACAGGTTGATTAACGCTATCATCATGCGCAAGTATTACAGCGCTGGCCCCCGCTCTTTCAAGAATTATTTCTTCGATTGGAAGCCCTAGCACGGCCCTTAAGTGCAGTTCAAACTCGTTAAAGTTCTGCGTTCCCGCCAGCGTTACCATGCCGGTATCGTGCGGCCTTGGCGAGAGTTCAGAAAAATAAACCCCGCTGCCTGTTAAAAAGAATTCAACTCCCCAAAGCCCTACGCCTGTCAAAGCGCTCGTAACCTTTTTTGCCATTTCCCCGGCTTCTTCAAGCGATTCATCGTTAATATCGGCGGGCTGCCAGCTTTCCATGTAATCGCCGCGCTCTTGTCTATGGCCTATGGGGGGACAATACAATGTCACGCCATTTTTCTGAGTTACAGTAAGCAAAGTAATCTCAATAAAAAAATCTATAAATTCTTCAATAATTACTTCCTTGTGGTCGCCGCGCGCTTTTGTAAACGCATACTCCCACGATTTGGCTATATCTCCTTCTGACATAACCAGCGACTGCCCCTTGCCCGATGATGACATCAGCGGTTTGACAACGCACGGCATCTTAATTTCTTTTATCGCCTTTCTGAAATCATCGATGTTATCTGCATACATGAACTTCGCGGTCTTCAATCCAAGTTCCTGCGATGCAAGGTCGCGGATCGCTTTCCGGTTCATTGTAAAGTTGGCGGCTCTTGCGCTTGGCACAACCTGGATTCCCTGTTTTTCATAATCGTAAAGCTTCTCGGTTCTGATTGCTTCTATTTCAGGGACAATAATATCGGGTTTATGCTTTGCGACAATTCTATCCAACTGTGCGCCATCAAGCATGTTTATAACCTCGCGCTCATCTGCCACCTGCTGCGCAGGCGCGTTATTGTACGAATCGACGGCAATAACATGCTGCCCAAGCCTTTTGGCGGCAATTACAAACTCTTTGCCAAGCTCTCCCGAGCCAAGTAGTAATATTTTTTTTGTCATAACTTCAAGCGCTCCCCCAAACGCAGTCACTGTGTCATTCCCGCGGATGCGGGAATCTTGGTTTTGTGGGCTTTAGTTTCTGATATTTTATCGGCTAAAGCCGGAGAAAAACTGATAATCTAATCCACTACCTAAAGGTAGTGGCAATTTCTACAAAAAATTTGATGTTTGTATCAAATTTTAATTTTCCCGTCGCTAACGAGGATTTATTTGTTGGTAGTTAAGGGCTTCATTATTCATTATTCATTATTCATTATTCATTATTCATTATTCATTATTCATT
>CAZMRG010000009.1:11862-14332 GCA_964568655.1 uncultured Ignavibacteriales bacterium | reverse complement strand
ATTATTCATTATTCATTATTCATTATTCATTATTCATTATTCATTATTCATTATTCATTATTTCTCGTATTTCGCTATCAGCTTTCTAACAGGACTGTTATCCGCGTAAACTCTCCATTTTTGTATCAGCCCGTCTTTAACAACAGCCGTCCATGATGCGGGAATTTCAAACTTGTTTTCAGGAAGGATCTTTCCGTTTGCAGCAAGCGTTCCTTTTGCATTTCCAAAAAGCGCTATCTTTCCGTTCTTGCCGATAATTTCATTGATATGAATTTCATAATCAGGGAAAAATGTTAGCAGCACATCCCACGCCATTTTCATGTTATCTCTGCCGTGGATATTGATGCCAAGCGAATCAACAAACTCATGGTCGTCCGTCATCATATTAAGCATTCCGTCCACGTCGTGCGCGTTAATTTTCTTTACGTATTCTTTAATAATACTCTCGGCATCGTTGGCGTTATTGGCCGCCGGTTCCTGTTTCGTTTTCGCCTGTCTTGACATTTCGCCAATATAAGATGTTTTGAGTTCTTTTTCCGTCACCCTGAAACCTGATTTTTTCACGAGAAACGCCTTTGCATCATTTGCCGATGATATTATTTTTTTCAGTTCGGTCCCTGTATAATGAAGCGCAACGCCATCCTGCACGCCGTACCCATCGGAAATAACGCCCCCTGAGATCATTTTGCGGTAAGCCGTTCTTATTTCTCCACGGGAATCATAATGCGGGCAGAAACTGCCTTCAAGCATTCCCAGACAGCTGATACGCCGCCACAAATCATCCTTAGGATTTGTGAACCCGTCTTCGTACCAGCAAATTGCCCCCGCGCTCATTCCGGAGAGAACAATTCCTTTTTTCCATGCTAACTTAATAATCTTATCCATCCCGCATTTGCGCCACACCTGCATCAGGAATTTCGGGCTGCCGCCGCCTACAAATATCGCATCCTGGTTTAAGACAATTTGCTCAAGCCTTTTGTATGAAAATGTTTTCTTGCTTAATGAAAGATGCACTGGTGTGCAGTTCAATTTTTTATATGAGCGGTAAAACTTGGCGATGTAATCTTCGTGGTCGCCGCCCGCCGTAGGCAAAAATAATATCTTCGGTTTAACTTTATTTGTTTGAGCAAGAATGTACTCATCCAAAGCCAGGTTATCGGGCTGGTCCGAAAATCCCCCGCCGCCAAGCGCGATTATCTGACCGGCAAATTCCTTTTCAACGTGCCTTTTTAGCTTAGTTGATATCCTTTTTGATATTTGCGAAATTGTTTTTAACATAAGCGACAATTATCGTCAAATTTATTTTATAATTAAAGATATTAAGGATTAAACTAAATACGTCTCCCCCTAACAGGGGGAGAGGCACATCTATGGTGCGCAGAGGGGGTGTAAATAAATAGCTACGGACAATCTCACCTCCTCCTACCCCCTCCTGTTAGGAGGGGACAAAATTTTACTAATCATTATTATTTATGCTATTAGCAATTAGTCTTTAGTAATTCGTATTTAAATATGTTAGTTTCGTATTAATATTAGAAATTAGAATTTACTTGGATACTGAAATAAAAGGTTGGGTACTTTATGATGCCGCGTGCGGATTTTGCAGCTGGTGGATTCCTTTCTGGAAAAATACTATCAACAAAACCGGGTATGACGTCGCTCCGCTTCAGGCTAAATGGGTTAAGGAAAAACTAAACCTTCCAGAAGAACTCTTAAACAGAGATATCGTTCTCCTGAAACAGGATGGCTCCAGACTTGTTGGCGCTGATGCCTATATATTCGGGATGAAAACTGTATGGTGGTCAAGTCCGGCCGGGTATCTGTTGGGTTTACCAGGGTTTAAACAATTAACATGGCTTTTCTATAAGGTATTCAACCGAAACCGTTTCTTTGTATCAAAAATTTGCCGCCTTAAACCTGAGCTAACATTCAGACCGCTTAAGCGGTCTGAAGGATAAGAAACCAAACCAATTCTTTAGGGCAATGCCTGGCACACTTCCGTTTTATTCAATTTAATTTGAAATTGTATTCTATTAAATTCACATATCCAAAACATTACATCATTTAACAAACAGTATGAGCGAGCAGAACAATTATAACATCAATCTTGATATAAAATTCGGCCACCAGAAATTAATTGATATACCCAAGATCGTAAATTCCATTACTGAAAAATGGTCAAACCGCACACTGACTAAGGTCAATGATAGCGTGGTGAGACTCGGAATTGTTGAAGGCGAGTTCCACTGGCATAAACATGATACAGACGATGAATTCTTTTATGTTATATCAGGCAAGCTTTTTATTGATGTTAAAGAAAACGGAAAAGAACGTACAATAGCTCTGGGCCCCGAGCAGGGCGTGACAATTTCAAAGGGTGTTTTACACAGACCGCGCGCGCCGCAAAAAACAGTTATGCTGATGGTGGAAACTTCCGAAATCAAGCCGACAGGAGATTGATAAATTCTTA
>CAZMRG010000009.1:0-11762 GCA_964568655.1 uncultured Ignavibacteriales bacterium | reverse complement strand
ATGCTGATGGTGGAAACTTCCGAAATCAAGCCGACAGGAGATTGATAAATTCTTATGGCAAATCCTGTATTTTTCAAAACGCAAAAAGATTTTCGTAAATGGTTCCAAAAGAACCATACCAAAACTGCAGAACTGCTTGTCGGATTTTACAAAAGAGCATCCGGTAAGCCAAGCATAACGTGGCCGGAGTCGGTTGATGAAGCGCTATGTTTCGGGTGGATTGACGGTATCAGAAGAAACATTGATGAAGAAAGTTATTCGATACGCTTCACACCGCGTAAGAAAGTAAGCATCTGGAGCGTTTTAAACACAAAGCGCGCAAACGAGCTTAAAGCGCTTGGGTTGATGTCGCCGGCAGGACTGAAAACATTCGAAGCGCGGGACGAAAAAAGATCAAAGCTGTATTCGTACGAAAATAGGGACAAGAAACTAAGCCCTTCGTACGAAAAGAAATTCAAACAGAACAAGAAAGCTTGGGAATATTTTAAGAGCCAGGCGCTATGGTACCAGCGCACTTCCAGTCATTGGGTCATAAGCGCCAAGCAGGAAACGACAAGGCTGCGCAGACTTGAAACGCTCATTAACGACTGTGAGAACGAAAGAAAAATAAAGCTGCTAACACTTTCAAAAAATGTTTAATTAATTAAGAAGTTTAATCTATGCAAACAACAAAATCAAACGCTGGCAGCCTGTCTTTAGGAGAAGTCAAATTAAACAGGATCGGGCTGGGCACAAACCGGATTACTGATAATGAAAATGCGCGTGCGGTTTTAAATCATGCCGTTTCGATCGGGATCAATTTTATTGATACCGCTGATATTTACCAGAGCGGCGCAAGCGAAATAACTATCGGTAAAACACTCGCTCCTTATCCTGCTAACATTGTGATAGCGACAAAGGGGGGTATGGTGCGCGGAGCAGATGCAAACAATTCTCCGGAGCATTTGTTCAGAGTTCTAAACGAGAGCCTTCATAGCCTGAAAACGGATTGCATAACGTTATACCAGCTGCACAGGGTAAATCCTAAAACGCCTATTAAAGAAACAATGAGTTTCTTCAAACAGATGCAGAGTGAAGGCAAGATCAAGCACGTTGGTTTATCGGAAGTTTCAGTCGAACAGATAGAAGAAGCAAGAAAAACGATAGATATAGCATCTGTTCAAAATCGTTTCAGCATAACTGAACGCAAGCATGAAGATGTAGTTGATTATTGTGAAAAACACGGCATAATCTTTATTCCTTTCTTCCCGTTGAACAGCGGAGGAATAAACTCAACCGCGCTTGAGTACGTATCAAAGAAACACGGCGCCGGCATTCACCAGATTGCGCTCGCATGGCTGTTAAAACGCTCGCCTGTTATACTGCCTATTCCGGGAACGCTATCAGTTAAACATCTTGATGAAAACCTTGCGGCGCTGAATATTGAGCTTAGCGATGAGGAGTTCGCATCTTTATGACGCAGAAAGAAATAATACTGGAACAAATGGCCTCTTGCCGCAGCCGCAAAGACTGGTTTACACCCCTAAGCGATGCACTTTCAGGGCTAACAGATGAGCAGTCCAAACAACACGACGGCTCAAATCATTCCATAATATCTATTGTGAATCACCTTATTTTCTGGGATGAAAGATGGTTGAAGCGTTTTAAAAACGAAGAAGTTCCAAAACTGGATGCCGATAACAACGCTACGTTTTCACCGGAATATGGCGATTTGGTTCCGGCTATTATGAAACTAGACAACGTACTTGAAGAATGGGAAAATGAACTGAAGAAACGCGATGACGCGCTGTTAATGAATGAAGCGTTCAAAGGGTATGGCGCAATTTGGTACGCAGCGCTTACGCAATTTACAATTCATAATGCGTATCACATCGGGCAAATAGTAACGCTCAGAAAACAGTATGGTAACTGGGATCCTAAGCTTGGAGCAGGTTAACAACAAGCTACATTAATAAATTGATTAAACATGCCAATTAAAGATAAAAGAATAGACGAATACATCGCAAAGGCTCAGCCGTTTGCACAGCCAATTTTAAAACACCTCAGGGAGCTTGTTCACAAAGCGTGCCCTGATACGGAGGAAAAATGGAAATGGAGTTTCCCGAATTTTGACAGCCATGGCGCTCCTTTATGCTCAATGGCGGCCTTCAAACAGCATTGCGCATTCGCTTTCTGGAAAGCGACGTTATTGAAAGACACGCATAAAATACTTACTAAAACAGAACGTGAAGCCATGGGACATTTCGGACGGATTACAAGCTTAAAAGACCTTCCTCCGGACAAAATTATGATCGCTTACATCAAAGAAGCGGCAAAGCTGAATGAACAGGGAATAAAAGTCGCCCGTAAGCCGGTTTCTAAAGAAAAGAAAAAAATTGTTGTTCCTGATTATTTCCTGAAAGCTATGGCTAAAAATAAAAAGGCGCTAAAAACTTTTGAAGCATTCAGCTATTCCCACAAAAAAGAATATGTTGACTGGATAACCGACGCTAAATCAGAGGCGACAAGAAAAAGCAGAATGAAAACTGCGGTGGAATGGCTCGCAGAAGGCAAGCCAAGAATGTGGAAGTATGTAAAGAAATAAATTCAGACTAAAATATCTATTTCCTGCCTCTCCTGTTCATATTCCTGAATATGAACAATACAATTGCCGATAAAGCCAGGAAGCCAAATGCGATCAAAGTTGGAGCGCTAACATCACCCATAATTACTTTTCCTTATTCTGTAAATAGCTTATCATTTTTGGTTAATTATCTCTAAAGCTTTTTCCATGAACTCATCCCGGCCCTCGCTAACCCCTTTAATAGTCCTGTGAACGGTTACAGTCGGCTGTATGCCGATGCCTTGGTGCTGCGACCCGTCATGTTTAAGTACTTTCATTCCCGTCCAATATATAACATATGCCCCCGGCAGATTAAGCGTATTTACATCCCCGTTAGTTCCGGCTGTAGGCTCCCCCACTATCTCAGCAAGCTTGTAAGCCTCAATTATTCCTAATATACTTTCGGCATAACTGATTGCGCGGTCATTAGTAAGAAAAATAATTTTTCCTTTTAGACGGGGAGTAACCGGAGTGAGCCACCACCTTCCCAATGTATCATACCCGGCAAGATTTTCCCTGTCCGGATATATTGTTCTGGGAATGTTCCACTTAGGGGATTGAACCGGACCATCGATCAAATGACGGATTATTTCATCGTTTGAATTCGGATATCCCCTCAAATCAAAAATTACGCCTTTTGCATTTGCAAGTTCATTGATCGATCTGTTAATCGAATCCATGCCGGCGCGGGTAAGATCTGCATAGTATATATCTTTGGATATCTCCTGTATTTCATTTGGCCTGTTTTCATCATCCCATCCCTTCACATCAATTTGATCCGCGTCATAACTGCGTTTCAATACTACGTTCTTCGTTTTACCGGTTATATCTGTAGCGCTCAGCCTGATATCTGAACCGGCTGCTCCTTTAGTTAGTTCGTAATGCGTTATTTTATATAATTTCCATTGGGGTGTTGCAGATGATATGAATTTAGAAATATCTTTTATCAACGTATCAACGCTGACGCCGTCGATATTAGTGATAACATCCCCCGGGCTGATATCTTTAACCGACTCATCAAGAACTCTGGTTACCACTACTTTATTTTCGATATAATCAAGCAATACAGGCGCAAATGAATATTTTTTATCTTTCTCCCATACAACAGAGGCTTGCCCGTCTTTTAATTCCGCAGTCATTTCCTTTACAACCTGAAAAAATTCAGTCTCATCTTTTGCCTCTATAGCTTTATCCAGGTACTCTTTTAGTTTCGGTTCCCAATCTATTTTCACAGCGTCAAAGTAAGGGTAGAAATGCTCCCAAATGTTCCACGCGATTGCAATATCAGCGAGCCTTACATAAGGACTGTTTGCATCAAGCGGCGAAGGGACGTCTTTATCCATACCTGCGGTAAGTTCCCTGTACAACTTGGCATCTGCTTTTGGAAAAGTGCCTTTGCTGTCAGAATAAAGCGCAAGCGGAAAGGTGCAATACAAATTATCAGATAATTTTTTTGTTGATGTTTCTCCCGGAATTGGCGTCTTATCGAATATCCTCCCCATAAGTCTATCCGGCCCGGTGAATTCTATCATGACGGACATTTTACCCTTAAATTTTTCTGCGGAGGTTAAAGCGATATTATAATTATCCTGCCTCTCACCCCAGGGCACAGGCAATGCTCCTTCTTCGCCGGATTCAAAATCTGTATTGCGGATCTCAATTTCTCTCCATGAGCCGTTCGTTTCCATGTAATAGAGCCGCATCTCATCCACCCAGGCTTTACCCATACCTGTCAGAAGACATCCAAAGCTGATAGAAACAGCATCAGTATCAATGTTGCCGGTAATTTCGTACTCTTTCCATGCGCCCGATACTATCGGCCTGTCGCTCATGTTATCAACAAATCCCGGCTTATCACTATTTTTACGGTCGACTCTAATCCACATCTGTGCCTGGTTACCGGCGCCCTCAACGCTTGTTTTTATAGCTCCTGTCAATTTTATTTTTTTCCCTGCGAACTGGCCCGCATTAATAGTTTGTCCAATGGTTCCAAACTTCGATTCGGTTCTTCCGGACCTGTCTGTCCTGATGCTTTGATAAGGACTGAGTTTGTCCGCAAGAGAGACTCCTTTGTGCTGCCAGGCGACTATTTTCATATTCGAAGTATCATAAGGAATAATATGCGTTTTGTCATAAGCATATTTCTCGTTTTCGTGAAGTTCCAGCAGCGGGGCGATAGGCTTAAAAAGTTCATTAAGCGTATTTTTCAGCTCTGCATCATTGGAAGCGCTCTCGACTTTCTTCATTCCATATACGGCAAATTTATCCCAGTCAATTTTCGAAGCCTCATCGCTTGGATGAAAGTATTTTATATAGCCGTATAATTTGGCAAACGCCCGGTAGTTTGTCAGCTTTCTCTCATCATGCGCCGATCTGTTCAGCGAACAGCCAACAATTACAACTGACAAAACCAGGAGAACCCAAATCGCTTTCTTGTACATAAATTTTCGTAATCTCATTTTCGTATTATATTTATAACTGTTCGCAGATCATGACTCAATCGCATTAATCAATTACCGCAATGCATTTTAATTCAATAGCGATCGGGGTTGGCAGCGATTTAATTTCAATTGTAGTTCTGCATGGCTGCGAGTCCTTAAAATACTTGGCCCATAATTTATTGTAGACGGGAAAATCATCTTTCATATTCGTAAGAAAAACCGTGACGTCAATTAATTTATCCCATGAAGAACCGGATTCTTCCAGAACATATTTTACGTTTTGAAATACCGAACGGCATTGCGTCGCAATATCATATGAAATTATATTCCCCGCTTCGTCAAGCTCTACACCCGGAATTTTTTTAGACCCCCGTTCGCGCGGGCCTATGCCTGATAAAAAAAGCAGGCCGCCTGTTTTCTTTGCATGCGGATAGAGTCCCACAGGCTCGGGCGCTTTTGATGAATTTATAGATTCTTTGGAATTCATTGAACGATTTTTTGATAATTAACTATTAAGTATAGCAGTTAAAGATTGCTTTATCAATTACTTTAGTTTACATTTATTTTTATTAAATCCATTATTAATTTGCTTACTCAATATAAAATCATTAAACCAAAGCGGAGCGCTTTAATGCCGATAGAATATAAAAACATTCCTGCAGACGCTATCAAGATACCCCTGCCGGATACATCCCAAAGCGAAGATTATTCCTGCGGCGCAGTGGCTATCCAGGCTATCTGCGGTTATTTCGGGCATGGGCTTGAAGATGAGTGGACGCTCATTAAAGAACTTAAAATCGATAAGAGAGTCGGGACAAATCCTGAACAGCTTGTCAGCTTTGCAAAGAAACTGGGTTATGAAACCCGGACCCTCCAGCCTCTTGACCTGCCGGGACTCCGAAAACTGCTGGATGAAAGGAAACCTGTTATGATGATGCTGCAGGCATGGAGAGACGGAGGAAGCTCAACTGAAAACTATGAAGAAGATTGGAAAGACGGCCACTGGGTAGTAGCGATAGGTTACGATGAAAATGCCATATTCTTTGAAGACCCTGCGCTTGCGGCAATCCGCGGATATATTTTAAATGAAGAACTGGAAAAACGCTGGCATGATGTTGGTTCTCACAACCGCCACATTGCGCATTACGGGCTTGCAATCTGGAAACCGGATATCAAAAATCCCGCTTACTATAACAGGGCAAGGCACATCGCTTAAAATATATGACATGATATACTTAACTGTATTGATCTACATAAAAAAAGGAAAACGCAGAAAATTCAGTCAATATGAAAGCAAGGTTCTGCCGCTGCTTGCTAAACATGATTGCCGGCTTTTGCTGAAGCTCATAACCAACAAGTATACCGAGGGCGAAGCGCCGGATGAAATTCATGTTATTTCATATAAACGTAAAAGGGATTTCGATAAGTACATCTCGGACAGTGAAAGAAAAAAATATTCTAAGCTGTTAGCCGAAACCGTGGAAAAGACAATTATCATTAAAGGGAAAAATTTATTGTAGATATTCCCTGCAGATTACTTAATCAGGCTCACTGCATCAGGCTTCATGTAATTTTGCAATTCATTTATTGGAATGTAAATATTCACTTCGCCCAAGGCCCACGGCCCGATCTCATATGGCGTATAGCAGAACATCAAACAACGCGGTGTAAGGCAAAAATTATCGTTGACGTTAATCGTATCTGCAAACAGCCCTGCATCAGTCAATGAGCTTGAATCGGCAACTTCAAACTGAATTCTGAAATATTTTTCCAGCAGGGCAGGCATGTTCTTAATTCCGTCAGTCGTTAATATATCTTCAAGCTTCAGTATTTTCTTATTTTTAAGATCAATGGTATAGTATCCCGTCCCGTAATTGCCGTGCGCGCCGCCGGTAAAAGAATAATTCATTGAAGATATAATAAATATATTGTTATCGTAATATGCAGGAACCATAAGGTCTTCGTCTTCAAGGCTGTACCCGCTTGATAAATAATTATCCTTTTCAATTTCCTTTTTTGTAACGTCTTTGTAATTGTCGAAATAAGAGGTAAAAAATGCTTCCATGTTGTTCTTTAATGTTGAACTAACAGATTTCATTCCGCCCGGAAATTTCTTCTGCTGTGAGATCACCGCCCTTAAATATTCATATTGCGTATACTTTTCATTTGGCCAAATACATCCTTCGGTATATGATGCAGTTGGCGAATTTTTATATCCTTTGAATAATTTCTTATCTTGTTTTACAAATATGAAATCAAATAAGTCTGACGCCGCCTGGTCAACAGTAAATTCAAAATCAATTTTCGTTTCTTTCTCATTAACAGTGCAGGTTCCTTTATAAGCGCCGTTCCTGAAGACCCCTCTGAAATCATCAAAAGAAGAATTGGCCGTGTAGGGACTCATCATAATGGAATCACCTTTTATCTCACCGATGATCCTTCGCGGCTGTTTATTTTCATCAAAGTAATAACCTGATATCACACTTTCAAACCTGATAAGATTGATATACGCAGTTTTGCCGCCGACTTTCCCTGAGAAAAATTTATACCAGCCATCGGCGCTGTAACTATTTGAAGCGCTTAGAACGAGCGCTGCAACTATTAATAATAATTTTTTCATTTTAATAACGGAATAATATTGTTAAAGAAAACCATGTATTGTTGAAAACAAATCTAACAAATTTAATCCATATAGAACAGGAAAAACAAGTATTTGCAGATAAATAAGACTTAGAAGTTATTTGATATTTGCCCTTAGAATTTTTATGTATTATTTTAGTTTTCCAAAACATTCAAATAATTAATAATAAGAAAAAACTTATGCCGATAAACGAAGCATTTATAGCAGAACTTGAACAGGAATCAAAAGCGACAAGAAAAATTCTTGAGCGTGTGCCGATAGAAAAATCCGACTGGAAGCCCCATGAAAAATCAATGACGCTTGGCAGACTTGCATCGCATGTCGCTGAAATATCCGGCTGGACAAGCTCTACTCTCGGAGCCAACGAAATGGATTTCTCTAAAATTGATTACAAGCCTTTGGTTGCAAAATCAACCGCTGAGCTCTTAGGAATATTTGAGGATAATTATTCAAAGGCTATGGAGTCTCTCAAAAAAGCAAAGGACTCTGATTTTATGGAAAACTGGACGTTAAGAAACGGCGAACAGGTCTATTTTACTATGCCGAAAATTGCAGTTGTCAGGAGCTTTGCTTACAGCCATTTGATCCACCACCGCGCGCAGCTTTCTGTTTACCTTAGACTGCTTGACGTGCCGCTTCCGGGTATATACGGCCCAACGGCTGATGAACCAATGTAACCACGCCCGGCGTGAAAATAAACTCTAAGTATTCCAGGTAAGATATAACATTTTTTAATACTCAATAAAAAACCTGACAGTGTTCAAAAACTGCCAGGTTTAATTTTTACAATCAGAATTCCCGTGTAACCGCTCAATTTATATATTATTTACGGGTCCTCGTCCTGTTCAATTTTCTTCTGTGTTTTCTGTTTAAGTTCAACATCATCCTTAAGGCTTTGTTCGCTTGTGTAAATATTCTTCAACGAAGCGTCAAATATCCTGAGCCGGTTGTTAAATTTAGCAAGGTATATTATCCCGTCAGCGGATACTGCCAAGTTATCCACTTCGTTCAATACCCCTCCTTCGCGGATATCTTTGAGCAATGTATCCCATGTATCGGTGTTTGGAGTATATCTTATCAAATTCTTCTTACTATCCGTCGTATCTGAAAGAATATAGATAAATCCATTTGCGTCAACCCAATGCTTCCTGTCTTTGTAATTAAGCGGAACGATCTTCTTCCATATTTGTTTCCCATTTCTGTCATACTTTGCAATACCGGCATCTTCGCTGCTGCCTCTCTGGATAAAATACATGTAACCGTCCCTTCCGGCATTTACGTAGTGATAATCCGAATCGATTTTAACCGGGCGGTTTTTTAGTTTATATAAATTGGGGTCGTCATCATCATCGCCGCCGGAACTCCTGAACATGCCTGAGATCATCCCTAAAAATCCCAGTTGTTCAGTTTCTTCGCCCCATGTTTTTATACTCTCGCCGTCGCTTGCATAACGGACGATCTTGTTGTTTATCATGGCAAGCAGCGTGCCATCTGAATCCACAGTCAAATCATCGCATCCTTTCATATCAAATGAATTCGGATCCTGCGCGCTTTCCTGCCTTCCCTTAAGCTTTGCTATTGTGGAGCCGTTGCTGCATGAAAGCTTTAACAGCGAATGTTTGTTTTTGTCGTATACATATAATATCTCATCAGCCGATACTGCCAGGCCGGACTGTTCGTAACTGTAGCCCGGTAATTTCGTAACCCACCTTGTTTTAAAATCTTTTCCCATCGACCAGACTATTGTATCCTCTTCATCTTCCACACCTGTTATGAAATATAAATTGCCGTCTGAATCGATTGTCATATCAGAAAGATAATACCAGTTTGGCAGCTTTTCGCTGATCACAGAGTCGTCAAATACAAGGTACCACCTGCCTACTGTTTTTACCGGGTGCATTCGCATCCACAAGTCGTCAGGGAGGTATATTTCCGAATTGCAGTATTTGCAGGTTACAACCCTGTCCTTACCGTCAATTTCGAGATTCCCTGCGCATGACGGGCATGTAAACAGGATAGGTTTAACGGCGTTTGGCGTTTGCATTGTAGCTTTGCCGGTTGAAAACATGTCGGAGTCTTCGCCCATTATATATTTTACGCCAACGAATATATTCTTGGCTGAATCAGGCAAGGTTCTTACCGATACTTTATTACTGCATTTGGAACACACTGCAAAGCCAGCAGCGGAATATTCTTCATACTTAGTTTCATCAAGCGGAGTTTTGCATTTAGCGCACCTGGGGCGCTGTTTGCCATACATGAGGTGGAACGTATACTGCCCTGTCATGTTTGTCTGGGGCTGGCCCTCCCCCTCTTTCAAATCTGATGTATCCCCGAATGCAGAATCCAGTATAGATTTTCTCCAGAACTGGTATGGGAAATCCGCAATAGTCTGGCAAGATGCACACTGTATATGCTCTACCAGCGCGTTCATTGGCAGCGGGTTACCGCACGACTTGCATTCAGTTTTTACCTCAATACAGATACCAACCATATAAAATAAATTTAAATTTCAGAATTTACATTTTAAATTAAGTTAATCCTTATCATCGTCGCCGTCTTTCATATCATCGCGTTCATCCTGGTCATTTTCTTTACTTTCAGCGCTTATATATATGTTTTTAAAATTTTCGTCAAATACTTTCAGGCAATTATCGCTATCGGCAAGATATATCTTTCCGTCGTTTGAAATTGCAAAAAACGACTCGCCGCACAAAACTCCGCCGTCGCCGATGTCCTTCATATATATTTCCCACTTATCAGCCGCCCTGTTAAACTTTAAGATCCTGTGTTCGTCATCCTCAGTGTCGCCTACAACAAATACATTTCCTGCTGAATCAATATGCGGCTTATCGGTCCTATAATCTAAAGGAATTTCCGAACTCCAATCTTTTTTTCCCGCATGGTCATACATTACTATTCCGGCGCCATCTGCCTGGTTTTGATCCATAATATAGATAAAACCGTCAAGACCCAGCTTTATAAAAACGTCTTCAGTATCCATCCTGTGTGGTTTATCTTTTAACTGATTAACATCCGGCGCAGCGCTCTCGCCGGAACCATCGATAGAATTAATAATTTTAGAAACTTTGCTAAAAAAACTGACGTCATGTGTTGTGCCGCTCCAAAGAGGAACCTGCGCGCCGTCCGGATTGAACCTGGCAATTTTATCATTCATAAGGCATAGGAAAGTTCCGTCTGAGTCAATTATCATATCATTACATCCTGAAGTATCCTCTTTATCATCATCGCTTAAACTCAGTTCTATTTTTCCTAAAATCGCTCCGTCGTTACATGAGATCTTCAGAAAAGAATTCTTTCTCTTATCAAATACATAAAGCGCCCCGTCAGGCGAAACAGCCAGACCGGATTCATCATAATTGAAATTTTCTGTTTTAACCGACCACCGGGGTTTAAAATCTTTGCTCATAGACCATACCACAGTATTCCCGGCGTTATCAGCAGTCGATAAGAAGTATGCGTAACCATCCTTGTCTATTATTAGATCTGAAATATGACTCCATTTAGGAAGGCGCTCGCTTAAAGTTTTTTCATCAAATGCTAAATACCACCTCTCAATAGTCTTAACCGGGTGCAGTTTGAGCCACAAGTCGTCGGGCAAATAAACTTCAGAATTACAGTATTTACAAACAACCATCCTGCTTTTACCGTCAACTTCAAGATTACCCGCGCAGGAAGGACAAGTAAACAAAATAGGCTTATCGGCATTTGGCGTCTGCATTGAAGCTTTGGCTGAAGAAATCATATTAGGGTCTTCGCCGATAATATATTTAACGCCGCTGAACAGATTGCTTAATTCATCCGGCGTAGTCCTTACGCTTATATTCGCGCCGCATGAACATACTACGCTTCCGGCCTTTGAGTATTCATCAAATTTCGTTTCATCTAAAACACTCTTGCATTTCACGCATTTGGGTTTTTGCTTGCCGTAAATCAGATGGAAGGTATACTCGCCGGTCATATTTTGCTGGTCCCTGCCCTGCCCGTCCTCAAGGTCCACACCTTTACCAATAGCGTCATCTAAGATCATGTTTCTCCAAAAGTCGTAAGGGAAATC
>CAZMRG010000008.1:44873-50222 GCA_964568655.1 uncultured Ignavibacteriales bacterium | reverse complement strand
GCCGGGATACTCGGTGAAACTCGCGTTCCTTCCTTCTTTTTATGAAGTGAGGTTAAGGATTACCATAAGGGCTTTATCGGTTAAGATAGCAAACTCGCTTTTGCGCGAATCGGTAAAAAGAATAGAAGAAAAAGCGGGAAGATATATTTATTCTTATGATGAGAGCCCGATCCAAAAAGCTGTTGGAGATATATTAAAGAAAAAGAAAATGACCCTATCGGTCGCTGAATCATGCACAGGGGGTTTAATAGCATCAAAGATAACAGATATTGCAGGAAGCAGCGACTATTTTACTGAAGCCGTTGTTACATATGCCGATAGAGCTAAGGAAAAGATACTGGGTGTGAAAAGATCAACATTAAAAAAATACGGGGCGGTAAGCGAACAAACCGCAATTGAAATGGCTGAAGGGATCAGAAAAGTTTCAGGCTCTGATTTTTCGATTTCAACAACGGGAATTGCAGGCCCATCCGGCGCTAAGCCCGGAAAACCTATTGGGTTAGTGTGGATTGGATACGCCGATAAAAACAAATCGTTCGCGAAGAAATTTATTTTCACAAAAGAGCGGTTCCGCAACAAAGAAATAATGAGCAAGATGGCGCTGGAAACGCTTAGAAGAGAACTTTTGTCAATTAGCAATTAGAAATGATAATTGAATCATGATAGAAATTAAAAATTTAACAAAAAGTTTCGGGAGCAATCATGTGCTCAAAGGGGTTAACCTGAACATTGAAAAGGGGAAGACCACGGTTATTATCGGCGCCAGCGGCTGCGGGAAGTCGGTGATACTTAAACATATCATCGGGCTGCTGAAACCCGACTCCGGCGAGATACTTATCGACGAGGAGGATATCACGAAAATGAGCGAGAAAGAAATTTACCGGATAAGGAATAAATTCGGGTTTCTTTTCCAAGGAGCCGCGCTTTTTGATTCAATGACGGTTGGCGAAAATGTCGGGCTGGGGCTTGTTGAAAACACAAACACTCCACAGGCTGAAATTAACCGGATAATAAACGAAAAACTGGAACTTGTAAATCTAAAAGGAATTGAGAACCTGATGCCATCAGAGCTATCGGGCGGTATGAGAAAAAGAGTTGGACTTGCCCGCGCGCTTGCATGCAACCCGGAATTTATTTTATATGATGAGCCCACAACCGGACTTGATCCCATAACAAGCGAAGCGATCGACCAGCTTATCGACTCTCTGGCCAGCAACCCGAAATTGCAGGTGACCTCAATTGTAGTTACCCACGATATATTCAGCGTTTACGAAGTGGCTGACCACGTGGCTATGATGTACGACGGAGTTGTTCATTTTGAAGGAACGCCTAAAGAACTGACAGATACTTCAGACCCCATTGTCAGGCAATTCCTTGAAAGAACCGATAGTGCGGTAATAAAACACACATAAAATGCGTTATTTAGGGCTTTTTCCGCAGGTTTGCTGCATGGTTTATTCAGTTTTTCTTGTAGAGAATATTTATTAATTTTGTTGATATTACTTACTAACGAAGAAAGGAAATAGATTTAAATGCCGGAAGCCAGATCAAAAGCTTCAGTTTACATACAGGCGGTAAGAACATTTTCTTACCCCGCATCGATGATCCCTTGTCTGCTGGGAGCAATGCTTGCTCTATTAATAAGTCCGCAAACTGCCGTATGGTGGCTCATGCCGTTTATTGTAATTTCACTGATTTTACTTCACTCAGCATCGAATGTCATAAGCGACTATGATGATTTCCGCACCGGCGTAGATGCAAAAGAAACTCTGGGCGGCTCGCGTGTGCTTGTCGATAGCCTTATAAAACCTAAAGAAATGCTTCGCTTCGGACTTATATTATTTGCGCTTGCCGTTGTAATTGGCATTCCTATTATATATACGCGCGGACTCACAATTCTATTGTTTGGAGTCTTCGGGATCCTGGGGGGTTTTTTCTATACGGGCAGGCCGATAAACTTTAAATATATTGCCCTGGGCGATTTATTTATTTTTATAATATACGGCCCCGCAATTGTTACAGGCACGTTTTATGCCTTAACCGGAACATATAGCCCCGTCGCGTTATATGCTTCTATCCCGTTAGGGCTTTTGATAGCTGGAATTGTGCATGCAAATAACCTTCGGGATATAATTCACGACAGGAAAGCAAACATTAAAACTCTCGCCACAATATTCGGCGAAGGATTTGCAAAAGCAGAATATTTATTTCTCATCATCGGAGCTTATATCACGGTCATCATTTTAGTGTTTACAAATGTTCTTTCGCTCTGGTCATTGCTGGTTTTGTTAAGCCTGCCTCCGGCTATAAAGAACATGAATTCTATCAAAGGGGTCAAAATAGAAGATACCGCTAAAATAGCCATGCTTGATGCGCAAACGGCGCAGCTGACGCTCATGTTTGGCGTTTTACTTTCAATTTCAATAATTATTGCAAAATTCGCAGGGTAAATATGAAAATTATTAAAATAATAATTCCAATCGTTCTGCTATTCATTGTTTCGTTAAGCGTTAACGCGCAGGTAACAAACAAGAGAATACAATTTAAACACGGCAACGTTACTGCAACCATAATGCAGGGCATTAGCGAAGGGGTTGTTGATACTTATCTTGTACGCGGTAAAGCAAACCAGCACATGATCGTTTCAATCATGTCTCCTGATGATAATACAGTTTTTCAGATATTAAATAAGAAGAAGGGCAAATATCTTTCGGGCGCCGAAAATGGGGACAATTCAAAGAATTGGGAAGGGGATTTACCATCGTCTGGCGATTATAAAATCTTTGTAAATACTACGCAGGGTTATGCCCAGTATAAGCTAAGGGTCACAATAGAATAATCTGCATGATTTTTTTATGACAGGAAGCGGGTTCTATAAGCCCGCTTTTTTATTGGCCGGAAGATAAATCTTATCGTACTCTAATTTGATCAGCTCTTCACCGTAAGATCTTTCCAAACGCCGTACTGTAAAATGCCCGCGCGCCATATCCTGAAAGTGGTTGATAAAGATCGTATTAATGGTAGCCCCGCTGATCGCGCCAAGTACCGGCACCGCGCCTGCCGCCACTTTTTCGGATACAATAATGCCGTAGCGTGAAGCAATCTTCATAATAAACTTGACTACAACCGGAGCGCCTTCTTCTATAACTCCCTTTTCTGCAATATATTTAGCCGCTTCGTTCATTAATTTTGCAAGGGCCGTACGCACGGCATAATAACCGGTATCAGCCATGTCATCCGATTTTGAATTTCCGCCGAGCGCAAAAACTTCAAGGCACGCAAGCTGAGTCTCGGCCGACTTAACATTCTCTCCTTCGTCTCTTGCAATATCCGCAATGGAACGAAGCATGATCATGGTTGAAATCGGGAGCTCAAATACAAGCGAGCTGAATCCAAACATGCCGCCTACTCCCCCGCTTAACGCGGCCCCTATTCTGTGATGCGCTTCTTTCGAACCGCCCCTGGTTGTTTGATTCATAGTCTTAACGGCGAAAACAAGAGCCTTGTTGAGAGAAATGTTAACGGCTTTATTCACTACTGATGACCAGTTCTTTGGCAGAAGAGCCATCCCTTTTTCTATCGGCTTGCCGACAAGATTCGTCAGCTTTACGGCATAGCCCGGGTTTTCGAGCAGCTGTTTTGCTTTCCTTAAATCTGCTAAATCTTTTTCGCTCATGCTCATATTATTTTTCAGTTCCCCCTGATTAATTTCTTACTAATGAATAGCGAACCGAATAAGATTGGAAAAATAAGAACGGTTCCTGTTGGAATGCTGATTAAGATCTGCGTCATATTTACAAAATCCCATTGTAATAAAAATTTATATATTAAAATTCCTCCCGGTATCAGAACCAATAATGAGGTGATCACGCCGGGCGTATAGCTTTTTAAAATAACAGACTGGCCAACATGCATAAATAAATGAATGAACAGCGCCGTATTAAAAGATAAATAAATAAATTTTGCCGCTTCGCTTTGGGCGCTGGAAAAAAACAATGCGCTCGCTCCCGCTAATACAAAAAGTTCAATAAAAACTGCGCCTGTAAACTGGGCTTTAGTAACGTTGTTGAACTTAAGTGCATATCTGATGAATCTAAAACGTTCTTCATAAGGCCTTAGCCTCGGCCTGTTAGCCGCAAGCCAGCTTTGCATTGTTATGATCTCTTCTGTATCATGGATAATGAATATCAAAGGCAAAAGCCAAACAAAAAGCATTGGTTACAGCTTCCCCTTTCGCCTCAAGATCAAATCAATAACTTCTCTGACCGCGCCGCGCCCTGATTCAGTTTTGGTCACGTAATGCACTTCTTCCTTCACTTCCGCTATTGCGTTTACGGGAGAGCAGGAAAACGCTACCGTTCTGAGCAAAGGCAGGTCAAAAACGTCATCGCCTATAAAGCAGAAGTTTTCGGGCTGAAGCTTATATTTAGCTCTTATTTCTTCATATGCCGCCACTTTATCTTCGCAATCCTGGTACAGCTCGCTTATTTTGAGCTTCTCGACCCTGAAATTATTTACCGGTGTACTTTTACCTGAAATCACCCCAAATGTAAGCCCCAGCTGATGGCCGCGCGCTATTCCAAATCCATCGTGAGCATGAAATATCTTCACCTGCTCGCCGGTCGACGTGTATATAATAGAGCCGTCGGTTAAAACTCCGTCCATATCCAGTAGCACAAAACTTATTTTAGAGAAATCAACATTATCGATGTTTTTCATTGTTTCGCTTTAATCAAAATATATAAAATCCTGCCCCAAAATAAACATTTGTGATGAAAGAATTAATGCTTTTATTGTTAATCCAAAGTATTTATTTTGCAGGATTAGGAATTCTAAAACCAATAAAAAAGGAACATCTAAAAAACCAAATGAAAAACTATCATCTTCTAATTTTGCTAACAATAATGGTTATTGGAGCAAATTGCGGGGACAAAGATGGCAAATACGGGACGGTTGTTTCCTTCAGCAAGGACAACTCTATAAAATTCCCGGACTTTGAACTTGTTTTTACCGGAGAGAGCGATAAAACCAGTTACTTCGATAACGGGAACAAGTTTACTTTTCATTATTATAATTTCAGCGTAACGGCCGGCTCAGAAAACAAAACAGTGCAGTGGTCATCGGGAACCGGCGAGATCGGCCCAATGCCATTTGAGATCGGCGGGAATAAATATTCTATCGAGCTGAAATATTCAGAGGGCTTAAAAAAAAGACTGGATAATGATGAGTTGGTTATAACTAAGCTCTGAATGTATGATATCTTATTCCCGCGAATGCCTGCCTGCTGCAGGCAGGCGGGAATCTATGATAAAGATTTTCCCATTATTTGCAGACAACACATTAAATATC
>CAZMRG010000008.1:0-44773 GCA_964568655.1 uncultured Ignavibacteriales bacterium | reverse complement strand
GAATAATGTTTGAATTAAAATTCGTCATTTTTTTTATGAGTATGGATTCCCGCCTACGCGGGAATTGGCCGTGAAACAGCGATGAGTTGGTTATAACTAAGCTCTGATAATTTTTTGATAAAATATTTTAATTTAGCGGCGATACTTTTGATAATCACAGTAATAAATATGGGGTGCGGCGATTCCACTGGCCAATTCGGCAAGGTTGTTAAGTACAGCCTGAATAAACCGATAAAGTTTCCTGATTTCGATATCGAGTTTACCGGCGAAAGCGACAAATCGACGACCTTTGATAACGGGAATTCGTTTAAGTTCCATTACTATGATTTCAAGGTATCCAGCCCGGCCGAAAACAAAATAGTACAATGGACCACGGGTACGGGTTTAATTGCGCCTGCTTCATTCGAGCTTGGGTCAACAATGTATTCAATCGAGCTAAAGCGGTCGCAGCTTTTTTCTAAGGAGCTTGCAGAAGACGAAATGATAGTCACAAAGCTCGAGAAGAATTAAGCGCGAAATCAAAGGATTTTATACTAACACGGGGAGTCAAAAAAAATACACATTAACCAGCATAATATATGATAGGTAAATCAGCCAGCGATCTGTTCGATAAAGTAGCGCAATGCGCCGCCGGTCCAAATGATAAAGATTATAAAGAGATCAGGAAGATACTTCACAGGATGGAAAAAGAGGTTGATGAGATCCTTGAGGAAGAATTCCGCTACTACGCAAGCGATTTTATCGCAAGGTGGATGGCGCCGGGCTCTGTTGAAGGCGACTTCGAAGTATTCGCAAGCGAAACCAACGAGATCGTTCTTGAGTTCGGCAACGAAGGATTTTTTGACGAGCTTGATAAAGATGAAGATTTCTAAATCGTTAATGTTACCCAGTTCCCGCGAATGCCTGCCTGCTGCAGGCAGGCGGGAATCCTGAGTTTCTATGTCAATATTCTAATTCTGTTTCTAAACATTTATGAAAAAATTATTTATTTTTCTTCCGTTTTTCTTCATCCTTACAATTAATTCATACGCCGACCAGCTAGCCTGGCTTACCAAAGACGAAGTGAAACAGGCGATGGATTACATAAATTCCAACGAGATCGGCGAAGTAATCCTGTTTTGCGCATGCTGCGATGATGACGTAAAAGTAAAAGTAACCGTGAACAAAATTTATTACCGGCAGGTAAAAGATTCAAAAGAGTATTACGAAATAGTAATTGAAGGAACTACCGCCGAAACCAAACCTGTTAAAAAAGCGGTGGACCTCGCTTACGTACACATCAAAAAAGACGATAAAGCCGTTTGCCTTGGGCAGGAAATGGGATTTAAATGCGACCCCTGCACCAAACCGTTTGACTGGTATGAATAATATGAAAGAACATTTTATTAAAACGCCGAAAACTGCAAGGTATTACATTGCAGGCGAACCCTCCCGCAATACAAAAAATCTATGGTTTGTTATACATGGTTTCGGGCAGCTTGCCGGGGAATTCATAAAACAATTTGATTATCTTGTAAACGATGAGACTATTGTTATAGCGCCCGAGGGGCTTTCACGCTCTTATTTCGGCGATAAAACGGGGGCTTCATGGATGACAAAAGAGGACCGAGAACACGAAATTGAGGATTATGTAAGATACCTTGATAACTTATTCGATGAAATTTACTCCGCGGCCGGGTTAGACAAACTAAATGTGAACATTCTTGGATTTTCACAGGGCGTTCATACTGCCGCAAGGTGGTTTACGCGGGGCAAACACAATTTTCAGAAACTTGTTTTATGCTCATCTGATTTTCCGCGGGATGCAGATTTCGAAAAACTCCGCGATAAACTGGAGAACGCAAACATGTATTATTTCTGGGGCGATAACGATGAGTTTATCAGCAAAGCGGCGTTTGAGAAAAGCGTAGAGCTGCTTGTCAGTAAACAAATTTGCTTCGAGAATTTCCCGTTTAAAGGTAAACATATTATTCTGCATGAACAGATAAAGAAACTTGCCTGTGATAAATGATCGCGCCGCGCATTAAGCGGCTTACAGCCGCGTTTTCAATAATACTTTTCACGGCATCCCTGTTTCTGAAAGCCTACGCGGGCGAAACACACAGAACTGATATGTATGGATACATGGCGGCGCTTTACGGGCCGATAGCGTTATATTACAACAAGTTCGCTATTATCGCGTGGCTCGCAAACTTTACTTTCATTATTACAATAGTAACAAACCTTCTTAACCGCGCATATTTAACCGGCGTTTTACTTGGAATCGTTTCGTTTGCTTTTTCTGTTTGCTGCCTGTTCGTTACAAAACTACTGATAGATGAAGGCGGAAGAGAAGAACCCGCTTCTGCTTCAACAGGCGCGTATATTTGGATATTCAGCATGTTCGTTATGCTTGCAGCGTCTTTAATTCCGGTAAAAAGAAAGCAGGCAAATGGATAATTCTCTCCCCTGCTCGGACGCAGAATTAAAGCTCCTCCGTGACGAACTGAAAACTACAAAGAAGGGTTTGTTAATTGGCGCCATCAGCGCCGGCGTAATAGCGCTTATTCTTCCGTGGCTGGGCTCGTCAAAAACCCATGGCAAGCCAATGGTATATTTCATGAGCTACCAGGACGCCGTTCTTTATATATTTCTGATCATGGGATTCTTGCTTTTTTCATATTATTTCATGACTGTGCCGAAAATAAACAGGGATCTGGGGGAAAAGATCAAACTTGTTCTTAAGACGACTATTGCAAAGAAAGAAACCGTGGTATACAGAAGAATAAAAGGGGCTTATATTCTTTTAAATTCCGCGCCGGGCATGATAAAGCGCGTAGCTGTAACGCCGCTTGAGTATGGTTTATTCAAAGAAAAGGACGATGTGATTGTTGAATATTTCAAGAACACAAAAAAAATTATTAAGGTTACTAATCTAAGATTAGAAAAAGATAAAAGTTTAACGGAAGCTTAATCAGCCGCCGTTATTTTTGAATAACGAATTTCTTAACAATTAAAGAGGAATAAAATCTATGAGATCAGGATTCATTATATTAATAATAGTAGCGCTTTTTTCGGTTTCGCTTGCATGTTCATCGGTTGAATTTAAGATAAAAACCTCGCATGACCTTGAAGAAACAACGTGGGCGCTGGACACTTTAAACGGCTCGAAGATCCCGCCGCAGCATTCTAAGGAAATCACCCTGATGTTCGATAAAAAGAACGGTAAGATCCGTGGACTCGGGGGCTGCAACGAATATTTCGGAGATTATATTACGGATGCCAATAAAATAAATTTCTCCAATCTCGGCGCAACAAAAATGTTCTGCAATGATATGCAGGCGGAATCGGATTACCTGGAATCACTGCCAAAAATAGATAAGTATGAAATTTATGACAAGTATCTGTATTTCTATATTTCAGATAAAGCCGTAATGGTTTTTCACGCAAAAGATTAGGGAGAAGCTATCTCCACCTCCCCCGGCGCCATAGCGCCGACCCCTCCTGTCAGGAGGGGATGAAAACTCGTTAAAATTTTATGTCTCCCCCTGCCTGCAGCAGGCAGGCCTGACAGGGGGAGATGCGCACCATTGGCGCGCAGAGGGGGTGTTGACGAAAATTTTTCACGAAAGAACTCTTCTACGCCAGTCCTCTTCTAAAATTCAGCATGTCGTATTTGTTTAGGATTTCGTTTTTAGAATTTCCCGGTTTACACTTTTCCGGCGCTAGGGCACAGCGCGTTTACAACACACTCATCGCACGCGGGTTTCTTGGCTTTGCAGACTTGCCTGCCATGCTCCCCTATCACATGCGAAAATTTCATCTGGTTCTTTGCTGGAATAATTTCCTTTAGCTCCATTTCTATCTTATCCGGCGCATCGGTATCAACCAGCCCAAGCCTTTGCGTTACGCGGTTTAAATGGGTATCGGTTGTTATTGCCGGTTCGCCAAAGCAGTTGCCAAGCACAACGTTGGCGGTCTTGCGCCCGACTCCGGCAAGCTCGGTTAACTCTTCCATGGTACGCGGAACCTTGCCGCCGTGATTATCAACCAGCGCTTTGCAGCAATTTATTACGCTTTTGGTTTTATTGCGGTAAAAATTAATTGAGCTCAGTTCTTTTTCAAGTTCAGCAGGTTTTACTTTAAGAATGTCGGCAGGCGTTTTATATTTTTTATAGAGCGGTCCCATTGTTGCGTTCACCCTTACATCAGTACATTGCGCGGCAAGCAATGTTGATATTAATAGCTGGTACGGGTTCTCAAAATCCAGATGGCATTTCGCATCGGGATATTCCGCGAGCAGAATATCATAAATTTTGGCGGCGCGGGTTTTTTTCTTAGCGGTTGATTCGCTCATAACTTTCTTTTTTTTGAAGCAAATTTCACTAAAATTCATGAATTATGAAAGGTGTAATTAAAAACTTTTTCTCATTATATTTCGGAAAAAACTTAACAGGAGAAATAAAATGGCGGTAAAACCAATACCCGATGGGTACCACACAATTACGCCCTATGTAATCGCAAATGAAGCGGCAAAGTTAATTACATTCCTTACAAAAGTATTTGACGCAAAAGAGATCTACCGGATGGACGGCCCGAACGGAACGGTTGGACACGCCGAAATCCGGATCGGCGATTCAAGAATAATGCTCGCGGATTCATCAGATACTCATAAAGCTATGCCTGTTATGCTTTATCTTTATGTTGAAGACGTTGATTCTGTTTATAAGAAAGCGCTGGAAGCGGGCGGCGAGTCCATTGCCGAACCTAAAGATCAATTCTACGGCGACTGCCATTCCGCCGTACGCGATCATTCCGGCAATCAATGGTGGATTGCAACGCACATTAAAGATGCGACTCCCGAGGAAATGAAAGAAGGCGAAGAAAAAGCGAAGAGCAAATAATAAACAGTAAATATTAAATAAAAAATAAAACGACAATTTAAAATTTCTAAATTGACTTCCATTTTGATATTTATATTTTAATGTTTACGTTATAAGGAGAAGCCAAAACGGTGAATAAAAACAATGATTATGATTATAATCAAATCAGTCCAACGGCTAAAATTACAGGCTATTGGAAGTCTCTTTCAGATATCCCTTTTTCAAAAGAAATTGCTGAAGCTGTTAATGCTGAACAAACTGCAAAAAAAATGCAGGGGGATACATTTTCTATAAGAGATAAACTTGGTCCTGTTATGCTGGAAGCGAGATATAAAGTTATTAATGAAGGTTTAAGAAGAATTAAAGTTGCCAATGTTCTTGAACTTGCATGCGGACTATCCCCGCGCGGATTAGAATTAGCTTCCAATAATATAAAATATGTTGGAACTGATTTACCGGAGATACATTCCGAATGTTTTCCTGTAATAAATAAGATAATGTTAAGGTGTGGAATTTCAGACAAAAATCTTCATTATCAGGCTGCCGATGTTTTAAATAGATCTGACCTTGAAAATGCGATAAAATATTTTAATGGAGAAAAAACAGGGATCTGTAATGAGGGCCTTTTGATGTATCTAAATAAAAAAGAAAAAGAAACAATGGCTTATAATATAAAAGATATTCTCATTCGCAATGGCGGTTATTGGGTTACAACCGATATTCTTTTTACTAATATCAGAGAACAACTATTTAATTTGATAAAACCGGAATCCAAAAAAAAATTAGAGATTCACATGGAGAATATTTCAGGTCAAATTGGGAGAGATTTTCCCGGTAATGAGTTTAAAGGTGAAATTGAAGCAAAAGAATTCTATGAAAATATTGGATTCAAAATAGAAACATTTCCATTCTATAATAATAATTATAAATATAAACTTTCGACATTATCCCTTGTTCCTGAAGAAATGGAAGAACCTGTATTAAATATTCTATCAAAATCAATGTGTTGGATATTAACGCCCATAATCAATTAAAATGTCTGATAATCTTTAATCTGATAATCTGACAATCCTCCCGCAAGTTTTCACAACTATCCTCGTCTAAACCACTAAACCAAACGAGGAGATATAGTTATGAAAACGCTGCTTTTAGTAACAATAGCCATCATACCGCTTATGCTATCGTGTTCAAACGATTCCACTACCTCAACAACAACAACAAATGCCGCTTTGCCGCCTGTTTTCAGCAAATTCAGCTCGGCGGTAACTGTATCCACCGAAGGTAATTATGTTGTGCTGCAAAGCAAAGGGCTCCCCGACCATCAAAGCTGTTATTATCCAACTTCGGATAGTTTATACCATGCGTATAACGGGCCGAATCCAAATTTTACACAGGCGCCCGGACAAATTATGCAGCAAAATTATACTTTCAAAATTCCGGTGAGTCCGACCGAAGCATCAACTCACTCGGCCACTCCGCTTGGGCCAATAGGGATTTCAATAAACGGTGTGCCGTTGTTCAATCAATACAACGGGCAGCACAATCCGCTCACAGTTGAAATAAATACTTTTGACCAGTACAACGGGCACCCGACTCCAAACGGACAGTATCATTATCACGTTGAGCCCACGCATATTACCGGAGCTAAAGGCGAAGACGCATTGATCGGATTTTTGCTTGATGGTTTCCCCGTTTACGGTCCTGTGGAAAACGGGAATCTGATAACCGACGACAGTCTTGACGTATATCACGGGCATTTCGGCCCGACGGCGGATTATCCAAACGGAATTTATCATTATCATATAACGGCGGAAGCGCCGTATATAAACGGCTCGGGATTTTACGGAACGGCCGGAACAGTTACGCAATAAAAAATTGTGTGAGAAAAAAGAATTCTTTTAATAATGCTTTTAATAAAGCTCCGTTAGGAGCGGAATATTGGCAGTAAACAGCATGATCAATTTCATAGCTCCGAAAAAAATGAAAAAATATATCATAAATATTGCGCTCGGTTTTCTGTTTGTTTCCTACTCGGCAAATAATACGGGGCAGGCGCTCAGGCAAGCCGTAAACGTTCCGAATTTTACCGTTGAAGAAACGAGTAGCGCTCTTCGCATCCAAAACGGAGTTTGCTATTACAATGACGGGCTTTTTTCTGGTTACATAATATCGCGTTTCAAAAGCGGCGCTCTCAAAGAAAGGAGCCCGTACTTCAACGGATTAAAAGAAGGAACTGACCTCTCATGGTTTGAAAACGGATATTTGGAAAGCGAAAGAGATTTTGTGAAAGGCGAAAAAGAGGGAACGCATAAAGGCTGGTATGAAGACGGCTCAAAACGTTTTGAATATAATTTTAAAAACGGGTTAGCCGATGGCGAGAGTCTGGATTGGTACAGAAACGGAAAACTCTTCCAGCAAAAAAATTACAGCGCCGGAAACGAAGTGAGCGTTAAGGCATGGGGAGAGGCGGGCAAGCTTTATGCAAACTATGAAGTGAAAAACGGCGTCATTTACGGATTAAATAATTCAACGCTCTGCTATACATTAAAAAATGAAAGGGGCGAATATGTCAGCAAGAAATAAGTTAATGATAATTGTAATCGTTCTCTTTGCCGGTTTTACGACGCTTGCGTTAACCATGTACGAACGCAACTCTCAAAAAGAGAAGGAAAATATTTCATCGCTACCGGTTTATAATAATGCGGACTTCACGCCCATATGGCTGAATGAAAATAACGCCAACGAAGAGTTTCACACAATTCCTCCCTTCTCGTTCACCGATCAGAACGGGAACACATTTGACAGCAAACAGATTGAGGGAAAAATTTACGCGGTAGATTTTTTCTTCACAACATGCCCGGGTATTTGCCCAAAACTTACGAAAAACCTGGGAAAAGTTCAGGATGCATATTCAAATGACGCAAACGTAGCGCTGCTTTCGTTTTCGGTTACGCCTGAAACGGACAACGCTGCGATACTTAACAACTATGCTAAGAATCATGGCGTTGATTATAATAAGTGGAAATTACTTACGGGCGCCCGGAAAGATATTTATACTCTCGCCCGCAAATCATTTTTCGCCGATGAAGATCCGGGACTGCAGCAAAACGAGAACGATTTTCTGCATACAGAAAATGTTTTGCTGATTGATACAAAAGGAAGAATCCGCGGAATTTATAAAGGCGCTTTGCCCCTGGAGATCGAGAAACTTATTAAAGAAATTGGCATACTTGAAAAAGAGGGATAACGTTTTTATTATAGCTGGCGGGCAAACTCCCTGAATTTATTGGTCAGCCATTGTTTATTCGAAATATATGGCTGCGTTTCGAGTTTATTTAAAAGCATGCCCGCTCTTTCCCTGTTCCCGTTGATCCTGAATTTGACCAGTTCGCTATAATAATTTGCAAAACCGGAAAGTACTTTCTTCAAGTCGTTTGGTTTTATTTTTTCGGTCTTAATAAAATGACGGAAAGAATCTACCAAAGATAGCGCTGATTCAAATGAACCCATTTCGTAATATATTATCATCGTAAGTTTTTTGATCTCAAGGTTGATCTGCATAGTTTCGGTATAGGTTCTGGACAATATTTCCAGCGATTTGTTTAAGTCGCCCTGCCTGTAATAAATGTACGCATCGGAAAAACTTACCACAGCATCTCTGTATTTGACTGAAAGCTTGCTTCTGTACCCGGAAATAAAATCTTTTGCCCAATCAAATTCACCAAGCCCGGCGGCGGTTTTAACAATATTCAGGAAAAGTATATATGATATTGTCTGTTCGGGATTAAACACATCGAGTGTTTCTTTTTGAAGCTCAAAGTAATCTTTCTGATAAGTTGAAATCCCCTTATTAAGCTGGATCAGATAAAAACTCTGAAGATTACTGTTTATAATATACATGTCGCCTGCGCTAATGGCTCCATAATGCAATTTTTTTAAATCCCGGAGTCGCAGGAAATATTTCTCTTCGAATGTGAGCCTTAATTGTAAAATATTATAATAAATTTCAATGATGGGTTCTGAAGAATAATCGCGGTTTTTGAATAATCCTATCACTTCGTTCTGAAAGGTGCGGTTATACTCTATATTCATATAGCCTTCTTCATTTATCATACGGATGTAAATTTCCATCAGAACTAAAAGCGCAAAGTTTACAAAATTATCAAGTTCTTTTTGAAGGTTGTTGCCGTATTTATTCCTGTCGCGCTCAGACAGGAATAAGCCGTTTTCTCTTTCCAGGTTCCACCTGTAATAAAAGTAATTTTTCTCCTTCGGCCGGTAAGAACGGAGTTCTTTTTCGGAATCATTTACGCATGCGCGAAAAGCTTTTTCGGCGTTTCGATCTAAAAGTATTTTGGCCAGGGCTGTTCTACGTTCAATTGAATTTTCATCTTTTGATATACAAACAAGATACCGCCCCGTGAGTCCATACAGATCTGAAACTACGTTTTTTAGTTTTGCTTCGTTATATTTTTCTCCCGGAAAGATTTTCCCGAATAGAGTTTCCTTCATAAGATCCTTCCCTTCTTCAAACGGATAACATACGTTGATCTCCTCAAATAGGCGGATTACATTTTTGTTTTTGTTGTAAAAAGGCGAGCGGACAAATTCATCCAGCCTCGTCAGCTCTCTTTTGCTAAGCGTTTTGAGAAGTGTGATTAATTTTGATTCAATCATCTTTTGCCGATACTTTTACCGGAAATAAAGGTAAAATAATGGCGATAATCAAGAGAAATCGCTCAAAATCTTGAAGTTTGTCACAGTAATTCCCCTACTTTTGTATAAATAATTCTTTGCAATACCCCTCTTTGTAATTGTATATTTGGCGCGATGACCGGATTTTTAATATATGATTTTCAATTCCCCCTTTGTTACCATCCATTCTAAAAGGTCTGGTCATCAACCTGTTTCCTGAATTTTGCTTCGGAGAATCAGGCGGTATGAAGGGGGTTTTATAATGTCTAATGACTACAGAATAATGAATAAAACAACATTGATAAAAAACATGAAAACAAAATTTTTCACTATTTTATTTTTAACTGTAAGTATAAATGCAAATTTAATCTTTGCGCAATTCACCCAGCAGGGACCAAAACTGGTTGGCTCAGGGGCGGTTGGCAATGGCCAGCAAGGACATGCGGTTTATATCTCTTCAGATGGCGCCACAGCTCTTGTAGGCGGAACTTTTGATAATACGCTTACGGGCGCTGTCTGGGTATATGTACAAAACGGCGGCGTTTGGACTCAGCAGGGTTCAAAACTAATCGGCTCCGGGGGCCCGACATCGTATTTTGGAACTTCCGTTTCTCTTTCTGCAGACGGGAATACAGCGTTAATTGGAGCTCCCGGAGAGAATAATCATATAGGAGCGGTTTATGTATTCACACGAACAGCGGGAGTTTGGACTCAACAAGGCCCGAGACTTATAGGCGCGGGCAACACCGGAAATTCAAATCAAGGATCATCTGTTTCGCTTTCGGTTGATGGTAACACTGCGCTCATAGGCGGATGTAATGACAACAACCTTACGGGCGCTATCTGGGTTTTCACACGTTCTGGCGGGGTTTGGACCCAACAGGGCTCTAAACTTGTCGGAAGCGGTTACGTTGGATCTTCTTATCAGGGCTTTTCTCTCTCACTTTCGGCGGATGGCAATACTGCAATTGTAGGCGGGGAGTTAGACAATAATTCAATTGGAGCAAACTGGGTATTCACCCGGACGGGCGGAGTATGGAGCCAGGTGGGCTCAAAACTTATTGGCGCATATGGCGCTGGTTCAAGCCAGGGATATTCAGTCGCAATATCTTCAGACGGAAATACTTTTGTCAGCGGCGGACCGGACGATGCCGGCTCAAGAGGCGCTGTATGGGTCTTTGTAAATAATGCGGGCGCATGGATACAACAGGGACAAAAACTTTTTGGATCCGGCGGCAACGGATATTACGGCGGCCAGGGTTCCTCGGTATCAATATCATCTGACGGAAATACAATTATAAGCGGCGGGCCAACCGATAGCGCAACAGGCGCCGTTTGGGTATTTACCCGTAATGGCGGCGTATGGAGTCAGCTTGGAACAAAATTAGTTGGCAGCGGTTATTCAGGAGTTTCATTCCAGGGAATTTCAGTCTCTCTTTCTTCAAATGGCGGAACGTTCATTTCAGGAGGCAGCTACGATAACGGTCAAATGGGCGCAGCCTGGATCTTTACAGATCCGACAATCGGTATCACTCCGATTTCTTCAGAAGTTCCGAAAGGATTCCAATTGATGCAAAATTATCCTAATCCATTTAATCCATCCACAAAAATCAAATTTCAAATTGCAAAAACGGGCGATACGAAAATTATAGTTTATGATATATTGGGAAAAGAAGTTGTAACGCTCGTGAGCCAACAATTGGCGCCAGGAACATATGAAGTTGATTTTGACGGAAGCGCTCTTTCCAGCGGGGTATATTTTTATGTTTTGAAAACGGAAAGTTTTACCGCAACTAAAAAACTCATGCTTATAAAATAACTTATAGATAACACGAAAATGAAAAATACTTTCTGCGTTATTCTGTTTTTAATTGTTTGTTTAAGTTCTGAAATTTCGCTTGCACAATTCACACAGCAGGGCTCTAAATTGTTCGGTACAGGCGCAATTGGAGATGCCTTCCAGGGCAGTTCTGTTAGCATTTCTGCAGACGGTAATACGGCTGTTGAAGGCGGCTCCTTCGATAATAGCAATGCGGGAGCTGTTTGGGTATTCACCAGGATCGCTGGCGCCTGGACGCAGCAAGGGACAAAGCTTCTTGGAACAGGTTTTGTAGGAAGCAATATTTACCTGGGTTGTTCGGTTGGCATTTCCGCCGACGGAAATACTATTGTAGCGGCCGGCCAGGGAGATAATAATAACGCCGGGGCCGTATGGGTATTCACCAGAAGCGCAGGCGTTTGGACGCAGCAAGGTTCAAAACTTGTTGGCCCAGGCTCCGTAGGAAATGCTTTGCAGGGACATTCGGTCGGGATTTCCGGCGATGGAAATACTATTATAGTAGGCGGCGAGAGGGATAATAACAATGCAGGCGCCGTATGGATATTTACCCGCAGCGCCGGCGTTTGGACGCAGCAAGGCGGTAAACTTGTCGGTTCAGGCGCGGTTGGAAGTTTAGTTTATCAGGGATGTTCGGTTTCAATTTCGGCGGATGGCAATACTATCGTTGAAGGCGGCCGCAATGATAACAACAACGCAGGCGCCGTCTGGGTATTTACAAGAAGCGCGGGCGTTTGGACGCAGTCAGGTCCAAAACTTGTTGGTTCAGGCGCTACCGGAAGCATTGTTTGCCAGGGAACTTCTATGGCAATATCTTCAGATGGGAATACTTTCGTCGAGGGCGCAAATCTCGATAACTCAAACATTGGCGCTGTGTGGGTATTTTCTCTTAGCGGCGGCGTTTGGACTCAGCAAGGTTCAAAACTAGTTGGCTCAGGCGCAGCCGGAAATTCACAGCAGGGAATTTCGGTTGCTATATCATCGGACGGGAATACATTTATTGAAGGCGGCGATTTTGATAATGCAAACGCCGGGGCCGTTTGGACTTTCATTCGAAATAGCGGGGCCTGGACCCAACTTGGCTCAAAATTCTCCGGCTCAGGCGCAGTCGGCGCCGCTTTCCAGGGAGCCTCGGTTGCCGCCTCTTCAGATTGTAGCACAATTATCGAAAGCGGCGATGCAGATAATAATTCTGCAGGGGCGGTCTGGGTTTTTGTTTATCCCGGAATAGGCATTACACCCATTTCAGCAGAAGTGCCTAAAGAATTCCAATTGATGCAAAATTATCCAAATCCGTTTAATCCCTCCACAAAAATCAAATTTCAAATTGCAAAAGCCGTGAGAAGTGAAACGTCAAACGTGAAACTTATCGTCTATGATCTGGCTGGACGAGAGGTTGCAAAACTGGTGAATGAACAGCTGGCGGCCGGAACATATGAAATTGATTTTGACGCAAGCAAGTTTGCATCGGGGGTTTATTTTTATAAACTAACTGCAGGCGACTATTCTGAAACCAAAAGAATGATCCTTGTAAAATAACTATTGAGATTCAATTTTAATCGAGTCGAAACTTGTCCCCGGGAAATCGGGGTCCATCTTGCTCCGATGGAACCCTTTTAAAGTGTTTTTAATTCTTCAATAAGCCATGCCTTCACCCTAAAAGGATTCGCCGGAATGAGCTCTGCATCGTTTTTTAGCTTATTCACTTCAAAGCCGGTATTTTTTGAATGAGACTCTTTCAGCCTTATCAAATCGCCGACCAGAATTAAGAACTTTGTGTAAGATTCTTTGTGCTCGCTCAACAGGTTTTCTTCGCGTAAAACAAAGTGCCGGAATGAGTCTATCATGCCAAGCGCCTGTTCAAACATTCCCAGCTTGTAATAAGTTTTTAACAGCAGGATCTTAACCTGCACCTTTAAGATAAAATTCTGAAAATTTGTTTTAGAAAAATGTTTCAGCGCCTTCTGTAAATTTCCTTTCACATTTTCAATGGTGCCATAGCAAAATTCCATAACGTTGATTTCTTCGTTCTTTGGAATTGAAGAGCGGAATTCCTTCATGAAGTTTTCGGCATATTCAAATTCCTGCACCCGGCAGGCGATTTTAACTATATTCACAAAATTAAAATAATGGAACCCTTCGGGGATCATGATTTTTTTATCAATCTGTTCTTTGTAGATCTTAAACATATCACGGTTATAAGAATCATCTCCTTTGAAGTTAACCATGTAAGCGGCGTAATCATACAAATGCATATAAATTAAGTTGCGGTCATCGCTTTTGAATTCATCCATATATCTTTCTTTAAGTTCCCATAGATCATTATAATATTTTCTGTCTTTAGTGTGAAGCAGCAGCAGGATCGTTTTAAACACAACAATTGCCGGCGTCTGGTCAGTTAACTCGTTTGAAACATAATTTAGTATTTCGTTAAACATTGTAAGCCGGTAATTAACGTTGTTCTGGTTGCGTTCATGAAGCATCAGGTTATAAAACCGCAGCAATCTTAACAGCGTATAACTGAAAAACTGGTCGAATTCGGTTTGAAGTATGTTCAGCTCCGTATTCGGTTTTTTTAAAGTAGCGTACCACAGGAATTCATCGCTCATCTCGTAGAGATAATAAAAATAATCTTCATCCTTGTATTTACGGTCTATCAGCTCTTTCATGTATGAAGAGTGTTTTTGTTCGTATATCTTATATAATCCTCTGTTTCTAAGCTCATTAAAGATATTTCGTTCGATATAAAATTCCTTTTTTTCAATGCTGTGGTATGCGAGAAACTTCTCGGAAAGCTGGTAGAGGTCTGATATCACATTGCCTATTTTGTGATAGTCATATTTATCGTCATTGAATACTTTTTTATAAACTTTCTCTAATGTGAAGTTTCTGTTATCAAAACCAGGGTGGTGTTTTTCAAATACTTCAAATAATTCTTTGATAATTTTGCTTTTATTAAAATATGGCGATGCAATAAATTCCCCGAATCGCTTCATATCTTTCCTGTTAAATGACTTAAATACCTGGATTATCTTGAAATTTTCCATGCGTTTTTTTCTAATAAAATTGGCTCAAAGATAACTAAAAAACCTTAAAATTCCACACTAAGACACATTTTTTGATTTCCCTTAATTCCAAATAATTCCTGATTTTTCTAATTTCAAAAAGATTATTCTTTGCCCTGTTGTATATATGTACTTATGTTTGAGCAAATACATCCTATGGTTAAAATTAATTTTAATATACCGGGCGCTGTCCACACAAAAATTATTTTGTATAACATACTTGGAAAAGAAGTTGCTGTTCTTATAGACGATCTGCTGAAACCGGGTGAATATGATATTGATATTGATTTGGTTGACCTTCCTTCAGGAACATACTTTTACAAAGTCATTTCTGATGGCTTTAAGGAAACAAAAAAAGTTTTAATGGTAAAATAACGCCTGTTATTTTATTTAAAATCCCCTGCATCTCGGAAATTATTTAAAGTTGCTCGTTTAATTTTTCTGTATTTCCGTTCAACTGTTAATCTGTCAATTCATTCCAACGGTAGACGCCAAAAGTTATAACAAAAAGGGATTTGTTTTTATAAAAACTAAAACAAATAATCAGTATTATGAATGACGTGAAGTGAAATTTTGTAAATCTATCAAGCGGGGTATATTTTTATAAACCGGTTGCTGACGGCTACTCTGAAACTAAGAAAATGAGTTTAATAAATAAAAAATTGAAAAAATGAAAACAATATTATTGATAATTTTTACATTTATTCTGTCTGTACAAATTTCAAATGCTCAATGGCTAACAGAGACAAGGCTGACTAATGCAGCGGGTGATTCATATACATCGTTTAACAACGCAACCCCTCTTGCGGCAAACGGAAATAATATATATGCCGTTTGGACAGACCAGCGCGACGGTAACGATGAAATTTATTTTAAACATTCTTCTGATTTAGGTATTACATGGGGAACTGATACAAGAATTACCAATAATAGTTTTTTTTCCGGGTACCCTTCTATTGCAGTTTCAGGTTCTACGCTTCATTTAACATGGTATGATAACCGAGACGGCAATGATGAAATCTATTACAAACGTTCAACTGACGGCGGAAATACTTGGGGGACGGATACAAGGCTTACAACAGCCGATAGCAGTTCAGCATATCCATCTATGAGTGTAGTGGGATCTGTTGTTCATATTGTTTGGCGCGACAGCAGGTTCCCTGTAAACGAAATATATTACAGGCATTCTACCGATGCCGGTTTAACATGGGGACCTGAAACACGTTTGACAAACGACCCCGCAAATTCATACAGCGCATCTGTATCAGCTTCGGGTAATAATGTTCATGTAGCATGGGAAGATAACCGCGACGGAAACGGCGTTGAAATCTATTACAAACGCTCAACAGACGGCGGAAATACATGGGGAACGGATACGAGGCTTACTACCAGCGCCGGAAATTCTGAATATCCCTGTGTGGTTTCATCGGATTCAATTATTCATGTCGCCTGGAACGATAACCGGGATGGAAATATTGAAATATATTATAAGCGCTCTACAGATTGGGGCTCTACATGGAGCCCGGATACAAGACTTACTAACAGTCCCGGCAATTCATACCGGCCTTCAATAAGCGTTTCGGGGACCAATTTGCATATGGTTTGGTATGACCAGAGAGATGGTAATTATGAGATATATTACAAGAACTCTTCAAATTACGGCGTAACCTGGGGAACTGATACAAGAATATCCAACAACTCGTTCGTTTCGGCGCAGCCTTTTGTTGCAGCAAGCGGACCCTCGGTTAATGTTATATGGGACGACAACCGCGATGGAAATTACGAAATTTATTATATAGGGGATCCTACAGGAAACACTATTGGAATTCAGCAAATTAGTACGAACATCCCCGCCCGGTTTTCACTTTCTCAGAATTATCCGAACCCGTTTAATCCAAATTCAAAAATTAAATTTCAAATTGCGAAATTAAGCAATACTAAACTTGTTATATTTGATATCCGTGGCAGAGAAGTTTCAACTCTTGTAAATGAAAATCTTAATCCCGGAACTTACGAAGTTGATTTTGACGGAAGCAAGTTTTCCAGCGGAGTATATTTTTATAAAATAACAGCGGGAGATTTTATCCAAACTAAGAAAATGACCTTGGTAAAATAGATCTTAATCATATTATCTAATATAACCGTTTTATTTTTAACTCAGAGTAATTATTGAATAATTATCATTTGATCCAATTAATTCCAAAGGAGAAAAGAAAATGAGTTCTAAAATATACAAAAATTTTTTGAAATTTATTATGTGTCTATTCCTTGTTTTTGCAGTCCGGCAAATTTATTCGCAGGAAACATGGACGGCAACTTCAACAACCAATCCGCCTTCGTCACGCGATTTTCATACTGCTGTATGGACAGGTTCAAAGATGATTGTTTGGGGAGGGAGAGACTCAAGCAATACTTCTTCTTTAAATACCGGAGGAATTTATGACATTCTGGCAGACACATGGGCGCCAACTTCAACAACCAATGCACCATCCGCCCGCTACATTCATACCGCCGTATGGACAGGTTCAAAGATGATTGTTTGGGGAGGATTATTACCAAACGGCGTAACTAATACAGGGGGTTCTTATGACCCTATAACAAATTCATGGCTGGCAACTTCAACAACCAATGCGCCATCCGTCCGCGGTCGTCATACCGCTATTTGGACAGGTTCAAAGATGATCGTTTGGGGTGGGGAAGACTCAAGTAATACTTATTTAAATACCGGTGGTATTTATGACCCTGCCACAGACACATGGGCTGCGACTTCAACAACCAATGCGCCATCCAACCGCTGGGATCATTCTGCTGTTTGGACAGGTTCAAAGATGATCGTTTGGGGTGGATCAATTTCCGGTACTTATACTAATACTGGCGGGGTTTATGACCCTGTAACCAATACCTGGACAACAACTTCAACAGCAAACGCGCCATCTATCCGAACTCTTCATACCGCTGTTTGGACAGGTACAAAGATGATCGTCTGGGGCGGCCATAACAATTCTGTTTTAAATACCGGAGGAATTTATGACCCTGCCACAGACACATGGACTGCGACTTCGACAACCAACGCACCTTCCCCGCGCGCTAACTTTACTGCTGTTTGGACAGGTACTAAAATGATTGTTTGGGGAGGAACCACTCTCCCCAATAATACAAATACCGGAGGAATTTATGACCCTGCCACAGACACATGGACTGCAACTTCAACAACCAATGCGCCATCTGCCCGGGAAATTCATACAGCTGTCTGGACAGGTTCAAAGATGATTGTTTGGGGAGCAGATTTTGTTTTAAATACCGGCGGAGTTTATTCAAACCCTGCCGTTATAGGTATAGAAAAAATAAGTAATATTGTGCCAACAGGATTTTCGTTATCGCAAAATTATCCGAATCCGTTTAATCCAAATTCAAAGATAAAATTTCAAATTGCGAAACCAGGCGATACAAAACTTATTGTATTTGATGTGCTGGGCAGAGAAGTTTCAACTCTCGTAAATGAAAATCTTAATCCCGGAACTTACGAAGTTGATTTTGACGGAAGCAAATTTTCATCCGGAGTTTATTTCTACAAACTAACAGCAGGCAGCTACACTGAAACAAAGAAAATGCTGCTAGTTAAGTAACGATAGTTACTTAATAGTAGTCCCGCACAAGCGGGGAGTTTAATAAAATAAGTATTAATATTGTTTAACAATTTAATCCAATCAATCTTAAGGCGAAAAAGAAAATGAAAAATAAAATTTACAAAAATCTTTTAAAAATTGTTATCTGTTTGTTTTGGGTTTCTTCTCTTCAGCAGGTTTTTTCGCAGGAGAACTGGGCGCCTACTTCAACCGGAACCAATGTCCTCTCTCCCCGCTATGGGCACGTAGCAGTTTGGACAGGAATAGCGACTTACAAGATGATTATCTGGGGAGGGATAACTTCCGGCGGCCTAACAAATACTGGCGGCATCTATGACCCGGCATTAGATTCATGGACCGTAACTTCAACAGGAACAAATTGTCCTATAGCCCGCTGGTATCACACAGCAGTCTGGACAGGAACTAAAATGATTGTTTGGGGAGGGTTTAGTTCTGTTGGCGGGAATGCAGTTCTCAATACGGGCGGCTCTTATGACCCGGTATTAAACAACTGGACGGCAACATCAACCTCTGGTGCGCCGACAGCGCGTGATTTTCATACGGCCGTATGGACAGGAAGCAAGATGATTGTTTGGGGGGGATATAATTCCGTTACGGGTACTGATTATTACAATACGGGCGGAGTATATGACCCTCTAACAGATACATGGACAGCAATGTCAACAACGAATGCTCCAACAGGGCGGCGTGATTTCACAGCTATTTGGACAGGAAGTAAAATGATTATTTGGGGTGGATTTGGATTTTTTGATACAGCATACACTTTCACTAACACAGGCGGTATTTACGACCCTGTAACAGACACCTGGGCTCCCACTTCGGTTGGCGCAAATGCGCCGTTAGCGCGCGGCAAACATACTGCTGTTTGGACCGGAAGTAAAATGATTATTTGGGGTGGAACCCCCAGCGGCATTAGTTATAATGACGGCGGAATATATGACCCTCTGACAGATACATGGACGGCAACTTCAGTAACTAATGCTCCAACTGCCAGATATGGCCAAACAGCAGTTTGGACCGGAAACAGGATGATTATATGGGGTGGGGTTGGCGGCAATGTTAGTTACCTGAATACAGGAGGTTTATATGACCCTGTAGCAGATTCATGGGCGGCAACTACGACCGTAAATGCGGCTTCTGTTCGCGATAATCAAACTGCGGTTATGACGCCAGGCTCAATGATTGTATGGGGCGGTTATGGCGGCAGTCTGGGCTCTCCAACTTTTTTAAATACCGGGGGAATATATACAAACCCGGATGCCATCGGTATTACCACAATTTCAACGCTGGTTCCAAAACAATTTTCACTTTCACAAAATTATCCTAATCCTTTTAATCCAAATTCAAAGATCAAATTTCAAATAGCAAAATCAGGCGATACAAAACTTGTTGTATTTGATATGCTGGGCAGAGAAGTTGAAACTCTCGTGAATGAAAATTTAAATCCGGGTACATACGAAGTTGATTTTGAAGGAAGCAACTTTTCATCCGGGGTTTACTTCTACAAACTAACAGCGGGCAGCTACGCTGAAACGAAGAAGATGAGTTTAATAAAATAGATATTCATATTATTTGACAATTTAATTCCCGTTGATCTTAAAAGGAAAGAAAATGAGTTCTAAAATTTACAAGAATCTTTTTAAAATTGTTATTTGTTTATTTTGGGTTTCTGCTATTGGGCAGGTTTTTTCACAGGAGAGCTGGGCGCCTACTTCAACCGGAACCAATTGCCCTGCCGGCCGTCGTTTTCATTCAGCTGTATGGACGGGAAGCAAGATGATTATTTGGGGAGGCGTTAATAGTTCTGTCACAAATACAGGCGGTATTTATGACCCTGTAACAGATACATGGATAGCGTCGACTACAACTAATGCGCCTACAGCGCGCGGTCATCATACGGCTGTTTGGACAGGAAGTAAGATGATTATCTGGGGAGGCGTTAATGGTTCTTCATATTACAATACTGGCGGTTCTTATGACCCGGTTTTAAATATATGGACGGCAACTTCAACTTCAGGAGCGCCTACAGCCCGTTATTTACACACGGCTGTTTGGACCGGAACCAAGATGATTGTTTGGGGAGGATTTGATGGAACCGTTTATTACAACACAGGCGCCATCTATGACCCTGTAACAGATACCTGGACTGCGATGACAACAACCAACGCGCCTTCCGCACGAACTTATCACTCAGCAGTTTGGACCGGAACCAGAATGATTATTTGGGGAGGACATGATGAAACTACTTATAATAACACAGGCGGCATTTACGACCCTGTAACAGATACATGGACAGCGGTGACTACAACTAATGCGCCTTCCGCACGTGGTTTACATACGGCTGTTTGGACAGGCAGTAAGATGATTATCTGGGGAGGATTTAATAGCGCCAATAGCTCCTATTATAATACAGGCGGGCTTTATGATGTATCAACCAATACATGGAGCGCTACATCTACAAATGATGTACCGTCTGGCCGTGCAGTCCATACTGCAGTTTGGACAGGCAGCAGAATGATTGTTTGGGGTGGTAATGCTGACAATCTCACTGTCAATACAGGAGGTATTTATAATCCGGTTTCAGATAGCTGGACGGCAACTACAATTCTAAATGCTCCAAATGACCGTGTTGATCACACAGCGGTTATAACACAGAACTCGATGATTATATGGGGCGGTGATAATGGCAGTGGCCCATTGATTGCAGGCGGTGTCTATGCCAACCCTTCTATTATAGGTATTATACAAATTTCAACAGAAGTACCGGCTGGATTTAGCTTATTACAAAATTATCCAAACCCTTTTAATCCCAATTCAAAGATCAAATTTCAAATAGCAAAATCAGGCAATGCAAAACTTGTTGTGTTCGATATGCTGGGAAGAGAAGTTGAAACTCTCGTGAATGAAAATCTAAATCCCGGAACATACGAAGTTGATTTTGACGGAAGCGCTTACGCGTCCGGAATTTACTTCTATGTTCTGAAAGCCGGAAGCTTTAACGAGACAAGGAAAATGATCCTGGTTAAATAGCCCCGGCTATAACTTAGCAGCCTGTAAAAGCTCCGGGCGGTTCGGGTTATTAATCTGACTCAACCGTTCGGCGCTTTTTCTTTACCTCTAATCTAAAATTACAGGTTCATTGACGGACACATTTTTCAAAAAACCCGCCTGTTTTTCCTAATTTGACCTCAATTCCAGAATCGAATAATTGCTCGAAATATTAAGTGTTTTGAGGTTTTTTACTCATCTTGACTCCCGGTTTACCCCTTCTTTTCGCTAATATCTTAATAATTATTCTTTGACCGCACGGCTATTGATGTTGTAAGTTTGTTCGTGCGGCGAAAAACGATATCCAATTCTAATTCAGCAAACGGTTTTGTGAAGTTTTAATTACCCCTGTAAAGTAACCTCTCCTAAGGATATCGTTTTCGCCAACAGATTCCATAAGAGATTGCAGGGGTAATTTTTAAATTTTAAGATTTGTCAATCAAGAGAATTACAAAATTAATACGAAAAAAGAATAGGAATACTATATGAAATCAATGAGACTTTTTATACTCGCGTTAATGGTTTTCCCCGGTTTGATAACTGCCCAGGAATTATGGACGCCAACATCAACCGGGGCCAATGTTCCTTCTGCGCGGTTTGAACACACGGCTGTCTGGACGGGCTCTAAGATGATAATTTGGGGAGGAGCCATTGGCATATTTACTTATTTAAATACAGGCGGAATTTACGATCCTGCTGCAAATACGTGGACAGCTACTTCTACAACAAATGCGCCCTCCGCGCGCAGCGAACATGTGGCTGTTTGGACGGGTTCAAAAATGATTGTTTGGGGAGGTACAGCGCTCACCAGCACTGGCGGTTTATATGATCCCGCAACGGATAGCTGGACCGCAGTATCCACAACCAATGCTCCGTCAGGCAATGCAAGATGTACCGCCATTTGGACTGGTTCAAAAATGATAATTTGGGGAGGAATTAATAACACAGTTCATTCTTTTAACACAGGAGGAATTTATGACCCCGTTTCAAATTCATGGACCGCAACTTCAACCGTCAATGCGCCATCGCCAAGATATTTCCATAATGCAATATGGACAGGCTCTAAAATGATAGTATGGGGCGGGCGTGATTCAGTCGGTGATTTTAATACCGGAGGTATTTATGATCCGGTCGTAAACTCGTGGACAGCAACATCAACGACAAATGCGCCATCTGCCAGACAGGAAGGAACCATGGTGTGGGCAGGCGATAAAATGATCGTGTGGGCCGGATTCAGCGGAGGCGTTTATCAGAATACAGGCGGGATATATAATCCAACAACAGATTCCTGGACCGCCACTTCAATTACAAATGCCCCAACTGCGCGTTCTGATTTTTCATTCGGAATCTGGACGGGGAGCAATATGATCGTTTGGGGAGGTTATAATGGCAGCGGCAGCGGATTGGTTTTTAATACAGGCGGTATATATGACCCGGCGGCAAATTCCTGGACGCCTACTACAACAACAGGCGCTCCCTCGCCAAGAGATATACACTCAGTTGTTTTAGCCGGAGATAAGATAATTGTTTGGGGAGGCAGTGATGTAAATATTACTCCGTTTAATACAGGAGGCATTTATACAAACCCTGCGGTTATCGGTATTGAAAATATAAGCACAAATGTTCCATCCGGATTTTCGTTATCTCAAAATTATCCGAACCCGTTCAACCCGTCGACCAAATTCAAATTTCAAATCGCAAAGCTAACAAATGCAAAAGTTTCTGTAAGCGATATTCTTGGAAGAGAAGTTGAAGTTCTTGTTGACAAACAACTACAGCCCGGAACATACGAAGTTGACTGGAACGCATCTGCTTTCCCAAGCGGGGTGTATTTTTACAGACTTGCAACAAATAACTATTCCGAAACTAAAAAAATGGTTTTAATAAAATAATTAGAAAATTTAAATGAAAACAAAATTATTCGTTTTATTATTTCTTGCAGCAAGTATAATCCCTGACTTTCTTTTCGCGCAGTTTACGCAGCAGGGTTCAAAGCTTGTTGGGACCAATGCAATTGGAAGCTCGAACCAGGGCAGTTCTGTCGCAATTTCTTCAGACGGGAATACCGCTATTGTTGGCGGCTGGCAGGATAATGGCGGAAAAGGCGCGGCCTGGATATATACAAGAAGCGCCGGCGTTTGGACTCAGCAAGGCTCAAAGTTAGAAGGCGCTGGCGCTGTTGGAAATTCCAATCAGGGAATTTCTGTTTCTATTTCTTCTGATGGAAATACCGCTATTATCGGGGGCTTTCATGATAATAACGACACAGGCGCCGTTTGGGTGTTCACTCGAAGCGGCGGAGTTTGGACGCAGCAGGGTCCCAAACTTGTTGGCTCAGGAGTAAGGGGCGTTCTAGGAGGTCCTCTTCAGGGCACATCTGTTCGCATTTCAGGCGACGGAAACACAATTGTCGAGGGCGGTTACGCGGATAGCAATAATGCAGGAGCCATCTGGATCTTTGTCCGCAACGGCGGAGTTTGGACCCAACAAGGTTCAAAACTTGTTGGCAACGATGCCTTTGGAAATGCCTACCAGGGATATACGGTTGCAATTTCTTCAAACGGAAATACCGTTGTTGAAGGCGGCTTTGAAGATAACAGTTACACTGGCGCAGTCTGGGTATTCACAAGAAGCGGTGGAGTCTGGTCGCAGCAGGGGGCAAAACTTGTCGGCACAGGCGCTTCTAACCAGGCATACCAGGGAGCCTCCGTCGCCATCTCATCTGATGGAAATACAATTATCCAAAGCGGCTTCGAGGATATCAGCGGCATAGGGGCGGTCTGGGTATTTACCAGAAGCGGCAGCGCATGGACGCAACAGGGTCCGAAACTTGTTGGAACCGGATCTGTTGGAAACTCGTACCAGGGTTATTCGGTAGCCATTTCCCCTGATGGAAATAATTTTATCGAGGGAGGGTATGGAGATAACAGTCATGCAGGGGCGGTTTGGGCCTTCACCAGAAGCGGTGGCGCATGGACGCAGGTTGGACCTAAGATCGTTGGAGCCGGCGCCGTTGGTTCGCCGGTCTATCAGGGCGCTTCGGTCGCTATTTCTTCTGAAGGAACTATTATTGAAGGCGGTGATTACGATAACAATCTAATTGGCGCTGCGTGGATATTTTCCGACCCGACAATCGGCTTAACGCCAATTTCGAATGAGATACCGAAGGGGTTTTCGCTTTCTCAGAACTATCCGAACCCGTTTAATCCGAATTCAAAAATAAAATTTCAGATCGCGAAGACGACAGACGCAAAACTTATAATCTTTGATGAGCTCGGGCGAGAAGTTGCAACGCTTGTGAATGAGCGTTTAAACCCCGGCACATACGAAGTTGATTTTGACGGAAGCAAACTCGCATCAGGGGTTTATTTCTATAAACTGGTTGCCGGAAATTTTGTTGAAACAAAAAAAATGCTGATGGTCAAGTAAGAATTACCTGGCCCGAACCCATTGAATGCCGAAGGCAAATATGGCGGAAATCAAAAAATATAATTATTAGAAACAAATCAACTATGAAAACAAAATTATCAGTTTTAATCTTTTTCACATTAAGTATTCTTCCCTCTTTACTTCAGGCGCAGTTCACCCAACAGGGTTCAAAACTGGTTGGAACTGGCAACATTGGAGCTTCATCGCAGGGTTTTTCGGTCGCTGTTTCCGGGGACGGCAACACTGCAATTGAAGGCGGTTTTTCGGATAATAGCAATGCCGGCGCTGTTTGGATATTTACAAGGAGCGGAGGAGTTTGGTCGCAGCAGGGACCTAAGCTCATCGGCTCCGGCGCAATTGGAAATGCATATCAGGGAATATCTGTCGCAATATCCGGCGATGGCAATACCGCTATAATTGGCGGTTATGAGGATAACGGCAACGTGGGAGCGGCATGGATATTTATCAGGAGCGGCGGAGTTTGGTCGCAGCAAGGTGCGAAGCTTGTCGGAACCGGGGCTGTCGGAAGTTCTTTCCAGGGTACTTCGGTCTCAATTTCTGCAGATGGAAACACAGCAATTGTCGGCGGCTCCGGCGATAACGGCATTGGAGCTGTTTGGGTATACACGCGAACCGGCGGTGTTTGGACCCAGCAGGGCGCAAAACTATTTGGAACCGGTTCGGTCGGACAACCTCAGCAGGGATGGGCTTCAGTAATTTCTGCAGACGGGAATACTATTATTGTTGGCGGTTATGATGATAACGGCGGCGCCGGAGCGGCGTGGATATTCACCCGTAACGGCGGGACCTGGACTCAGCAGGGTTCAAAACTTGTTGGCTCAGGCGCTGCAGGAAATTCCTTTCAGGGTTATAGGGTTTCTATTTCTTCCGACGGAAATACAGCGGCAGTTGGCGGATTTGGGGATAATAATAGTACTGGAGCGGTATGGGTATTTTCAAGAAACGCCAATGTTTGGACCCAGCAGGGTCCGAAACTAATTGGCGCAGGCTCAAATGGAGCTGCAGGCCAGGGCCGCTCGGTAGCAATTTCACCTGATGGAAACAGTCTGGTGGAAGGCGGTTGGACAGATAGCTCAAGCCTCGGAGCTATCTGGGCATTCTCCAGAAGCGGAAACGTATGGACTCAGCTTGGCGTAAAGCTCTCCGGCTCCGGAGCGGCAGGAGTCAATACCCGTCAGGGAATTTCTGTTTCTATATCGAATGAGGGCACTGTATTGGAAGGCGGAATTGGGGACAATAATGTCACCGGCGCGCTTTGGGTGTTTACCGATCCGACTATTGGCATAACGCCAATATCTAATGAGATACCAAAAGATTTTTCTTTGTCTCAAAATTATCCGAACCCGTTCAACCCGAATTCAAAAATAAAATTTCAAATTGCAAAATTAAGTACGGCGCGCCTCGTCATCTATGATGAGCTTGGCAGAGAGGTCTCAACTCTTGTAAATGAACGTCTTAATCCCGGAACATACGAAGTTAATTTTGACGGGAGCAATCTTGCCAGTGGAATATATTTTTATAGGCTTGCTGCCGGAGATTTTATCGAAACAAAAAAAATGCTGATGGTAAAGTAAAAATTACTTATCCTGAAATCCGGATCTAACTGGAAATAAAAAAGTAAAATAATCAAGCAGGAGTTTATTTATGCAAACAATAAAGTATTTCAAAACAGAATTATTAAAAGTCGCGGTATTTATATTTCTTTATGTCTGTTCGCTGGTCTATGTTATGAATACTTCCGGAGCGGGTATTGGCAAAGTAATGAAATACATTTCCGACAACATAAAGTTTTAAAATTAATTATAACTAAATGAGAAAACATTTATTCACATATTTATTACTAGCCGGATTCTTAATTCCCGGCTTGCTTCAAGCGCAATTTTCGCAGGAGGGACCGAAACTAACGGGCTCAGGCGGAATAAACGGACCGAATTTCGGCAAATCTGTTTCTTTATCCGCAGACGGGAACACCGCTATAATTGGCGGAGTAGTTGATAACAACGGTGTTGGCGCGGCATGGATATTTGTCCGAAGCGGCGGTGTGTGGACTCAGCAGGGACCAAAACTTGTCGGCTCAGGAAACGTTGGTAATTCCGTTCAGGGTAATTCGGTTTCTCTCTCTGCCGACGGTAACACCGCGGCGGTAGGCGGATACGGCGATAACGGAAACATTGGGGCCACGTGGATATTTACCAGAAGCGGCGGAGTTTGGACCCAGCAGGGGCAAAAATTAATTGGTAACGGATTTACAGGAACCCCGCGTCAGGGAACTTCGGTTTCTCTTTCTGCAGATGGGAATACATTAATTGTTGGAGGACCAACCGATAGTACATCGCGGGGCGCAGCATGGGCTTTTTCAAGAAGCGGCGGAGTATGGAGTCAGATGGGTCCAAGATTATCCGGCTCGGGAGCTTACGGATTTCCTTCATTTGGAACTTCGGTTTCAATGTCAGGCGATGGTAATACCGCAGTGATCGGCGGACCATCCGATTTGAACGGAGTTTTGCAGCTTGGCGCAACGTGGATCTTTGTTAAAAGCGGTAACGCCTGGGCGCAACAGGGGCCGAAACTTGTTGGATCGGGATATGTGGGGCACAGTTTCCAGGGATATTCTGTTTCCATTTCAACAGACGGAAACACAGTTCTTTCTGGCGGATATTATGATAACGATATTGTAGGAGCAGCGTGGATATTTACGCGCAGCAGCGGCGCATGGAGCCAGCAAGGATCTAAGCTCGTGGGCGACGCTTATGTTGGAAGCGCTATTTTTGAAGGGCTTGCCGTATCACTTTCCGGCGACGGAAACACAGCCATCATTGGCGGTTACGGCGACTATCCTTCCGGTGCATCGTGGATATTTACAAGAACTGATACGGTTTGGAATCAGCTTGGCCCCAAGATTGTTGGTTCCGGCAGCGTAGGAACTTCGTGGCAGGGAATATCGGTCGCTGTTTCTTCCAACGGAACAACCTTCATAGTCGGCGGCGACAGGGATAATAATGATATCGGTTCGGCGTGGGCGTATATCCGTTCTCCGTTCAGGTATGTTAACTCTCATCATAACCTGCATAAACAAATCATCGGCAACCAGATCACGTATGATACATCCACAATTGCAACTAATGTGATTTCGTATTTCATAACAAATGTAAACGTTACAATAGATTCGATCCACTATGTCAGCCTGGGCGATCTTGAAACGACAATTACGCATCTCTATGGCGCAGACCTTTCTTCATCCGTCACCGATACTTTAATTTATCAGGCAGGCGGAAGCGGGGCGAATTTTATAGAAACTCAATTGACAGATTCTGCCACTACGCCAGTTGCAAACGGAACCGCTCCTTTCACGGGCAGGTTTAAACCATCACATCCGCTTTCATTATTCAATGGCATCGATCCCTCCGGTATATGGATATTGAAAGTATACGACAGAGTTACGGGCCATACCGGCACACTAGACGCATGGACGCTTACGGTTGATATGGCGCCAAGCCCGATCGCGGTGCAGAATATATCGCAAATTATTCCCAAAGGATTCAGCTTATCGCAGAACTATCCAAATCCGTTTAATCCAAATACAAAAATAAGGTTTGCTATTCCCTCTGTAGGTCAAAGGCATGCCTTTGACACACGACTTACAGTTTACGATATCCTTGGCCGCGAAGTTGCAACGCTTGTAAATGAAAATCTCAATCCCGGAACATATGAAGTTGATTTTGACGGAAGTAAATACGCATCGGGAATTTATTTCTATACCTTGAAAACGGAAAACTTTACGGAAACTAAAAAGATGTTGATGGTCAAGTAAGAATTACTTGACCTGCCTGCCCCGATTCAATCGGGGAAATTTCGATATATCGGGGATACTTCTTAAATATTTAAATATGTTAATTAAATATTCATCCGATGACTTAAATATTAAAATGCTTAGTCATCGGATGAATTACCAACGATAATTGATAATTACCAAACGTAAAAAACAATAACATATGAAAACAAAATTATTCGTTTTATTTGTTTTAGCGGGATGCATAATTCCAAATTTACTTTTCTCCCAATTTACACAGCAAGGACAGAAGTTTTTCGGAACAGGGGCCGTTGGAAATGCAGACCAGGGCAACGCAGTTGCTATTTCGGGCGATGGAAACACCGCTATCGTTGGCGGCTATCAGGATAATAACCACATGGGCGCAGTCTGGATCTTTACACGAAGCGGCGGCGTATGGACGCAGCAAGGTCAAAAGCTTGTGGGAACCGGCGCAATCGGAACCACTGTTTATCAGGGCATTTCTGTTGCGATCTCTTCAGACGGAAATACCGTGATCTTTGGGGGCTCCGGGGATAATGGAGGTGTGGGAGCCGTATGGATATTCACACGCAGCGGAGGTGTGTGGACTCAGCAAGGGTCAAAACTTGTTGGTTCCGGGTATGTTGGCGGTTCCGCGCAGGGGTGTTCTGTTTCAATTTCGGCTGACGGAAGTACCGCCGTAGAGGGCGGTGATAATGATGGCATCTTCTATGGTTCAATATGGGTTTTCACAAAGACGGGCGGCGTGTGGTCGCAGCAGGGACCAAAGCTCTATGGTTCAGGCGCATCCGGAGACCCAAGCCAGGGTCTTTCGGTCAGTGTTTCCGGAGACGGAAATACAATTATAGATGGCGGATATGCCGATAATAATTCAACGGGAGCTGTCTGGGTATTTACGCGCAGCGGCGGAGTCTGGACCCAACAGGGGCAAAAACTTGTTGGAGTCGGTTCAGTATATGCTTCGCAGGGGTATTCTGTTTCCGTTTCTGCCGACGGCAATACTTTTGTCGAGGGCGGCCCATCCGATAATGGTTCTGAGGGATGCATATTTATTTTTACGCGAAGCGCCGGGGTTTGGACACAGCAGGGCCCGGTACTTGTCGGTTCAGGCGCTATTGGCAACAACGGTAATAATGTTTTTCAGGGAACATCCGTTGCAATATCCTTAGATGGAAACACTGTTGTGGAGGGAGGATACGGAGACGGAAATTATATGGGCGCTGCATGGTGTTTCGTTCGCAGCGGCGGCGTGTGGACCCAGGTAGGCGCAAAGCTTGTTGGCACAGGTACTATTGGCGCTGCCGTATATCAGGCTTTTACGGTTGCAATATCTTCGGATGGCAGTACTGTTATTGAAGGCGGCGAAGGCGAAAATACCAATGTTGGAGCAGCGTGGGTTTTTACATATCCCGGAATTGGCATTACGCCGATATCAAACGAAGTACCGGCGCGCTTCATGTTAATGCAGAATTATCCGAATCCGTTTAACCCGAATTCAAAGATCAAGTTTCAAATCGCAAAGTCTTCTTATGCGAAACTTATTGTATTCGACATGCTGGGGAGAGAGGTTGCGGCTCTTGTAAATGAAAATCTCAATCCCGGAACTTATGAAGTTGATTTTGACGGTAGCACATATGCGAGCGGAGTTTATTTTTATGTTTTGAAAACGGAGAGTTTTACTGAAACAAAAAGAATGATTCTTCTTAAATAGTTAATAAGGAAAAAGGGATAAAATCAAAGGGGACGTTTTACCGTCCCCTTTTGTTATTCCAACTCCGCATCTACCGAAAAAAATCTGCAGGCTTGAGCGGGAATACTTTTTCTAACTAGCTGTCTACATAAATGGTAATCAATACATCGGTAAAATTGTTCCGGAAAAAATACTTATAAAGCGGAAAAATTTTTGCACCTTTGTAATTATCTGATAAAACAGCTCTTTAATGGAGCTCCTGCTTATTAAATTATTTTATCTCAACAACAATTATTTTTCTTTCTCCCATGTCGTATTCATCAATATATTTCACATACTTTAGTTTTTCTGTAGATTTTATCTCTCCGCCAATTTCTCCGCCCTTAAGCGTTATAAGTTTGCCGCCAATCTTAAGGAAATTTCTTGACCAGAAAGCAAGGTCCTGCAAGACCGCAACGGAGCGCGCTACAACATAATCGTATTTATATTTATAAAGAGGAAGCGGCGAAAGATCTTCTGCCCGCGAACAAACCGCGGTAACGTTTTTCAGATCAAGTTTTTTAATTATATCTTCAACGACTTTAATTTTTTTCTGGATAGAATCAACCAGCGTAAGCTCGGCTTCGGGATGGTGGAGGGCGATTACTATTCCGGGGAAACCTCCGCCGGTACCAAGATCAAGAATCCTAATCCCCTCTTTGAATTCAATCTTCTCAAAGAAAACCTTGCTCTCTTCGATCAAATCATATACATCGTTCCTCTTTCGCGAAACAAGATTTATCTTCCCGTTCCACTCCATTAAGAGATCGTTATACTCTTTTTCTTTTAATATTAATTGCCATTGGTTGGCTTGTTCCGCCATATTGATAAAATTCTAAATACTAAATCCTAAATGTTAAACAATTTCGAAGATCCAATTTCTTATAAATCTCAAATCCAAAATCTCAATTCTCAAATCCCCTCAGCTTTTCATGTACACCGTCAATATCGATATATCCGACGGCGATACTCCCGCAATTCGCGAAGCCTGCCCTATGCTGCGCGGCCTGACCTTATTGAGCTTTTCCCTGCCTTCGGTTGAAAATGATTTTACCTTATTGAAATCAAAATCCTCGGGTATTATCATTCCTTCAACCTGTTCCAGATTTTCCGCCTGTTCGTTCTGCCGCTGAATATACCCCTCATACTTTAATTCTATTTCAACCTGGTTAACCGCTTCCGGGTTGTGAATAAGTGATTGAGCAAGATTATTTTCTTTAAAATATTCAAGCTTCAAAAATTCCGGCAAGCTGATCTCGTTTCGCTTAATGAGCTGCGAGAGGCTGTCTGATTGCTTTATCTCGGTTGAGTTGATGCTCTGAAGAAATCCGTTCACATCCTTTGGAGAAACAAATGTTCGTTTAAAATATTCGATTGAATCCTTTATCAGCCGCTCTTTTTCCAGAACAGATTTATACATTTCATCGGGAATGAGTCCAAGCTCTGCTCCATATTTCATAAGGCGCAGATCCGCGTTATCCTGGCGAAGGATCAGCCGGTACTCCGCAAGCGAAGTAAATATTCTATACGGTTCTTCGGGACATTTGTTGATAAGATCGTCAATTAGTACGCCAATATATGCTTCAGAGCGTTTCAGAATAAATGGAGCTTTACCCTGTATCTTCAATGCCGCGTTGATTCCTGCAATCAGGCCCTGCGCTGCAGCTTCTTCGTATCCTGAAGTGCCGTTAATTTGTCCTGCAACATAGAGACCTTCAATTAACTTAGTTTCAAGCGTTAGCTTTGTTTGATGCGTTGGCAAGAAATCATATTCGACAGCATATCCTGCGCGAATCATTTTGGCGTTCTGTAATCCGGGAATTGTTTTGAGCGCTTCATATTGTATTACCGCCGGAAGGCTAGAAGAAAAGCCGTTCATGTAAACTATATTTGTATTCAATCCTTCGGGCTCAAGAAATATCTGGTGGCGCGGCTTATCTGAAAAACGAAAAACTTTATCTTCGATTGAAGGACAGTAACGCGGCCCGATTCCTGTTATCCTGCCTGAGAACATCGGCGAATCGTCAAATCCTGTTCTGAGAATTTCGTGTGTTTTGCCGTTAGTATAAGTTAAGAAACATGAGATCTGGCTAAGCCTGGGAAAGCTGCCGTTGGAGAAAACGGAAAAAGGGGCCGGTATATCATCCCCCGCCTGTTCTTCGGTTTGCGAGAAATCAATAGAATCAAGAGCCAATCTTGGAGGTGTGCCCGTCTTCAGTCTTCCAGTGATAAAGTTATGTTTTAACAAATATTTAGACAATCCCTTGGCCGCCTGTTCTCCAAACCGGCCCCCTTCTGATTGCTTGTGTCCCGTATGCATAATTGCATTTAAAAACGTTCCGCTTGAGATGATTACAGATTTACAGTCAATAATGGCCTTGGCATTCGTAACCACTCCACTGATTCGGTTTTCATTGAGGACAAGTTCATCAACGGTTCCCTGAATTAGATCAACGTTCTCGCAGCCCAGGATATATTCCTTTGCTACTTTAGAATACAAATCCCTATCATTTTGGCAACGAGGCGACCAAATTGCCGGCCCTTTTGAACGATTTAGTATTCTAAATTGGATTCCTGAATCGTCAGCGATTCTTCCCATCACACCCCCAAGTGCATCAATCTCCTTTACAAGATGTCCTTTTGCAGAACCCCCTATTGCCGGATTACATGACATTCTGCCAATGGCATCCAAATCCATCGAAACCATTCCCACGGTAAGTCCCATGCGCGATGCCGACCAAGCAGCCTCAATACCAGCATGTCCCGCCCCAATTACAATAATGTCGTAATATTTATCGTTCGTTTTGCTCAAATTTCTCTGTTTTTAAACTTTGTTTCACGTGAAACATTCAGTATTTACTGTTTTGAGAGTTTCACGTGAAACATCTTACTTCCCAATGCAGAACTTTGCAAATATGTTATTTAAGATATCAACATTTGTCGTCTTACCTATTATCTCGGTTAGCGAATCCATGGCAGATCTTATCTCATAGGAAATCAGTTCATTACCGCCGCCGGATTCAATTTGTGATTTTGCATTCACAAGATATTCACACGATTTCAACAAACAATCCCTGTGCCGCTCATTTGTTACAATGACATCTGAGGACTCGTCTTCTTTGATCAGCGCTTTTGCTTTCCTGACTATTTCGTCCCGAAGCTTGCTCATGTTGTCTCCCTTTAAAGCAGAAATTGCTAAATGATTTGAGCTGTTATCGGGCATAATATCGACCTTATTGAATGCACGAATTACCTTCCCTTCGGGAATGCCTTTAATAAACTCAGCTCCGTCTGAATTTGGATTAGACAGATCCTCTACTTCTACAACAATATCTGATTCGGCAATTTTTTGCCTGGTTCGTTTAACGCCTTCTTGTTCAATTGTGTCGTCAGACGTCCTAATTCCGGCAGTATCTATAAGATTAAAAACCACGCCATCCATGATAAGGGGTTCCTGCAGATAATCTCTGGTTGTGCCCGGAATTTCGCTAACTATTGCTCGACTTTGCTTTAATAAATAGTTAAAAATACTTGATTTACCAACATTTGGCTTCCCCACTATTGCCAAATTGACGCCATTTATGATGATTTTACCACTCTCAAATGATCTTGTCAGGCCTTTGAATTTTGTAATAAGCGCATCAATCTTTCTCAACAGTTCTTGTTTGGAGACCAGATCAAGCCCCTCTTCCGAAAAATCCAGTTCCAACTCAAGTAAAGAACAATAATTAATCAGTTCTTCGCGCAGATCTTTGATCTTACCTGAAAACTCCCCCAGCAATTGCTTCATAGCAAGCTTATTTGAGAGGTCTGTTTTTGCTCTGATCAAATCCGCGACAGCTTCTGCCTGCGCAAGATCCATTTTGCCGTTCAAAAATGCGCGTTTTGAAAACTCCCCGGGTTCCGCATGTTCAATACCATTAGCCGAGAGTAAGTTATTGATTTTTCTATATATATAGCCACCGCCATGACTTGAAATCTCTGCTACATCTTCTCCCGTATATGAATTCGGCGACTTAAATATAGTAACAATGGCTTCGTCTATAACATCAGCTCCCTCGGTTAAGTAACCATGAATGGCCGAATGGCTTGAAGTTTTTGTAAAGTCAACCGGTGAAAATTCATTAGCCTTTTTCGAAAAGATCTTAGAAAGCGTTGAAAATGTATCTTTTCCGCTGATCCTGATGACAGTTATCCCGGACTCCCCTACCTGAGTTGACGGAGCAAATATTGTTCGATTATCAAAACTCATAATTTTAGAATGATAAAAATACCACAATTTGCCATCGGTAACAATGAAAAAGGTTCAGAATAAACCGGGACAAATAGATATTTATTGCCTTATTATTAGATTATAACTTCCTGCTTTTATATATATATTTGTAATGTAAAGCAGAAAGGATACTTATGGCATACTTTGAATTTGACAATACGCATTCAAAATTTTGTTTCAGGCACATAGTTTTACAGCCTACCACTTTATGCAATCTCGATTGTGATTACTGTTACTTAACCGACAGGCACGAACCAAATAAAATGTCCGTCGGTGTTGCCGAAGCTGTTGTCGCGTCAATAAAAGATGCGCCGCATCCTATAACAATTCTTTGGCACGGAGGTGAACCGCTTGCCTGCGGGATAGAACACTTCAGAAAACTTGTCGAACCATTTGAACAGCTCAGGCTTGCCGGAAAAATAAATCATAACATACAGATCAACGGAACAATGATCTCCCCTGACTGGTGCAGGCTGTTCAGGGAAAAGGGATTTCGCGTTGGATTAAGTATCGATGGACCCGAGGGCTGCAATGTTAACCGCGTGAACCGCGCGAACATGCCCGCCTGGGACAGGATAATGAAAGGCGTTGGGCTGCTGAAGATAAACCGCATTCCGTTTGGCATAATAGCCGTGGTAAGCGAAGCCAATATAGACTGCGCCGAACCGCTGTATGAGTTCTTTTCATCCCTTGGCTGCAGAAGCGTCTGCGTAAATATTGTTGAGAGCGAGGGGCTGAATAAAGAGAAGAACCATCTGCGCGAAAAAGATGTGAGGCGGTTCTGGTCGGAATTATTCGATGAGTGGCGCGCAAATCCGGTTATAAGAATACGAGAGTTTGATAATGCGCTTGGCTGGCTGAAAAGAGTATCGGATGATTTTGAACAGCATGAATATTTCGCTCGCGACTTGTGGCCAACTATAGCATGGAACGGCGACGTTTTAATGCTCTCGCCGGAATTTTTGAGCATACCGCAGGAAAAACGCGATGAATTTGTAACGGGCAATATTTTAAATAAACCTCTTACTGAAATTGTGGAAGATTCTTTTTCGGCAAAGTATGTGAAAGATTATTTCGCGGGGATAAAGAAATGCGCATCTGAATGCATGTATTTTTCATATTGCGGCGGGGGACAGGCAAGCAATAAATATTTTGAGCTCAACCAGATAAATGCAACCGAAACCGAAGAATGCCGAAATACCAGAAAGTTGCTGGTGAATACGGTTGCCGGAGCGTTTACTTCCGGAAAGCTGGACTCGATTGATGCTGCGAAAAGCGCATCGGTCAATCTTAACAAGCTGATCTGCTCACTGCCTGAAAATATGCAGCCGCGAAATTATTCCTGTTTTGACCGCCACCAGCCCGAAGCCGTGCTTACGGCCGACGAGGATTCCACGCAGGTGGATTGGTCCGATTGGTCGGATAAAGAAAGCTAGGAGATTCGTCAGATTTGTAAGATTAAAAGATTATCAGATTGAAAAAAGGGGAGGCTTAGACGGCAATCCCCTTTTTAGATTTTATTTCTTCATGGATTAAACGTAATCCGTTTATTATATTTGTCTCATCCATCAGCAGTAAATCTTCCGTTAGAGAAGTAATTCAAAATGTTTGAAACAGCCAGATTAATTTTAAGGGAATATTCCCCGGAGGATTTTGTTTCGCTGCATGCGATTCTCTCGGACCCGGAAACGATGAAATTCTGGCCGGCGCCGTTTACGGAAGAACAAACTAAGGGTTGGATTGAAAGATGTATAAGAAGTTACAGGGCGTCTTCGTCTCCCTGCCTGCGCCGAGACTTCGGCAGGTGGGCGGTAATTCTAAAAGAAAACGGATTACAGATAGGGGACGCAGGAATTATTAGCGCCGAGGTCAATGATAAAACAGAAAACGATCTGGGATATATTATTCATAAGAATTTCTGGAAACTGGGTTATGGTTATGAAGCTGCTTCGGCGTGTATAAAATATGGTTTTGAGAAGCTGGGGATAAGACGCATGGTTGCCAATATGGCGTTTGATAATTTTGCATCAATTCGGGTTGCAGAGAAGATTGGAATGAAAAAGGAATGTGAATTTCAAAATAATCGGAACCGGCAGATATTAACGTATCTTTTTTCTTTAGAAAATAATCAGGGCAAGAAATTACACTCCTTTAGTTAATTTTCTGTTAGCTACAAACGGTATTTTAACTAACTTCTATTGACACTGGCAAATTTTTTTTGTAATATGCATATGCAAGAGATAGTATCCGATGTTGACAACTTGTTCAAAACATCATCGCCCAAACAGGGCAAACTCATCTTAAGCGCTCCCGAAAATTGCCTCAAAAAAGTTATTAACAACGTATGTTGATAAGTATTACATGCACAAGGCTAAGTTAAGCAAAACCAATGCCTTAAAAAAGGTTTTTTTTGTTAAGTTCTTTGTTGGTTTAGTAGATTTTGGGACCCTAACGTGAAACTAATTAAAGTAGTAAATTAATGAACCTATTTTCTTTCTTATAAATATAGAGTTACGATGTTGACAAATTTAAATTACGAAAACGGACAAGTATCTAATGTTGATAATTCCAATGCATACGAAGCATGGAATAAATTTTTAGAGATAATCAGCCTAAACATTTCTGAACTAAAGCTTAACACTTGGTTCAGGCCGATCAAGGCAAAGCACATTGACAATGACATTCTGACAATTTCCGTGCCAAGTAAAGATTATTACGACATGATAATCTCGCGCTTTGGCGATGTTGTTTCAAAAGCTATTAAGGCCGTGCTTGGGGATTCCGGAAGGCTGATATATGAAATAGACATTTCCGTTCCTGTAGAGCTGCCCGAAGAGATAGCTGCTCCCGTTATACAAAACCCGCAAACACAAAATACCGGAAACTACGGACAATCTCATGCGCAGCCGCAGAGCGAAAACATTTACGCATCGGCAAGCTATTTTAATTCAGAATATACGTTTGATAATTTTGTAAAAGGCAAGAACAACGAATTTGCAACAGCCGCGGCGCTTTCGATCTGCAACAGGCCCGGCGCGCAATATAATCCGCTTATGATCTACGGCGGCGTGGGACTCGGCAAAACGCATCTTATCCAGGCAATAGGCAACCAGCTGAAGGATAACCGAACGGGAATAAAGATTATGTATATTTCCGGCCCTGAATTTACAACAAGTTTCGTTCAAAGTATCAGAACAAACAAGGCTCACGAGTTTGAAAGATATTACAAATCGCTGGATATATTAATAGTTGACGATATTCAATTTCTTGAAGGAAAAGAAAGCACGCAGGATTCTTTCTTCCAGATTTTTAACTCGCTGTACCAGCTCAAGCGGCAGATTGTTCTTTCATCTGATAAACCGCCGCATCAGCTTACAGGACTTGAAGAGCGCCTCATTACGCGCTTCCAGTGGGGACTCACGGTTGATATTCAGCCGCCGGATCTTGAAACAAGGACCGCTATTTTAAACAAGAAGTGCGAGACTGAAAAAATATCTGTCCCATATGAAGTTTTGGAATTCATCGCCTATAATATCAAAGATAACATCCGTTCGCTTGAAGGATGCCTTAAGAGCCTGATATTTGATTCAGAGCTGACAAAAATGCCGATATCGCTTGATATGGCAAAACGCAGCGTGCTCAAATTCGGCGCAATAAAGAACAGAAAACAAAATTTAGACATTGGCTCAATTATTGCCGCCGTGTCAAAGTTCTTCGATCTTGAGGAATCTCTTTTAAGGCTTAAGACAAAGCGCCAGGAGATAGTTCTTGCCCGGCATGCGGCAATGTACCTCTGCAGGGAAATGACTTCATGCTCGCTTGAAACAATAGGCGCTCACTTCGGCGGAAGAAATCACGCAACAGTAATTCATGCGTGTAAATGCGTTGACGATATGGTGAACATCGACCCGGGCTTTAAAGATAAGATAGATATAATCAGAGAAGAGCTTTTAACCTCTTAATAACATAGGCCTGTTAATTTATGTTTATAAATAAGACTTGCTAACATTTAGTTGATAGCAAGTTTTTTTATTTTATGAACCGGTTATGAACTTGTTTAATCAGAACAACAAGCTAACCTATAATTAACATGAACGGCAAAAGCACAACCGCCTTATTCTCTTAATTTTGACAAGTTTTGTTCTTAAATTTACGCTTATTAACACTCCTGCTGCTACTGCAATTTTTTTATATATAATATAATAATATAAGAGTAGTCAAGTTGATTGAAAAACTCACAATAAAAAATTACTTATTATTAAAGAGCGTTGAAATTGATTTTTCAAACGGTTTTAATGTAATTACAGGAGAAACCGGCGCCGGAAAATCTATTTTAATAGATGCTTTATCGCTTTTATTGGGAGAAAGAGCTGATTATTCCATCATTAATAAGAATAACGATAAAATGATTGTGGAAGGATTTATTAAAATATCTGAAAATAATCTAAAACTTGTTGAGAATATATTAAAACAGAATGAAATTGAAAGTCTGGAAAAGGGTAATTTAATAGTTAGAAGAGAATTATATAAAAAAGGATACAGCAGAAATTTTATAAATGACTCACCGGTAAATATTAACGACCTTAAATCAATTGGCGAGATAATTATTGATATTCACTCCCAGAACGAACACCAATCACTGCTCAAAAAAGAAATTCATGTTGAATTGCTTGATTTTTATCTTACAAAATCCGAAAAATTGAAGTTTCAAAAATTAACAGATGAATATGCTGAAGATTTTGATAAATTAAAGGAGATTATTCATGAATATGATAGTATAAGACAGAAAAAAGGCGAGCTTGATAACAAAAAGAACTATCTGGAATTTCAGCTAAAAGAAATTAGGGAGGTTGAACCGGCGCCAAACGAAGATGATAATCTGGAAAAGGAACTAAAGGCATCTGAAAATGTTGAAGCCATACAAACAGGACTCTCTGCAGCATATTCGAATTTATATGATGATACCGGCTCAATTGTTGAAAAGATGAAAATAGTAGAAAAAGAACTTTCAAAACTGGAAGAATACAACTCGGACATATCAAAGATACTAAAAGACATAAACGAGTCGTTCCTGATATTGAATGAAGCAAGCCGGTTGATTCAAAGCCTGATAGACAACCTGAGTTTTGATCCGACCAGGATAGAGGATATTAGAGAAAGACTTTATAAACTCCAATTTTTAAAAAAGAAGTATGGAAATAACATAGAAGGTATTTTGAAGCTAAAAGCGCAGCTTGAAGAAGATTTGACGCTGGTTGATAATTTTGATGAAAAGATAGCTGAACTTGAAAAAGAGATAAAAATTCTAAAAGAGGCTGTTTTTAAAAAAGCCCAGAACATCTCAAAAATACGGAAAGAGAATGCGCGGCAGCTCGAAACGGAAATTGTTAAAATACTAAAAGAGATCGGTTTTGAAAATGCGGAGTTCAGAATTGATATTGCGCCATTAACCGCTTCGCCAAAGGGCGAAGAAAGCGGCGCGGCCACATTATTAGTTAAGAACAAAAATGAGTTTATAAGACTTTCAGGCGGCGGCATTGATGATATTGAGTTTAAGGTGAAGATAAATAAAGGAGACGAGTTTTCATCGCTGCGCAAAACTGCTTCCGGCGGGGAAGTATCAAGAATTATGCTTGCCATTAAGACAGCTCTAGCGGGAGCGGACCGCGTAGAGACATTAATTTTTGACGAAATTGATTCGGGCATCAGCGGCCGCATTGCGCAGAAAGTAGGAAAGGTCATGAAAAAACTCTCTGAATACCGACAGGTTATTTCCGTTACGCACCTTGCGCAAATAGCGGCCCTGGCAGACGAACATTTTCTTGTGGAAAAAGAAACCGACGGAGAGAGTACGCTTGCAAAGATTAAAAAGCTTGAGAAAAACGAAAAAGTTATTGAAGTTGCAAAGCTTTTGAGCGGAGAGAAAGTTACAGATGCGTCAATAAAAAGCGCGAAGGAACTGATGACAAATTAAAAAATAAAACCACTTTACTTTAGGTTACCCTTTTTTCTTCTTATACTTTTCATTGTGTAAATGAAATTCAGCCATCATCGAATCATAATGGTAACCGGTTTTACCGTAGTAAGCAATTGCGTTCTCATTGTCATATTGTGTAATAATAAGGCTTTCTTTGTAACCGTTTTTAAAATAATCCGAATGAACGGAGTTCATTAAGAATTTTCCGAGCCCTTTTCCCTGGCTTTTATTATCCACTACCACGAGAACAGACTGAACAAGTCCCTCGTCGCGGCGTTTGGCCGTTATGAGCCCCAATATCTCATCGTTTTGCCCGCTCCTGACGTAATAAATTGTATTGGCCCAGTTTCCGGCCAGCGATTCTTCACACCACCTGTGATATACTTTCTTAGAAAACGATGATGGCAGCAGCTTATCGTGATAAAAACGTGAATGCTTATGCAGATCTGTAATTAGCTCATAAATTTTAGCCAGGTCTTCTTCTCTGTATGCGGTATTAACATAATAGTCCGGATGTACCGGCGTTTCAATTGGACCGAGAGTATGTTTAAGAGCCAGCTTAATTTCAGCGAAAACAAGACCTTTCCAGTTATAATTCTTAAGGTCAGGCATATTAATATTCCCGGCCGTAATAAATGCTATAGAGTAGTTTTCATCTACAACTTTTTCATGGATGCTCTGCAATATTTTTGGAGTGATCTTATCTAAACGGACCAGGCAAACCGGCGCGCCAATCAAATCTGTATCTACGCGGGACCTTACTAATTTCATGATAAATATGAGCTAATTTGATATATCCTATTACAATTTAGTAGAATATTTCATAAATGAATCTGCATTTTTTAGCGCTAATGCGGCTTTAACGCTCATTAATGTATTCGTGTTCGAGCAAGTAATAATATGCATCAAGATTATGGTGAACGAATATGCCGCGTACTCCTTTTTCGTACGGAAAAGCCGCCAAATATTCCGAAGTTGGCTTAAGAATAACAGGGGAACCGCACGTCATATATTCCATAGATTTAACAAAACGCGGCTCTTTGAAGCCGGGCAGGTTTTTTTCAACGCTGCCATAGAGCTTCTCGCCAAGATATTTTATCAGAACGTCGCGCGCCTCATCAACATCGCCGATAAGGCTTCTTTTTAACAGCGCATAAACAATCTTCTGCATCAATCCAAGATCTGCTATCGCAGTATCCACGCTGTAAAACAACCCGTTCTTATTGAAATCAAATTTTGTCTGAACCGTAAACGGCATCTGAGGCACCCAGTCAAGTTCATTTATTATGCGGTATGACCACCCGCCCCGTGTTATGAATTCATAATCATACGCATAATACGAATTGCCCGGCTTTGGCGGAGCGCTGGAATAAGTTTTAAAGCGGATGTCATCAGGAATAATTCCTTTATCCAGATAATGCAAATACGATGTCAGCAGGTAAGATATTGCGCCGCCTTGGCTGTGGCCCATAATGATAAAATCCTTAACGCCTTTATTATAATATTCATTTATTTCCTGAATGATTGTGGGCGCCAGGTATGCAAGCCCAAGCAGAAATCCGATATGCACATAAGTATTTGTATCTGATGCAAGCCTGTATCTAAATACATTATTTTTTCCCGCAGTAAGCGTACCCGCGGCAGGAACCATAGCCGAGTAAAAATCTTCCAGCCACGAGGTTGGCTTAATGGTTGTTCCGCGAATGCTGATAACGGCAACCGAATCGTCGCGAAGCCACAGATCCCAGCGGTTATCAAGCCCCACTACCGGCGAGCGGTAAACCATCCTATATCCTTCCGGAAGCGGTAAAGGCGCTTTCACCCAGGGAGTATCGCCCTGATGAGCGGAAACTTTAAGAGCTTCTCCGTATTCAACGGCGTCAAATCCCGGCTTAAGCTTATTTTGTCCGAACGAAATTGACGATAATACGAAAAGCGAAAGTAAAATTGTAATTGAGAGTGTTTTCATAATTGTAGATTTTAATTTTCACTTACTCAAACGATTCATAGCAATCATAATTTCTTTGCCGGAAAATTCTTCCGTCTCTGAATTCAAAAATAAAGCAGCAGTGAGCCGTTAACGTCTGCCCTTTTTCAAAATCTCTGACAGCTACGGCCATCTCGCCTGTCCATGTAGCTTCTATAACGGCAACCTCCGGCGTCTCAAAAATTGCATGAATTTCGATGTGATGCGAGCGCAGGATCTTTTTCGCTGTTTCCATACCGGCAAACATTTCATCATAGCCGCGCTTACGCGTTACTTTTGTGTTCAGGTTCGGAAATTCTGTCGCGCTCATTTCGGAGTGAAGGATATCCTCATATTCTTTTTTATCGGCGCAGAAATTTTCAACAAGCGCAAAGTATTTTTTTACGAGTTCAATTTTATGTTCCATTATAATTAAATTAATTTCTTTTTCGCGAGTAGATCCCAAGCGGAATAAGTATTGCGCCCAGGCAGAAGTAGACCGCCTGTAACTCGTCAAATTGCCGTATCATTATAAGCTGAACGATTATCCATATAATATTTACGATTCCCTGGTAAACAAGAGCGAGTGGATATGATCGGGCGCTTTTTATCACAAGGACGGCAACGACAAGGCTGGATATGCCTATGAACGTAAAGAGAATTATGCCCGGGATTAAAAATGTTTCAAAAGGGGAGTGTTTCAGCAATCCCAACGGAGCCTGCAGGAATTCTCCTAAAGGATCTATAATAAAGGCGCCGCCGCCGAATAAAGCAGAAACAGAATTAAAAAACAGAAGCGTAATGCAGGAAAATCGAATAATTGTTTTCATTAGTGTTTTGTATGATCCGGGATTGATTTATTACAAAAATAAAATACTTTTTAGACACGGGAAAGCTAATAAAAAATCAAAAATTAAAACTAAAACTGCAAAATTAATCAACTTCCCCAACTCCAGATTAAGACTGGATTCTTTGAACAATAAACACAATAACCCCGGAAAGCGCCATCAGGCCATCGAGATAAAAGTAAAACCACAGATCGGATTTAGAATTCTTGCTTATTCGATAAGTAAAAATAAGAAGCAGAGCCGGAACGATACAGATTGCAGTATAAAACCAATTTCCAAAAACGTTTTGAAACATAAATGCGCTTAGCAAATTTAATATCATGCAAATCGAGAAGACGTAATCGAGTCCGCGTGAACTTAAAGCAGTTGCGATATTTTTTATTCCTTCCAACCGGTCTTCTTCTCTATCCCTGTAATCGAAAAGAACGCAGATAGGGTAAATCAAAAAAAACCTGTTTACAACAAACAGAGTCGTTTCATATTTCCACGCTGAGCCGGAAACAAGGACCGGCAAAACCGATGTTGTAAAAACCCAGACCAGCGTTAAATATGTTGTTTTAAGTACTGCAATTTTTCGAATGAACAAAAACGGCTTCAACGGGATTTTTGGCGCAGTGTACATGAATGTAATGAAAGCCAGCGGCAGCAAACGCATATAGAATCGCGCTATCGGGATAAACGTTATATCGGTGCAAATGAACGAGATTATAAAAAGCCCAATTAAGAACTTTTTGTGCCGGGATGTCCAATTGAGTCTTGCCGAATCCGGATTCAGGTGTTTTGTTAGAGACCAGTGAAGACTATAGCTGCAAAGCGTTGAAAAAAAGATGAAAGGAATGAAATAAGGATCAATATTCAGGGCGAACATATTATTTGCCTGCCAAAACATAACTACGGCGCAGAGAGCAATAAAAAAATTGCCGAATATAAAATAGTTAAATACTGATTTTATCGCATCGTTAAGCTTCATGTGCACTATTGATTTCCGCAAAGTACAATTAAGAAATTGCAAATTAAATTCCATGTGAAAGAAAGACCTTTTGGAGCGACCCTTAGAGAGCAGGAAAAATGCTTTCATTTTAATAAAAAGCCCGCTCAAGAGATAGTACAAGATTCCAGCTGGAGTTTATCCCGCACTTGCTTGCCCGCCTTTGGCGGGATGCGAGACGGGAACGAGGTAAGAAACTTTATTTCTCTATTTAACCATTGGGAAAATAAAGCTATCTTTCAATTATGGACTTAACTTTATTTAATACATTAGGCAGGGAAAAACAGGTATTTAAACCTATTGAAGCGGGCAAGGCAAGTGTGTATACATGCGGACCGACGGTTTATAATTTCCAGCACATTGGCAACTTCCGCACATTTTTATTTGAAGATTTTTTAAAACGCGTTCTGATATACAACGGATATGAAGTTACACATATAATGAACATCACCGATGTTGGGCATTTAGTTTCAGACGATGATGAGGGCGAAGATAAAATGGAAAAAGGCTCTGAGCGCGAAGGGAAATCGGTTTGGGAAATCTCGGAGCATTACACCAAAGTTTTCATGGATGACGC
>CAZMRG010000007.1:40178-50951 GCA_964568655.1 uncultured Ignavibacteriales bacterium | reverse complement strand
ACAGATGCGCCCATGCGCGTTAGCTGCTTCTTAATATTCGTATGGTAAATTTCTTTCCACTCCCAAACTTTCTTAACAAATTTCTCGCGGCCAAGATCATATTTTGTGAGCTTCTCTTCCTTCAGTTTCTTTTCCACAACGTTCTGAGTCGCTATTCCGGCATGGTCTGAACCCGGAAGCCATAAAACGTTGTAACCTGACATACGTTTCCACCTAGCGTAAACATCCTGTATAGTATTATTAAGCATGTGACCTATTGTAAGATTGCCGGTTACGTTAGGCGGCGGGATTACAATAGAATATTTAGGCTTAGCGGAAGCGGCGTCAGGGGAAAAAAATTTGTTATTCTCCCAAAATTCTATCAGCTTAAACTCAACTTCAGCCGGGTTATATGTCTTTGAAATTTCTTTCAAGCAACTTCCTCAACTTTCTTGTATTTATTAATTATCTCATAGGCCAGCTCAAGATACGCCATGGACACATTTGCATTCACATTATATAATATAGCAGGCTTCCCGTAAAATGAAGCCTCGGTTATTAAATGATTCCTGGGGATATATGTTTTAAATAAAAACTTATTATACCTCAGTTTTAATTCCCTTTCGGATATCTCGGTAACTTTTGTATTTGATTCATACATTGTCATAACAATGCCTTCAATATATAACGCGGGGTTTGCGATGTCTTTGATATATTCAACGTACTTAAGCAATTTTGCGATAGCCTCAAGCGAAAAATGGCCACATCTAACCGGCAGCATAACAGAGGTAGCGGCTGTAAGCGCATTGGCAACGATTCCGCGCATAAGCGGCGGACAATCAATCAGTATAAAATCATATTGTTCCATTACGCCACGCAGCGCATTTTTAAGCACAACCCTGTTTTCGGCGACTTTGGAAAACTTTTCATCGCGCTGGATTGAATTTACATTAGATGGGACAAAATCAAGATACTCAAGCTCAGTATGATGTGTGGCATGGCTAAGCGAATGCGTAAAGCTGAATACTTCCGATAAACCTGCTTTGATCTTCTCGGGAGTAAAACCAAGCGACATAGCTGATGCGCCAAACGGGTCGGCGTCTATCAATAGCGTGCGCTTTTCTGCAACGGCAAAAGATGCCGCCAGATTAACCGCAGTTGTGGTTTTTCCCACACCGCCTTTCGGCAGGCAAACAGATATTACTTTAGCGCTCACTTATTTTGTTTTTTTTGTGGAGGTTTAGTGTAACCTGATTCAAATTTAACCGTTTTTTTGGAAAAATTTAGTATATAAATAACCCCTATTTATTCAACCTTTACGATTAGTTCGCCAACCGATTCTAATTTAGCTTTGATCACATCGCCCGGGTTAAGTCTGGCGATGCCTGCCGGAGTGCCGGTAAAAATTATGTCCCCTTTTCGGAGTCCAAAAATTGTTGAAATATAATGGATTATAAAATCCAGCTTAAATATCATTTCGGAAGTCATCGCATTCTGTTTCTGCTCGCCATTTATTTCAAGACTTATTCTGAGCTTTTCAGGATTAACAATTTCATCTTTTCTAACAATTTCAGAAACTGGCGCTGATGAGTAGAATCCTTTAGAAACCGTCCAGGGCAGTCCTTTTTTCTTATCTTCGTTTTGAAGATCGCGAAGAGTAAAATCAATTCCAACTGCGTAGCCATAAACATATTCAAACGAATCTGCCTGGTTTATATTCTTTCCGTCTTTGCCTATGATAATAACCAATTCAACTTCGTTTTGCAAATTGTTGGATATTTTTTTACCATTAAGTTCCGGGATTGAGACAACAAATGAATCACTTACGACCGCAGTATTTGGTTTTAAGAATATAACAGGTTCAGACGGAATCTCTTTAGGAATTCCGGGGATATCAATTTCGTTTATGTGGTCAAGATAATTCTTGCCTACACAAAATACATTTTGGATTTCGATTAAATCGTTCGAGTTTTTTACTTTTAGTTTTGGCATTAATATTTGCGCTTACAATTATGTTTAATAAGTCAAGTGGCTATCTCTCTCATCTCCCCCTGACAGGGGGAGATACAGAGGGGGTGTAAACCTTGCACCACCCCCTACCCCCTCCTGTCAGGAGGGGATGAAATCCGACTAACTATAATCTGACAAAAATTGCCACAGAGCCTAACTCTCGTATCCCCTGCCTGCTGTAGCCTTGCTAAAGGAGGTAAACAGGCAGTCCCAACAAGGAGAGATACAGAGATGGTGTATATCTTAACCCTCAATGCACTCACAACGAAATCAAATCACGATAACAATGGATTCCCGCCTCCGCGGGAATAGGGTATTTTTTAAATATTTATCAAATGCTTGTAGTTATTCACTATTCCAATGGCTTTGCCTTTGAGTTTCCATCCATTGTAGGGCGTGTTCTTGCTTTTTGAATGGAACTTTGATGAATCAACAACCCACTCTTCTTTCAAATCAAGAATAGTCAAATTAGCTTTTTCGCCTTCTGTGATTTTGATATCCGGCAATCCAAGTATTCTCCTTGGATTTACCGACATTTTCATGACCATCTCATCCAGTGAAATGATTCCTTTTTCAACGAGATTTGTATAAGTTAAACCAACCGATGTTTCCAGTCCAACAATCCCGAACGGGGCTTTATCAAGCGGTAACTTTTTTTCATCCTCAGAGTGAGGCGCATGGTCCGTGCAAATGGCGTCTATTGTTCCGTCTTTAATGCCTAAGAGGATTTCTTCGACATCTTCCTTAGTTCTTAATGGGGGATTCATCTTTGCATTCGTACCGTATTCCAAAATTGCTTCATCGATAAGAGTAAAGTGATGCGGGCAAACTTCTGCAGTGACTTTAACGCCTTCAGCCTTTGCCTTTCTCACCAGCTTTACAGCTTCTTTTGTGCTTATATGCTGCACGTGATAACGCGCGCCTTTAATTTGTTTTGTTAACTCGATATCCCGTTCGATTATTTTACTCTCAGATGCATTCGGGATTCCTTTCACTCCAAGTTTTCTTGATACAACTCCGTCATTAATTATTCCGCCATCTGTAATGGACATGATTTCGCAATGCTGGATAACAGTCAGGTTAAATTCGGCTGCAGCCGTTAGAACATCTCTCATCATTTCGTCGCCTGCTATGGGGCTGCCATCATCTGTTATCGCCAGCGCTCCTGCTTCGTGAAGAGATTTGATCGAACTTATTCTTTCTCCCGCTCTGCCTACTGTAGCGCAGGCAGACGTATAAACATCTACAATATTTCCGTTCGATTTAGCTGCATTATCCTTTATCACTTCAGCATTATCCAGTGGGGGCGTTGTGTTAGGCATACACAGAACTCCCGTAACGCCGCCGTAAGCGGCAGCTAGCGCGCCTGATGAAATATCTTCTTTATGAGTCTGCCCCGGTTCGCGGAAATGAACGTGCATATCAAATAATCCGGGAACAACTATCTTTCCCTGTAGATCATACTGCATTACTTCTCTTACATGCTGCCATGTCACGCCCATGTGATTGATTATACCGTTCATTATGAGTATATCAAACCTGCCGTTCATGTTCTCGGCCGGAGATATTACGTGACAGTTACGAAGTAATAGATGCAAAATAGGCTCCTATAATTAGAATACTACGCTTTTTAAATACAAATAAATATACAAAGCAGGCACAGCAAACAAAATGCTATCGAACCTGTCTAAAAATCCGCCATGACCTGGGATTATGTTAGATGAATCTTTAACTGAAACGGAACGCTTGAGATGTGACTCAAACAGATCGCCAAGCTGTGAAAACACCCCTACAATAATACCAACTACAATTATATTCACAAGTCCAATATCATTATAAAAGAATTTCCAGACTACGATACCTGTTAGAATTGTAAATCCGAAACCAATTATGGAGCCCTCCCAGGTTTTTTTCGGGCTTATCCTTTCCGCCAGTTTATGCTTTCCGAAAGTTTTACCGCCGAAGAATGCAAAAGTATCAGACGCCCATACCATAACCAGGCAAATCAATACATAATTAGCTCCGTTTTGAACAAGGAATTTAGTAGAGTCCATTAAGCTCATTAAGCCGAATGTAGTCGAGATATAAACAATTGAAAGCATCCATGTGCCGATTGCTTCAATATGCTTATCTGTTTTAACCAGCACTTCATCAAAGATCAGGTACATGAACATTGCAAAATAAATTATTAGCACAAAATTGAACTGCTGGTAATAAAAACAAATTACTATAGATGTGCTTATCAGAAGAAAAATAAACTTATGGAAAGTAAATCCGCCAATTAACCTTCCCGGAAAAGATGGCTTGGAATCCCTGTGTTCAAATAGGTTATAAAATTCGTTCATGCAAAAGAAAGCCACGATAGCGCAAAAGACAAGAAAGACTTCATTGCCTAAATAAAGCATAACCAGAATTAACGGAATGCCGATTGCGCCAACCAATACTCTGACCGCCGTATTGCTCATGCCTCGACCCCTTCAATGTGCCTTTTTGTGCGCATACGGTACATCAGGATCATAAGCGATGATATTAAAATAATCGATGCTGCCCCTAAAATAACCGCATCCATTTTTTGCGAGCTTGAGATCCGTGGAGTTTCAAAATCCTCTTTGCCGTATTTATAAAACAGGTACGAAGCGAAGAAGTTGTTCAGGAAATGGCATACCATACCCGTATAGATGCTATCGGAGCAGTAAACCACAAAGCCAAGATAAATTCCCAGCATCATAAGCGCGACCAGATTGAGCGGCTGAAAATGATAGAGTGCAAAGAGAAATCCGGTCAGAAAAATAGCAATTGAAGGCTTTGCGATCTTTTCAAGGTTCCTCATAACGAACCCGCGGAACAAAAGCTCTTCGCAAATTGCCGGCGTAACGCAAATAGCAAAGACAACAATTATATATTCATAAACAGAATAAGCCGAGACAATTTTCATTTCAGCTTTCTCGAGCGTATCAAACAGATCCCTGACTTCTTTGATAACGTTTTGCATAACCGGCATGTGGTCCAGCCCATAATCCTGCAGGAACATATATCCCTGCAAAGCGGGCTGAATTAGGACCATTCCCACAACGGCAAAAAGAAGCAAATGGGGTTTAGGTAAATTCAACCGGAAAGATGATTTCAGCTCCGCGGTTTGAAGGCGCATAAAGAAAAGCGTAGGAGCAAGAATAAACATGAACTGCGAGAAAATAAGTATAATTCTCGAGATCTTCACATTTATATCTTCAAGTCCCCCGCCTGCCGCAATAGATATACTTCCGCCAATGATCTGGTAAAGAAAGAAAATTACTGCAAGAACTATAATAACATATGCGAAAGGATGCAGATTCTTAATAAAACTGTTAAAATGAGGCTGCTGCGGGTCCTTATATTCCTCTGGATTTAATTCCGGCAAATAGACGCTAAATTTATGTTAATACAATTGGCAAATATAAAAAATTGAAACATTAGATTTTAACCATAATAAGTTGCACCGAAGCTTAGACGCCTCCTATCATTTTATTTGGGATGTATCCTGCCTCTACCCACTCTTAATCTCCCCTTTGGGGGGAGGCGTCTGTGAAATATTTCTGAAATTTTATCGTTAATAATTGTTAATAAACATTCCTGTTTTTATTTTATGATGAAAACCAAGATTCCAGCCTACGCGGGAATGACAAAAATGGAGTCCTCTGTCAGGAAGAAGTTCAAATAAACTCAGGTTATAAGTGGGTTGGCAGGTGCAAATTTATTGATTATCCATACATTAATCATTAAGTTACATACAGCTAATTAATAAAAAAACATATTGATAAGATACTGTTCTCTTTTATTTATTTTAGTTTTACCGGTTTTCAATTACGTTTATTCTCAGTCCGGCAGTCATTCTAATGCGAGAAGCGAAGGAATGTCAAACTCCTCAATGGTTACCTCAACAGGCGTTGATGCATTCGGATTAAATCCCGCCAATTATGATTTTCACTTACTGAAAAATACGGACAAGCTCAAAAACGTTAAAGGAAGATCCCTAAAGCCAGTGTGGCAAATCTCAATAGTTTCGGTAGGCGGCGGGTACGGCTCAGATACAACAATAGACTTTTACAACACCTATCTAAAATATTTATCCGTTAACAGGACTACTTTCACTGACTTGTTTACAGATTTCGTTAGTATTATTAAATTCAGAGACAGCATCCTGCCGGGAAAACAAACGCAGGTAAACTACGATTTTGAATTGAAATGGCTTTCAATAAATTTAGCAAGTTCTAAATTTGGCGCGTTTAACATAAGCATCGCCGATAAAGTGGGTTTGAATACAAACGCATACAGCAGGGACCAGGAAATGCCGCTGGTTTTCATTTATCATTTAAACGCAAACGGCACATATAACTTAACTAATGTGCAGCTTAACCAATCTCAGGCTACGGCATGGTGGCTAAGGAAATATACATTCGGTTACGCTAAGCAATTTGATTTCAAACCAAAAAGCGGGGTCAGAAGTTTTTCAATTGGCGCCGCTATGGGGCTGGTGAACGGTTTTGGAAATGTGATAACGAATAATTCTACGCTGTCAATTAACACTTACGGTGTCAGGAGGCTGCCATCAGGATATAACCATGTTGATAGCTTAACGGGTACTCAGAGCTTTCACACTGAATCTGCTTTAACAGATTTTTTCAGAGATTACAATGACGGCGCGAAGTCGCATTTTGATTTTTTCCCTAAACCCTCCGGCACGGGATACAGTTTGGATATGGGAATGGCTATGCAGATAGGCGATGCATGGAAGTTTGCGCTCAGCGTTACAGATATCGGGCAAATCACATGGAACTATCACACTACCATTAATAACGATAACAATAGCTTTGTTTATAAAAATTTTGATCTTGTGAACACAGACCCGACTTACAACCAATTTGTAAACGACCTTGAGGGATTGAATACAAGAGACACGGTTACATCTTATACGACAAATATGCCCACAAAATACCGCGCGGGATTATCATTTCAGCCATCGAAGAAAATATTGTTTGAGCTGAACTGGATCAAAGGAGATAACAATATGCCGGGGAACACGACTCAGAATATAGTCGCATTAGGAACCGAATACTTTCCCATTCCTTTCCTGCCCCTGAGAACCGGAGTTTCCGTAGGCGGGCCCGGCGATTTTTATGTAGGCTTTGGCGCCGGATTGAAATTCAACTTCTTCACTTTAGATATTGCTACTAACGGAATAAATCAAATCATCGCAAATAAGAGATTTTCAGTTTCATTTTCATCAAAACTGATTTTATGACGCGATAGTAATTCCAGGCGTTAGTTCGCATGTTTCCTAATAAAAAACCGGCTTTTTAAGCTTTTTTTACCCTAAATCGGTGAAATATCAAAATTGATTATGCATACAATAATAGTTATGTTAGAGTTATCAACATAAATCAGTGAATTTGTTCAGATTTAGGACTTTATTGTTTATATTTTTGATATTGGCTATTTCTAGATATGATTCGAACGCCGGCGACCATTCAAATGCAAGAGGCGATGGTATGGCAAACGCTTCAATGCTATCTTCATTCGGAATAAACGCGTTTGGCTTGAACCCGGCAAACTTTTATTACGAGACAAAAACCGATTTGGGAATAAGGCAAGTGAGACTCAGAGAAAAACCCGTGAAGCCGACGATGGAGATCTCCATCTTTTCAGGAGGAGGTTCTTATGGTTCGGATGAGTCGTTAAGTTTTTATAATAATTACCTGAAATACCTTTCAATAAACAGGCAAACATTCACCGGTATATTTACGGATCTAGGCAGCGTGCTTAATTTCAGGCAGAATATTCTGCCCGAAAAAACCACGCAGGTAAATTATAACCTGGAGCTGAAATGGTTTTCGGTCAACTACACTATCCCGAAATTCGGCGCGTTTAATTTCAGCATAGATGATGATATCGGTCTGAATACCGATTCATACAGCCGCGACCAGGAGATGCCGGTAACATTCCGCATAAATTCATACCAGGGAAAATACGACCTGACTAACGTAAATATAAACCAGGCCGAAGCATCCGCGTGGTGGATCAGAAAATATGCTGTTTCATTTGCCAAACAGATAGATTTCCCGCACAGCGGGCTGATAAAGAATATTAAATTCGGAGCCTCTGTTGGAATTGTAAACGGGTTCGGCAATATTATAACTTACAACACGTCTCTTTATGTAAGCACTTTCGGAATAATTAAGAATCCCATAACGCAGGTTAACCACGTCGACAGCATTATAGGCAGGCAGGATTTTCATACACGCCAGTCATTGACCGATTTTTTTCAGGATTACCGAGACGGCGCCCACCAGCATTTTAATTTCTTTCCTAAACCCGCCGGAAAAGGTTACAGCATCGACCTTGGTTTTAATATGCAGATAGCCGACGAGTGGCATATTGCTTTAAGCGTCACAGACCTTGGCAAGATCTGGTGGAACTATAATACTTTTATTAACGATGATACAAATCATTTTGCTTACTATAATTTTGATCTGAGTTCATCTGACCCGACTTATAATACATTTATAAACGACCTTGACGGTATAAGCACCAGGATCGCGAATAAAACTTATACCACCGATATGCCGACCAGATTCAGAGCAGGTGTAATGTTTCAGCCATCGGACAGATTTATTCTGGAATCTGACTGGATGAAGGGCAACAATAACTTACCCGGCAACTCAAATCAAAATGTACTTTCAGTAGGGTCGGAATATTACCCACTTGATTTTCTTCCTTTGCGAGCCGGCCTATCCATTGGCGGCCCGGGAGGATATTATATAGGGATTGGGACAGGTATCAGGCTGAAAAATCTTGTAATAGATATTTCTACATCAGGCATAAACCAGATAATTGCAAATAAAAGACTTTCAATTTCATTTTCAGGCAAATATATTTTATAAATCAAAAATAACAATATGAAACAAACCAAATACTTAGTTTCAATTTTATCGCTCATGGTGATTCTATCTGTATCATTGTTGAACGGGTGCGGCACAGACGACACCTCGACAAGCAGCAATTCAGCAGGCGGCTGGCCCCCCACTTTTACTTTTAAGACGGGGGCAACATTTGTGTATTCTACCGACTCATTATTAGCTGCGGGAGGATCGTTGCCTACTCATAGAATTTCAACAGACATGGTTCAAAACCTTACTGTTATAAGCGGACAAAATTGTTATCCGTTTTTAGGTACAACTGTTGACTCAAACACACAACAATCTACGCCTGACTTATATTACGTAAGATATGACCCGGCAGGGTATTATTATCAATATGGCATCAAAAGACTGATTGATACAAACCAGTCGCCAACATGGGATTTGATCGGCGATTTCACAAAAACCCGCAAAACGACATACACTATAGGTAATATTAATTATACAATCAGTTTACCTGGATATGGAAGCGTTATTTTTACAGGTCCATTGACAGGCCAAATTGCAGATAGCACAACAATTACAACAACTGGACCAACAGCCCAAACAATATACTGTTATAGGATTGAAATGAACGCAAACGTTTCAGGTACTTATTCCGGGCAGCCTGTGGATGCAAGCATATTCCTGGATTATTATGTAGGATATACTGTTGCTGCATATCCGAATAACCCGGTTGGTTTGGTTGAATTAAGATCACGGCCTTTTGCTTTTAATTTCGCCCATGTGCCAGTTATTTATGAGCCAGGGTTTGACAGAAAATTATTCAGTTCTCAATAATTATTTTTTTATTCATAAAAACCTGACAGAGCTTTGAGGGCTGTCAGGTTTTTTTATGAACAGAAACGTTTTAACCCCCTCTTCTCCCAATGGAATCCCCGCTTCCGCGGGGATAAATCCTTAAAAAAATACGTTCGGGCTTTTTTGTAGGATAATAATTGTTTAATTTTGCAATTAAACCAAATAGAAAATAAAAAAGTGCATCATTTCAAAAAAGAGAACCCGGTAAAAGAGTTTGATGAGTTCGTATCCATAGTGAAACGGCTCAGAAATGAATGCCCGTGGGACAGGGAGCAGACACATGATTCCATAAGGCATCTAATATTGGAAGAAGTTTACGAGGTTCTGGAAGCGATTGATGAAAAGAATTTTGTAGATCTAAAGAAAGAACTGGGCGATTTGCTTCTGCATGTGGCGTTTAACGCTGTAATTGCGGAAGGCGACGGTAATTTTGACTTGAAGGATGTTATCGAAGCTATTAATCATAAGCTGATAACACGCCACCCGCACGTGTTCGGAGATGTAGTTGTAACAGGCACAAAAGATGTTTTAAGGAACTGGGAACATATTAAGATGACCGAAGGAAGGAAGTCGCTGCTTGACGGCGTGCCAAAAGAGCTTCCTTCGCTTACAAGGGCATTCAGGCTGCAGGAAAAATCCTCAAAGGTAGGTTTTGACTGGCCGACAAGCGAGCAGGCTTTTAAAAAAGTAACGGAAGAGATTAACGAGTTCAAAGAAGCGGCTGAGAAGAAAAAAGAATCAACAGGCAAACTGAGCGAGGAAGACGCAGAACATTTGGAAGAAGAGTTGGGCGATATACTTTTCGCGCTGGTTAACTATTCCAGGCACCTGAATATTAATCCTGAAAATGCGCTGCGCAGCACGATCGATAAGTATATAAAACGTTTCAGGCACATAGAATCTGAGCTTGAAAAAAGAGGCAAAAAAATTACCGAATCAAACCTCGAAGAAATGGACGGTATCTGGAACGAAGCGAAAAAAATTATTAAATAAATGATCCTCACCCCGCGCACCAATGGTGCGCTTCCCC
>CAZMRG010000007.1:0-40078 GCA_964568655.1 uncultured Ignavibacteriales bacterium | reverse complement strand
CGTTAGGACGGGGTGAGGTAAAAACATGCGCTCTGAAAAATCCTAAAATAAATATTAAGCTAAAAATTAATTTATATCATCAGCCTATGAAGCAAAAGAAAGCGCTTCTTTTTCTCTTAACCTTAATATTTTTATTTCAGTCTTTAGTATTTGGACAGATAAAAGAGTCCAGAGTCGAGTTACTTCAGCAGGAACTTGATTCCGTTATCGCCCCTGTCAGGGAATCCGGGATCACTGTTTGCGCAAAAGTTATGCATGCCGATCTCAATAAGACGCTTTATGAATATAAGCCGGAAACCGAAGTGATTCCCGCGTCGATAACTAAGCTAATAACCGCGGCGTGCTCGCTCAGCAAGCTTGGACAAAGCTACAACCTGAGCACGATTGTGTATACAGATGACTACAATATGAAAGAAGGGATAATAAACGGGAATCTTTATATCAAAGGATTCGGCGATCCGGACTTCAGTTCCGTCGACCTTAAAGACCTTTCTGACAACCTGTTGAAATTGGGGATCAAGGAAATAACAGGAAATATTATAGCAGATGAGTCTTTTTTTGACAACGATTATTACACTCTGTCAAATTCATATAAAGGCGATACAGGCCCATCATACTGGCCGTTAGTAAATGCGCTGGCGTTTAATAAGAATAAGAGCAGGAATCCCGCGCTAAGCGCTGCAAATGAACTGGCAGGCAACCTCACATCAGGCGGCGTGAAGATGGATGGGACTATAATTGAAGGAACTACCCCGAAAGGCTCAAAAGAGATCGCCAAATTCAGCCATACTATTTATGACGTGCTTTCAAATATGTGCAAAGAAAGCGATAACCATAGCGCTATCACAATGTTCAAGCTGGTTGGCGCAAAATACAAAGATTCACCGGGTACTATTTCAAAAGGCCAGGAAGCAATTCAATCTTTCCTGACAGAATTAGGCGTAGACAGGTATTCGTATGAAATACTGGAAGGTTCCGGCCTGACAAGGTATAATAAAGTCAACGCCGATATGTATATGAAAGTGCTCAAGTATATGTATGATGACCGGTTCTTATTCGATTATTTTATGAACGCGCTATCTATTGCAGGCAAAGAAGGCACACTCAGGAACAGGATGATCGGCACCCAGGCCGAAGGAAATGTATACGGAAAAACAGGAACTTTAAACGGCGTCAGCTCGCTTACAGGATATGTGATTGATAAAGACAACGAAGTGTTATTATTCTTTATAGTAATGAACGGGTTTGGCGGAAATGCAAACAGTATGCGCAGCGTGCAGGATACGTTCTGCGAAACGCTGGCGGGATTTTCAGGAAAATGAAATTTAAGTTAGAATCAGATTATAAACCCTCAGGAGACCAGCCCAAAGCAATAAAAGAATTAACCGAGGGCGTTAAGAGGGGCGATAAATACCAGACGCTGCTTGGCGTAACGGGTTCGGGCAAGACATATACTTTATCGAACGTTATCAAGAACATAAACAAGCCTACGCTGATCATGTCGCATAACAAAACGCTTGCAGCGCAGCTTTACGGCGAGTTCAAGAATTACTTTCCGGCCAACAAAGTTGAGTTTTTCATCAGCTATTATGATTATTACCAGCCTGAATCATACATCCCGTCCACAGATACTTATATAGCGAAGGACCTTTCTATAAACGAAGAAATAGACAGGCTTAGGTTACGCGCCACTACTGCCCTGCTGGAAGGCAGAGACGATGTAATAATTATTGCATCTGTATCATGCATATACGGAATTGGCACACCGCAGGATTACGCAGACCAGGTCATGAGGCTTGCGCGCGGACAAAAGATCAACCGCAAAGAGCTTTTGAACAACCTTATCAACATTCATTACGTAAGAAATGATTTTGAATTTAAGCGCGGTACTTTCCGCGTTCACGGAGACGTGATAGACCTTGTGCCTGCAAGTGAAGATAACAATGCGATAAGGATTGAACTATTTGACGATTCAATAGAGAATTTATTTTATTTTGACCGTAAGTCAGGAGAAATAACCGGGGTTGACGAAAGAGTTACGATATACCCTGCAAAATATTTTGTTACATCGCCTGAGAAAATGGAAAAGGCTGTTCGCGACATCAGGAGAGAGCTTTTGGAACAAACCGGCAGACTGGAAAAAGAAGGCAAGCTTGTTGAAGCGATGCGGCTGGAACAAAGAACAAATTTCGACTTAGAGATGATTCAGGAAGTCGGATACTGCACAGGGATTGAAAATTATTCGAGGCACATTGACCAAAGGGAGCCAGGTTCGCGCCCATCATGTTTGTTTGATTATTATCCAAAAGATTTTTTACTGATAGTGGATGAGTCGCATGTATCTGTGCCGCAGATAAACGGAATGTACAACGGCGACAGGCAGAGGAAGCAGACTCTGATAGATTATGGGTTCCGTCTGCCTTCTGCGCTGGATAACCGCCCGATGAAATTTGCGGAATGGGAATCAATGGTTAACCAGGTAATTTTTGCAAGCGCAACGCCTTCTGAATATGAACTTCAAAAATCGGGCGGCGTTGTTGTTGAGCAGATAATACGTCCTACAGGCTTGCTTGACCCGGCAATAGAAGTAAGGCCGGTAAAGAACCAGATAGACGACCTGATAAACGAGATCAGAACGCGCTCAGCAAAGAAAGAACGCGTGCTTGTAACAACGTTAACCAAACGTATGAGCGAGGACCTTACAGATTACCTGATTGGAATAGGCATCAGAGTGAGGTATATTCATTCTGAAATAGAATCGCTTGACAGGGTTGAAATACTCAGGGATCTGAGACTTGGAAATTTTGACGTGCTTGTTGGCGTGAACCTGCTCAGAGAAGGCCTTGATCTGCCTGAGGTATCGCTGGTTGCGATAATAGACGCCGATAAAGAAGGCTTCCTGCGTTCCGAAAAATCGTTAATGCAGACTGCCGGCAGAACGGCGAGGAATGTAAACGGGCTTGTTATACTTTATGCCGATAAAGTGACAAATTCGATGGATAAAGTAATAAAAGAAACGACAAGAAGAAGGAAAATTCAGGAAGAATATAATACAGCTCACGGAATAAATCCGAAGACTATTTACAAGACTTTTGAAGAGATAATGAGCTCTACTATTGTAGCCGACTCAAGGAATAAGGATCCTAAGAAAAAGAAAAGAGATTTGAAGACAACAAGCCTTACTATGCTAACCGAGCCAATTCAAAGCAAGCTAAATCCTGATGAGAGAAAAGATTTTATCAACCAGCTGCGTAAGCAAATGATAGAGGCCGCAAAGGACCTTGAATTTGAACGCGCTGCAGAAATAAGGGACGAAATCAACAGGCTGGAAAATTAATATTATGAATGTTCCTTGCTGGAAATACCGGGTAACAAAAATATTCACTTATTCATTCCTGTCGCTGGCTCTTTTCGTTAACGTTGTATGCAAGAAAGACAGCGATGATATTAAGATAGATACGACAAAAAAACAGGATCTTCCTAAAATAAATTTTGTAAAACAGGGCGAAGCATACTTTCAGGACTCTACAAAGAAACTCATAAAAGGAATAGACGTTGAAATTGCGGATACTGATGAGAAACGCTTTTTAGGTTTGATGTTCAGGGAGCAAATGGAAGAGAACCAGGGAATGTTATTTATTTTTGACAAGGAAGAGCTGCAGGAATTTTACATGAAGAACACGCTGATCCCGCTTGATATTATTTTTGTGGACGCTAAGAAGAAAATAATTAAGATCCACAAAAATGCGAAACCGCTGGACGAATCTGATTTGCAGTCAGTGAAACCATGCCTTTATGTAGTTGAAGTGAACGGGGGGTTTATGGATAAGTACAAAATAAAAGAAGGCGATTATATTGATTGGAGAAGGAATTAAATAAAGATTTTTGGTTAAAAAGAATTGTTTCTATTTCAGCTGAAATAGAATTCTTCTCTGCGGTCGTCAAATAAGTTGTTTTGAGGATTGATATTCTTATCCAGAGCAACAGACGGGTCGATATCGACAATAAAACACTCTTCCTCTTCCACAGGCGCCCTGCCAAGATACTCTCCAAATGGCGAGACAATAACGCTGCCACCGGTAAACATAAGATTTTTATTTTTGTTCGCTTCGCTGCCTATCCTGTTGGCTGTAATAGTAAATACATGGTTCTCAATAGCTCTTGCATACATAGCGCTCTGGCAATACGGCATTACCAGGTTAGACGGGTGGCAGATTATCTGCGCGCCTTTCATAGCAAGCGTCCTGGCGGTTTCTGGATATATCCAGTCATAGCATATCATCATACCGATATTTACTGTCCCAAACGAATCTGATGTTATTTCCTGAGCCTGAAGAAATATGTTCCCGGGCTCGAACCACAGCTTTTCATCGTAATAAAGATGTATTTTTCTGTATGTAATTATCTTGCCGTCGGGCCTGACAAGAATGGCTGAGTTGTAAAATTTGTTCTGGTATTTCTCGCAAATCCCGGAGACAATATACGCGTTCTTATCTGCGCACATTTTCATCAGGGCTTTGCAAAACGGGCCGTCAGGGATTTCTTCCGAAGTTTTTTCAAGTTCTTCTATTGAAGAAAATAAATAGCCCGAGTTAGCTAACTCGGGCAATACAAGCAGATCAAAACTTTTATCTTTTATCAGCCGGGATATCCGGCGGATATTTTCTTTGGGTTTGCCAAATTCAGGCCTGAACTGCAAATAGCCGACCTTCATCCTATTTAGTTTCCGGCGGAATAATATTCACTGTAAACATTACAGGTCTCTTAAAATCCTTGGGTTCATTTGTTTCAACCGTTATGGTTTTTTCGTTTTTACCGACGCGGCCTTCTGTATTAAAAGTGAACTTAATTTTGCCTGATTCACCCGGTTGATACTCTTTCTTTTCATCCTGAACAACGCCAGTGCAGCCGCACGAAGGCACGATGTTTTTGATGATAAGAACATTTGCCCCTTTATTTGTGAAACTAAACTCACCGTTCACTTTCGGTCCCTGCTGTACGTCGCCAAGGTCTAGTTTTTCCTGGTCAAATGCCATGATAGGCGCAAATACTCTCGGGTCACCCAGGTTCTTTTTAACAAGGAACGCTGAAAACGCAACTACGAGTATAAGACCGAATGTAAAAAAGCTGATTTTTTTAAAATTTAATCCCTTCATAGTCAGTTATAATTTAATTCTTAGATAATTCAATTTCTTTTGCTTCGCTGCCGGGGGCAAACCTGTAATAGTTTACGCTGAAAAACAGCATGACTATATCTTCAATAATTCTCAGCCAAACCGTTGAGGTTGATGATGGCGCAACGCTGAAACATCCGCAGGAAATATCAAGTCCCCTAAGCAATGCCTGTGAAAGCGCTATAATAAAAACAACCAGCATTGTTGAATAAAGCAGCCAGGAGCTTTTAGTCCATTTCCCTACTACCAGGAACAAACCTGTAAGGAACTCAAGCCATGGCAAAAATATTGCTAATGGATTTTCGAGCTGGACGGGCAAAACCTTATAATTATGGATGATCTTTAAAAAGTCAGGCGCGTTTGCCATCTTATCGATGCTTGCGTAAATAAGCAGCCCGCCAAGGAACAACCGTCCGGCAATTACGAAATATTTATTTTGAAAAAGTTTATCCATAATTAATTCGCAGGGTACCCCGCCGCTTTCCATTCATCCCATCCGCCGTGAAAAATATATGTCTTAGTAAATCCCATATGCGCCATTGCATATGCCAGGTCGATACTCACATCGCAAGCTGAACTGCAGTAACATACATAAACCTGGTCTTTTGGCAACCCATCCAGAACTGTCTGGTATTTTTCGATCTGGTGGTACGCAATATTCATTGCTCCCTGAATATGCCCTGCCTGGTAATCTGCAACATCACGGGCATCTATAAATCTGTATTTCTTGTCAAATAAAGCTTTTGCAAAATCCAGCTTTATATCAATTGGTTTAACAATATTCTGCGTATTCGGGTTCGATTTAACCGAATCAGCCAGCTTGCTTTTTACCGTCTTAATTGAATCCTGAACATGTTTTACTGAGTCCTGAGCATGTTTTACCGAGTCAAACTTCACGGTTTTAAGCGAATCCTGTATATGCTTTTCGTTTGCGGTCTTTATCGAATCTTCACGTTTATTAGAATTGTTCTTAAGTGAATCGGCAACCCGCTGTAAAGAATCCTGTTTGTGGAGCTCAAGCATAAGGCTATCGCTTTGAGAAAAATCAACCACCTGTTCGCGCCCGATAAAATGGATCCTGTTCGGGCTTGAAATATTGTGCAAAACTCCGATAACAAGCGTGAGAAGGAGTATGCCGGAAATTTCCAGTAAGTTCCTTTTGTTCAATTCAATTAATTCAGTTTAGCCTTTACGTCAACCAGAATTGGGATCTGGAATTCACCTGCATCTGTTCTTATTATTGCAGCGGCGTTTACGGCAGATTCTTCATATATCTTTATTGAAATCGTAATAGTTGCCGTTTGGCGCAGATCAATTGTAGTCATATCGCTTGTCACTTTAACAGCCGGTGAATTTGAAGTGACTTCATTTACAACAATAGGCTTATCGTAAAAATTAGTAATAGTCGCTGTTTGCGTGAGCTCGTCGCCAACTTTTCCCTCGGTAATAATTGACTGAGGATTAATTGTAACGGGGTCCACCATGTTCATCGAAACAACCATAGTGTGAAGGTTCTTTCCTTCAGCTTCATTAGTGTAAACGTTAACTCCCTTTGCGACCTTGCCCATACCGTTTCCGTTGAACGTAAAACTGATCGTTCCGGAACCGCCGGGCTGTATTATGCTGTCGGAAGCTAAAGCTGTCGAACAGCCGCAGCTTGTTGAAACAGACAGAATCTTCAGGTCAGAGTCGCCGTCATTCTTGAATTTTATTTCATAGTGAACTTCTTTGCCTCTCATGTGGGTCCCGGTTTCAATTGACTCACCGCCATCGACTAAAAAATGAGGACCGGCTTGTGCAAAAGCAATCACAGGGAATAAGATAAACAAAACTGCAATAAGTTTAAGTTGAGTCATAGTTTTCATTGATTTTTTAATATTTTTTAAATTTAACTATCAATTATTCTAAAAACAATTTAAGTATTTATGCTCTTTTTTGAAGTACAGCGCTAACGTTTTCACGTTATTTTTAGTTTAATATAAAGTATTTAATTTGTGTTAAGAATTAAAATGGGGGATACACTAACTGATGAAGTTAGATACACTTTTTTTTGCGGCACATCCTGATGACGTTGAGTTAAGCTGCGGCGGTACAGCATTGAAAATGGTCAGGAAAGGAAAGAAAATCGGGATCATTGACTTAACTCAGGGCGAGTTAGGCACCCGGGGCTCGAAAGCAATCAGGAAGAAGGAAGCTTTTGAAGCAGGCAAAGTTCTGGGCATATCTGTGCGCGAAAATCTTAAAATTGAAGACGGTAAAATTGAAAACACTCCTTCAAACCTGCAAAAGATCATTTCAATTATCCGGTATTACCGGCCGGAAGTAATATTTATCCCTCATTTTTACGACAGGCATCCTGACCATCAAAATGCAAATAAGCTGATTCGCGAAGCGGCCTTTTATTCAGGCCTTGCTAAAATAATAAGCGCTCACGGCTCGAAAGCCCAAAAAGCGCACAGGCCGAAGCGGAATATTTATTATATGCAGACATATCCATTTGAGCCGAGTTTCATAGTAGATATATCGGATGAATTCAGCGGCAAGATGAAAGCGGTCAGACAGTATGCTTCGCAGTTTCATAACCCTGAGTCAGCAGAACCGGAAACGTTTATCAGCGACAGGAAATTCCTTGAATTTGTTGAAGCGCGCGCAAAGGTATACGGATTCCAGATCGGCGTGCAGTACGGGGAACCGTTTTTTGTTGAAGAAAAAATTAAACTTAGTATTGAGAATATATTTTCATAGAATTGGATAAATTAATACGCATATTATCAATTAACAAACAGCATGTAAAAGCTTTGATTGCTATTGCCATGCTGATACTTGCTTCTTCCACCATTGTTGCATATTTGAACTCAAGAGACTTATTAAGAACTGAGAATGGCATATCGGAGTCATACAGGAACCTGCAGAGAATGGAAAGGCTGCTCTCGACCATGATAGACGCTGAAACAGGCAGAAGAGGTTACTTCATTACAGACGATCCTGAACTGCTTTGGAGTTACAACAATGCGTCTAATACGATAGATACATTATATACCAAGATCAAGGCAGGCACACAGGATAACCCGGTGCAGCAGCAGAATCTTGACACGCTGAAGGGATTGATACGCCAGAAGTTCTACCTGTTTGAGCAAAGTATAAAGCTGCAGGAGACTAAAGGAACAAATATAAAACTTCACAAGCCGCTTATGGATGAAGGAAACGAAGCTATGGCGGGTATCAGAAGAATTGTTGAGAACATGAAGAAAGAGGAGAAGAGAGTCCTTGATAAGAGCCACGAGATTTCGAACAAGACAGCAGATTTCTCCAGGTATGCAATGGTAGGCGGTTCATCCGCCGGCATATTCATTTTGTTTATTGCGTTTGCCATTTTAATTCAGCTTTCTTCCGGAAAGTATGAAGACGCTAAATCGTTTAAAATGTCAAGGGATGAGCTGGAAACGCTTGTAAGGGACCGGACAGCCGAGATATCGCAGCTCAGCATGAGGCTGAATAATAAGATATCTGAACTGGAAAGCATCAAATCATCCGTTTCAAAATATGAACAGAGCTACAAATTCCTTTCGGAACAGTCACATGACGCGATATTAATTTTCTCGCCCGATACGCAGGTCGTAATTGACGTAAATTCTAAGGCATGCGAGCTATACGGAATTAAGCGCGAAGATTTCATCGGGCTCTCGCTCAAATACCTGCTTAAAAATGTTCCGGAAACTACGCAGCATATTAAAGAAACTCTCGATAAAGGCGGCGCAAATAAATTCCAGTCTGTCAATTATAAAAAAGACGGAGCCGAAATACTATTAGATGTAAATGCATGCGTCTTGAATTATAACGGATCAAAAGCCGTGCTTTTTGTCTGCAAAGAAATTACAGGTAAAGTATTTCAGGTTGTTTGATGTTTATTGACCTGCATTTTCGATTTATGTTGCCACCTCCCCCGGCGCCAGCGGCGCCGACCCCTCCTGTCAGGAGGAGACGAAATTAATTGGGTATATTTACAAAATAGGATTTTTTACCTTTTTTGATTCTTCATCATTCAGGTATTTGCGTTATGTTTCCTTTTTACTTATCCTTCTAATACGTATATTTGTGTAAATTTTTGGATTTTTGGAACGAAATCCGGTGTAAGGAGTTTTATTTGTTAAAGGAGTTTCCAGTATGAAATTAAACCAAATGCAGGGAATGCTCAAGCAGGTTCAGCAGCTTCAGGAGAAGATGCAGAAAGTTCAGGAAGAGCTTGAGGGAAAAACTGTTACCGAAGAATCAGGCGGCGGCATGGTAAAGGCTACGGTTAACGGCAAAATTCAGCTAGTAAAGCTTCAGGTAGAAAAAGAAGTCATTAATCAGGAAGAATCTGACATGCTTGAAGATCTTATAGTTGCCGCGGTAAATAAAGCTATCGAATCAGCGCAGAAGATGTCGCAGGAAGAGATGAATAAGGTAACCAGCGGAATGCTGCCCAATATTCCCGGCCTGAATTTCCCGGGAATGGGAGGATAATAGTAAACTAAAATGCAGACTTCAGAATCACTAGAGCGGGTTGCTGATGAACTTGCTAAACTTCCGAGTATTGGCAGAAAGACGGCGCACCGCATTGCAATGCACCTTGCTAAATCTCCCGCTGAAGAAGTTGTTAGTTTATCAGATGCGCTTCTCTCGTTAAAAGACAAGATCAAGCTGTGCAGTACATGCTGCAATATAACCGAAACAGACCCGTGCCAGATATGCGATTCAGACAGGAGAAGTAAAACTGTCATCTGCATTGTGGAAGAACCAAGCGACGTGTTCGCGATCGAAAAGACCAACGAATTCCGAGGGCAGTATCATGTGCTTCACGGAATTATTTCACCGCTTGACGGCATTGGGCCTGAAGACATAAAAATAAAAGAGCTTCTCGGCAGGCTGAGCGGCAACGTTGACGAGATTATACTAGCGCTAAACCCAAGCGTCGAGGGCGAATACACCATCACTTATCTTACAAAATTAATAAAACCTCTGAATATCAAAGTATCAAGAATAGCGCGGGGCATCCCGATGGGAACTGACCTTGAGTTTGCCGATGAAATCACTCTGGCTAAAGCCATGGAAGGCAGGATTACGCTTTAGGGCATATGGACAGCGCTGATTGGTACAAATCATGGTTTAACACAAAAGATTATCTTAATCTATACAAACACAGAGATAATAATGATGCCCGCAAAGTAGTCGGGTTGTTGTTCAAAAAGATCAGGCTTAAAAAAGGAGCTAAAGTTCTAGACCTTGCATGCGGGAACGGGCGCCACAGCGTTTTGTTCGCGAAAATGGGCTTTGATACTCTGGGAATAGACCTTGCCCCGCACATGATAAAGCAGGCGCGAAAAACCTTTGCGGCGGAGAACCTTAAGTTTGAGATCGGCGACATGCGCCGGATTGGGCACAGAAATGAATTTGACCTTGTCGTAAACCTGTTCAGCAGCTTTGGATATTTTGAAAAGAAAAGCGAGAATGAGAAAGTAATAAAAAGCGTTTCTGCTTCGCTTAAAAAAGACGGGTATTTTTATTTTGATTTTCTGAACAGCGAATACTTGAAGAAGAAACTCAATCCGCTTAGCTTTGAAAAGCGCAAAGATGAAACTATTATTCAGCTTAGATATATAAGGAACAATATTAGCATAAAAACAATATTGATATTTTGTAATGGCGCAGGAGGAAACGAAAAGAACTCATTTAAGCGGTTTGATGAACGCGTAAGGTTGTTTGATGCAAAAGATTTTAGCATTATGTTTAAAAAATACGGACTTAGGATAATAAAGAAATTCGGCGATTATTCAGGTAAAAAATATGAGAAGCTTAAATCTCAAAGGCTGATATTACTTGCTCAAAAAGTTTAGCAAAATAATTGTTTTGATAGCGATCCTGGCAGCGGCTAAGGGATGCGGAATATTCGAAACCCGCACCCCCCAGACCCCCATTACTGTGCGATCGACCTTTGTGCCGCCAACTTCTCCTGACCTTCTGCTGACAAATCTTGAGTATTCTATACAGGAAAAGAATTCCGATAATTATATTAAATGCATCTCCCCTACTTTTTTTACATACGTACCTGATTCGAAATCACAATTGATATACGGCACAATTTTCCAGAACTGGAATATTAATTCAGAAAAGAACTACTATAATAATCTAATCTCACAGACCAACGTTGACGCATCATCAACTTTGTTTTTTGATAATCCTACCACAACCAATATTACGCCTGACTCGGTAATATACCAGGCGGATTATATAGTAGTTTACCAGCACAACAGGTCAAATGTGCCGAAATCAGCCGTAGGAAATCTTACCATAACAATGAAAGCAAATGAAAGCAATTTGTTTTATATAGAGAAATGGGAAGATTTCCGGAAGCATGATACAGATTTCACCTGGAGCGAACTGAAGGCAAATTTCAGTAATTAATAATTTAATTGAATAAAGGCGATTGAAGAAGTTTTACTCCTCACCCCGTCCTAACGGACACCCCTCTCCTTCGAGGAGAGGGGAAAGCGCGACGAAGGAGCGCAGGGGTGAGGTGAGCGACAAATTTCGGTCAATAGCGCAAGCTGTTACCAAAACAAAATGGAATTCTCTGTTCCTATATTCAATCATAATTTTTTCTGCTGTTTCTTTAATAAGCTGTTTCAATCCTTTTGCTCCAAGCATAGACAACACTACTACAAACGATAACATCATATCCGACCAGAAATCCATAGAGGGCGTTTTCCAGAATTTTAAATACGCTTATACATTTAAAGACACCACTATCTACGGTCAATTACTTACTGACGACTTTATTTTTACTTACTTTGATTATGACCTCGGATTTGACGTTTCATGGGACAGGGCGACCGATATGAAGACAACAAAGGGACTCTTTGATAATACGCAGGATCTGAATCTTGTATGGAACAACATTGTGCTGCAGGAAGGCGACAGCCTAAACCAGGACGTGAAGCGCAGCTTTAATCTCACAATAACGTTTAATCCAAGCGATATTGTAAACTTTTACGGGTTTGTGGATCTTACTGTAACCCGGCCCACCATTACCGATAAATGGCGAATGAAAACCTGGAAGGACTTAACGAACCCGTAAACGAAAACTGCCAAAAATGACAGAAGGAATCGTGCTTTAGCGCGATTCCAATAACAACCCTGTCATAGTTGGCTTCTCTTTGAGATTATTTTGCTCGGGTGGACAATCTTTTATTTGACTTACAAAGTATATCAAATTACTGAGTCAGAACATGAAAGTATGTACCTGTTGAAATCTTACCCTTTAAGGCAAGCTCTAATTACTTTACACTTCGCTTTCTATCTGCACTTTGCCTGTTTTCCACAGCCTTGAGAAATCGGTGTCTTTTCCGTCCTCAGGTAAACCTTCATATACAAATATCTTGTAATAGTATCTTCCGGGCATAAGGTTTTCTTCGTTGAAATCCACTTTATGAGAGCCTGCCGTTTTGTGGTCATTCAAAACAGTGCCGACAAGATTTCCCATTATGTCAACTACTTTTACAACAACAAATGTAGGTTTTTCGAGCTTGAATTCTATTTTACACATCTTTTATTTTTATTTATTTTATTCATTTACTCAGTAAAAATAAGGACCCTCCGTCTCCCTACCACATAGGAGGGTCCCTTGTAATAGATGATATTATTTAACGAGAACCATTCTCTTGGTATCTTTGAAACCAGCTGTTTCGATTGAATAGAAATAGATACCGCTTGAAAGGTTGGTCCCGTCAAATCTAACAGAATAACCCCCAGCTTTCTGATCTGCGTTAATTAAACTTGTTACCAGCTCGCCAAGCGAGTTATATACTTTTAAGCTTACATTTCCGTCTTTAGGAACAACATAACTTATCACAGTAGAAGGATTAAATGGATTTGGATAGTTCTGCGACAGGTTAAACTGAACCGGGTTTGTATTGTTATTTTTCAGATTCGTCACCGGAGTCAGGTTGAAGTTAACATTATCCGAGCCTGAATTGGTTAAAGTGATCTGTTTTGAATCTGAATTTTCGCCGATCCTGTGAGCGACCAAAATGTAATCGCCAAGAGGAATATTGTTTATTATATAGCTTCCGTCTGCATTGGTAATTCCAAATCCGTAAACTGAGGATCCTGACATTACGTAAACAACCGCATCTTTTACAGACTGCTTATCGTTTTTAACAAAACCGCTGATTGAAGAAGTATAGCGGTTCGTAGGTCCTTTTGTTGATCTTATTACATAAACATCTATATTTATTACCATGCCGGCTGCCTGCACTGCCAGCATCTGAGCCGGATCGATCGCGCTTGGATAACCTGTTGGTACGAAATTATCTTCTTCTTCCTGTCCAATGCTTGGAATTCCGATCATATCATATTCGGTTCCCGGAAGACCAATGACTGAATATGTTCCGTTTGAATTAATATTTGCATTGGCTATAAAAACGCCATTCAAAGTATAAGCATTTACTGTTCCGGATGTAACAAGTGAATTATCATCGCTGTATCTAACTGTACCTGAAATTGTGTTTTGTGCATAACCATAGTTTACTACCATCATAGTAACTAATAAGAAAAAAAGTGTTTTAATCATTAAACTGCGTGTCATAATAGTATATCCCCCTACTATTTTAAATTTATTTTTGTTAATTAATTTTTATTGTACATCTGTTTTTTCAATTCTTCCAGAGAATTTGCTTTATCCCAATACAGGTTAAAGAGACCTGTCATAAAGGCTGCGAACCTTTTGTTCTTTATTATAATATCTGACATGTCTCTTGCCGGAATAGCTTCATCATATAAACTAATGAAGACAATCTTCTCGTCAAAGACTCCCATAATTTGTGGTACTTCATCCAAAAACTTTACCTGTTCGCCTTGTTTTGCAAATTCTTCGCACAGTTTTATCAAGCCTTCTTTTGTTACATTCTGCCACTTGTTATTGATCTTGATCCTGAAATTTGTGGTATTCTCGTAAATAGTCTTGACATAACCGCCGCGTTTATAAAACTTTTTGTTTTCTTCATCTAATTCAGAGGATACATTACCCCTGAACCTGTTCATTAGTAAAATTCCTTTAGACGATGTTTTTACCAATTCAAGGAATTTCTGATCTCTTAACCTGTTGTAGCCTTTAATAAGTTCAACTTCTGCCCTATATTCAGCTGGTTCTTTTGATTTATATATGGGCTTTAATTCTCTGAAACAATCATCTAACCTTCTCAATTTAGTTTTACACTCTACTTCTATATCTTCCCTAATCTTATCTTGCAGTACATTTGACTCAATGACTTCATAAATCTGTTTGGAAGGAGTATGAATTTCATTGCAAATGCCTTTATTTGCAAAATTTCTAAGAATCTCATAAACTGAAGGCCTTGGAATTCTTGCTTCTTTAGCTATCTCGGCTGCGCTCATCCGATACCCCTGATAAATCACCAGGAATACTTTCGATTCGTAGGTTGTAAATCCGAGTCTTTCTAGTTTATTTATTAGTTCTTTCATATTATTAAAGTGTTGTAGCCTTAACTACAACAAAAATAACTCTTATATTCCGCTCTGTCAATACACTAAATTCATAGTAGTTTATACATCACTTTATATGCGCGCTGCATCACGCATATTTAAATGATAGTTATTCACTAAAAGAAAGTTATAAAAAAGAGTAATAAATCTTTAAAAATGGGAAAAAATGGACGGAAAAAGCTAGTTGAAATTATGGGTGTAGTACACCCGATATAGTACTAACAAAAAGGGGGCGGTTTTAACGCCCCCTTAATACCTTTGAAAGAGTTTTGACAAGTAAAATTAATGAAAATATTTGTTTAAAACCCATGCTTAAGGCGGGAATTTGATCCCATCCAAGCGGCACAATCCAATATCTTTTATGCATAAAAATCATCTTTCGGTTTTTCGAACATAATCGCTGATGAAAGAGCCACAGGGGGCTTATTCTGTAAAATCAACCGATTGCTTTATATTCACTTTATACCGGCTGAGGGAATGGCTAATGATTTGAATTGATTATATAATATATTTGTTATATTTTATAACTATTATAATAAATAAGTAATCTTGAAATGAAAAAGCAAAAAGAAATTGGCGCAATTGTAGACAATATTTTATTCATTAAACCTATTTTTTTTAAGGCTTTAATAAACGCAAAGGGAATAAAAGCGCTTATCACCCCCGGCACGTATTATATAATGCTGGCACTGGAAAAGTCAGGAGCGCTTTCAATGTCGCATATAAGCAAGGAAGTTTCGATGCCCAAACCCAATGTTACGCCCCTGGTTGATAAATTAATATGCGCAGGGCTGGCCGAAAGGATATCGGACGGGAAAGACAGAAGAATTATAAATATTAAGCTCACAAAAAGCGGGCTTAAAACAAAAAAGGAAGTAGACCAGGCGCTTAGAGAGCATACATTTCAAAAGCTGGGTAATTTATCAATAACCGATTTGAAAGCTCTTGCCGAATCGCTTGCAAAAGTAAAGAACATACTTGAGAAACTTCCTAAATAAACAAAGGATATTAAGAATAATAAACAGAAAATAAGTATATGCCTGAAAACAACGAGACTACCGCTAGCAATAACGCAGAAAAAATCAAAGACGCCGCCGGAAATAACAAAAGAAAACCGAACAAACTAAAACTTTATATCCCGCTTATACTGGTAATATTAATAGTAGCAGCGGGGACGGTCTACTGGTATATTCAGTACTCCAAATATGTTACAACCGACGATGCACATATCGATTCGGATGAAGTATCGGTCAGTTCAAAAATTATGGGGAGGATAGTGAAGCTGTACGCCATTGAGGGCGATTCCGTAAAAGAGGGAACTCTGCTGGCAGAACTTGACAGCGCCGATCTTCTGGCTCAGAAACAACAGACTGAAGCTATGAAAGAACAGACTATAGCCGGAAAGATACAGTCTGAAGCAAAATATTATTCAGACAGGGAAAATATAAAAACGCTCGATGTAAATTACAGCAAAGCGCTGGAGGATTTTAACCGCGGCAAGAACCAGTATTCAGAAGATGTAATTTCAAAGGAACAGTTCCAGCATTTACAAAAAGCGGTCGAATATTCAAAAGCGCAGATAGACGCGGCAAATTCACAGCTGCAGGTATCGCGCGCAATGATAGGCAGCTCTAATGCGTCAATTCAGAACGCGGACGCGCAGATACATGTTATTGAAACGCAGCTTAAAAATACCCGTATCTATGCGCCGATGAGCGGGATCATAGCAAAACGCTGGCTATTACCCGGCGATATTGTACAGGCAGGGCAATCAATACTTACTATCACTAATAATAGAAATTTTTGGGTCGCAGTTTATCTTGAAGAAACCAAAATGACCTACATACATGAGTCCCAGAAAACGCTTTTCACGCTTGATGCATACCCGGGTGTGACCTTTTTCGGCAAAGTAATTTTTATAGGTTCCAATACAGCTTCTCAGTTCTCGCTTATTCCGCCGAATAACGCTTCCGGTAATTTCACAAAAGTAACTCAAAGAATACAGCTGAAGATCTCGATAGACGGCGTTGAAGAAGGCGGTAATATTTCGGAGTATAAACTGACGGCGGGAATGTCGGCTGATATCAAAATAGTTAAATAATATGGCCCGAGTTAACATATTACACAGGCTAAGGAGAGCTTTAAGGAACCGTGATTCATCCTTTCATCCGCAGCATCAAAGTTACCAATGGTTCGTACTTGCCAACATAATGGTGGGAACATTCATGGCGGTTCTTGATGCTACTATTGTAAACGTGGCGCTGCCTAAAATTATGGCTTCATTCGGCGTGAGCATAGATAAAATAGAATGGGTAATAACGGGTTATATGCTCGCCATGGCGCTAAGCCTGCCGGCTGCCGGGTGGCTTGCGGACAAATTTGGTTATAAAAAGATCTATTCATTTGGACTGATTTTATTTACATTAGGTTCATTTTTATGCGGTTTAGCGAATAATGAGAACTTCCTGATCTTTGCAAGGGTCGTTCAGGGACTTGGCGGCGGATGCCTTATGCCGATAGGCATGGCGATAATTACACGCGAATTCCCGCCTGAAAAAAGAGGAATGGCGCTTGGCTTTTGGGCTGTTGCAGCCGCGGCGTCCGTTTCTTTCGGGCCGCTGATTGGCGGTTACTTAGTTGATAATTTCAGCTGGCAGCTAATCTTTGACGTAAATGTGCCGGTAGGTATTATCGGGATAATTGTCACAATTATTATTCTAAGAGAATATAAAAGCAAAGCTGTCAGGAAATTTGACATTATTGGATTTGTCTCAGCCAGCATATTTTTCCCTGTCACCCTGTACGCTCTTTCTGAAAGCACGGCAGCGTCTAATTCGGAAGGATGGTCGGCTCCGTATATACTGTTTTGTTTTGCAATAGCGGCAGTTTCGCTGGCCGTATTTATTACGACTGAGCTTATTGTGGAAGACCCTCTTATAGACCTCAGACTTTTTAAGGACCACAATTTCGCGATGAGCAACATTACGCTTTTTATTTTCGGGATAGGAATGTTCGGCAGCACATTTCTTCTTCCGCTGTACCTGCAGAACTCGCTGGGTTACACTGCGCTGCAGTCAGGGGCGGTATTTCTGCCAATCGGGTTTATACAGGGGGCGGTTTCTCCATTGATAGGAGCCGTTTCCGATAAATGGGGTTATAAGACGCCATTGATAATCGGGGTTTTGCTCCTAGCAATTAGTTTTTATATAAACGGTTTTCTATCATACCTGACCGAACATGACTATATAATGCTTTCACTTTATATAAGAGGCGTAGGATTGGGAATGATATTCACTCCGCTCAGCGCGGTCTCGCTTTTGGAAATACCCCGTGCAAAAATGGGACAGGCTTCGGGCCTGTTCAATATCGTAAGGCAGCTTGGCGGAAGTTTTGGAGTCGCGCTGCTTGCGACTATTCTTTCTTCACGTGTAAGCTATCACGCGCAGGTTTACGGAGAGTCAATACAACTAAACAGCCAGGCGCTCAGAAACGCGGTTGTAAATATGAATTATTACGAAGAGAAAAGCGCGGGGAGCGCTCCCGTTAAGGCGCAGACGCAAAGCCGGGCGATGATCCTGATGGACGTTAATAAACAGGCTTTCATCCAGGGCGTAGATGATGATTTCCTGATCGCCGGTTTAATCACAATTGTAGGGGGCATCCCTATACTATTTCTTCATTCAAAGAAAAAACGAGACTCAATAAGGGCCATATCTAATGAATAAAATAAATTTCCAGCTTTTGATTATTATTGTCATTATTATATTCAGTTTGAATATCGTAAATGCCCAGCAAAATCCGGCGGGCAAAACTCAATTAACAGCAGATACGCTTACGCTTGATGAAATAATTAAGTCCGTGATCGCTAATCACCCTTCTGTAAAAGAATCGGAAGAAGTGATCGGCGAAACAAGCGCCCGTATAAACCTGGCAAAAACGGGCAGGTATCCTAATATTGATATTATGGCAAACTACACGAGGATCGGCCCTGTATCAGACTTCGATATTCCCGGACTCGGCGATTTTAAACTATTCCCTGAAAACAATTATAACGCTTCTTTAAACATCAGCGAAAATATTTTTGATTTCGGAAAGACCGAAAGAAACGTTGAATATGAAACCGAGAATAAAATTCTTTTAAAACAGAAGCTGGAACAGGTTAAACAAACGCTTTCTGTATCGGCAATTAACGCTTACTTTTCTATCCTGTATTTACAGGAAGCTTTGGAAATTAAAGACGAACAGTTAAAAGACCTTAACGAACACCTTGATTTTGTGAGGAAAAAACAGGAGACAGGCTCCGGCATCCAGTATGAAATCCTGTCTACACAGGTTCGCATCTCAAACGTTGAAAGCCAAAAGACAGATATGGAGGCTTCGTTAACAATCCAGCGTTCGGCTTTAAACTCATTATTGGGCGAAGCGCCATACAGCGTACATTATGTGAAGAACGACCTTGCCGGAAAAATGATCAGCGTAAAAGAAGATTCACTTTTTTCTTATGCGACGGAACACCGCGAAGAAATGAACATCGCAAGGGAAAAGACAAGGTTAGCTGAGCTGCATTACAATGTAACTAAATCGCAGAATTATCCTGTAATAAATATTTTCGCTTCAGGCGGATGGAAAAACGGATACATCCCCGACTTAAACGCGCTTACTGCAAATTTTGCGGCGGGTATAGGCTTAACACTACCTATATTCGATGCCGGAAGGAACAAGAATAATATTTTGCTCGCCAACGCCACAATTACAGAAGACAATTTTGAAACAGAGGTTGTGAAAAGAAAAATTGAGAGCGAAGTGGTTGAGAATAACGAGAACCTTAAAGCATCGCAAAAGAAGCTGGACCAGTTTAAGCTGCAGCTTGAGCAGGCTGAAAAAGCGTATTCGCTTGCTGAGATAAATTTCAGGGAAGGCGCTATTACAAATCTTGACCTGCTTGACGCGGCCACCACCGTATCTGAAAGCAGGCTGCTTCTCCTAAAAGCGAATATAGATTACGCAGTTAATACATATAAAATGGAAACGGTTCTGGGCGATAAGCTGTATTAAAAAGGCTAAAAAGCAGAAGGCAGAAGTGAAAAGGCAAACGTAAAAATGTAAAACGTAAAAAGAAAATCTCAAATCGCAAATCTAAATTCTCGAATCTTGGGTCTCACATCGTAAATCTCAATTCTCACATCTAACGTCCCTTCCTATAAAAGATTATTTAACTTTTAGCTTACCTTTTCATATGGATACTTATTCCTGCGTCTAAGTTATAAATTATATTAACATCGGAATGTGTAGAGCTGATATTTGCGCCAGGCGCAAATTTTTTCAGTTGAGAACTTTTTGCTCAAACTGAAGGTTAACAAGCTAAAGGTTAAATGGATTACTTTCCGGATTCCCTGTCAATCCGGGAATGATAATGCTCAAAATGTCCCAAAAAGAAAATTCAAATACAATGTGGTTTGTTATTTGGTTCAGTATGGTTTATTTACTGGCGTATTTGATCAGTATTGTTACAGAAGTGTCTTTAAAATTCACTTATTTACTCATTATTTTTTCGCCGATTGTAATAATCTGGGTGGTAGTAGCAATTTTAAAAGACAAAAATATCCCCCAAAAAACATTTGAAGAATATTTGTACCAGGATAAAGATATGAAATGGACAAAATAAATGCTGAAGCTGAAAATCTCACATCGCAAATCTCAATTCTCAAATCGCAATTCTCAAATCTTGAGTCTCACATCGTAAATCTCAATTCTGAAATCTTACGCATCTTAGTCGGGTATTTCAAAAAAAAATATAAGATCCCGCTTCCGCGGGGACAAGCTGGCATTACTATTTGACCAGCACCATCTTTTTCGACTGAATAAAATTATTATCAGCTAACATTGTGTAGAAGTACACGCCGGATGCGAGTCCCCCGCCGCTGACATTCTTTACTGAATTAATATTAAAATCCACGTAATCTTCCAGCGCGGGCCCGCGGCGTTCATCAAGTATTGTTGCTACTTTCCTTCCCGTAATATCATATAGGAATATTTTTATATTAGCCGTATACGGCGCGTTAAATAATATTCGCGTTTGCGGATTGAACGGATTCGGATAATTCCGCACCAGAGCGAAGTTTACAGGATACTGGATATAATCAGATGCCGATGAATACCTTATTTTCATTCCCCAGCTTATAATTTGACCCACGTCTCCCCTGCCGTTATCAAGAACCTTAAGCTTCCAGTCGCCGCCTGAACCTTCGCCGTCAAAGAACCAAAGTTTTTGCAGCGGCTTAAAAATCCCTGTAAACGGCGCATGAACGCCGGGGCTATCAATTGCTACTGTCGCCTCATCATTAAAATATGTGTTAGTATAATTCTGGCTGCTATCGCCTCCCACGCCCGCAACAAGCACGATCTCTGTTCCCTGCGGCGAAACAAGTGAAATAGTAAGATCGGCATCATAATTATGGTTTATATTTACCCAGCAATCAACGTCAAGCACAGTTTTACTTACCGGGTTATGAAAAGTTGAAACATAAGTTGTTTCACGCTGCGCGTTGATATTTATAGGAACATCGGTCGCTATAAAACCTGTATCATACGTAGAAGTGTTGCGTAAATACATAAGCTTTGCAGGGCGGGTTGTTCCCGGCGGATTAGGGCCTCTTCCGCCCAATGGATACGTCACTACATTTGAATTATTATCCTGCGCCGCGATATAATAATATAAGCTCATGCTGAACGGTATCACGGGAAAAGTAAACTGGTACATATTACCCGATGTAAGAAGCCCGTTAATGCTCTGAAGCTGATTATTCTGCGCTGTGTAATAATATAACCGCGGTATGTTTGAACCTGACGACACAGCTATATTGTCTGTTATCTTTGCATAAACTGATACGTTCGAAGTAAACACTCCTGACTCCGGGGGATAAATGGTAATTACAGGGGCGATCAGATCGCTGCCCGTTGGCGGTCCTGAAGGCGTCATATCCAAAGCAGATTTTGCATCGATTCTTCCATACCCCATTTCATAATTCCATAATCCATCCTGCATCGGCGTGTTGTATGAATAATTACCGACTTTCTTAGCGGTTCTGTCAATAATAATTTTTACAGAATCAGCGGATAAGTTGCCGTTCTTTGAGATCATCAAAGCTCCTACTCCAGCGGCAAGCGGCGAAGAACATGACGTGCCGTTTCCGCATGTGCACCATCCTATCTGAAGCTCTGTTGTTCCGATGAATGTGCATGGAGCTACGACGGAAAGTCCGTTTCCATATGAAGCGCCCCAATATTGATTTGAATCGATTCCGTTGAAGTCGCAGCTGGTTTTGCTTTTCCTTTGGTTACATGGACTTAGTCCACCTACGCCTATCACTTCCGGCATTGAAGCAGGGTATAATAATGTATCGATGTTATCATTTCCCGCGCCTGCAAATACCGCCGTACCCCTGAAATTTCTTCCAAGGTGAACCGCATTTTGAATGGCGTCTGTAATTACCGGCGTTGGTACGCCGCCGCCCCAGCTGCAGTTTATAACGCTGGCTCCATGCTGCCATGACCAGTTCAATCCTTTTGCAAGTATTAGGTCGGTTGTAAATCCATACGGAAAAGGACCGAACACTCTGACCGGCAAAATTTTACACCTGTATGCTGTTCCAACAGTGCCTGTATCATTGTTCCCGATTGCGCTGCAGCAGCCGGCAACGCCTGTTCCGTGATAAAACTGGTCGTATGGCCTGGGATTATTATCTATAAAATCATACCATAGACTTCGGTCGCAAAGATTGCCTCTTAAGTCAACCTGGTTTGTATCAATCCCTGTATCTACAATTGATATTAAAACATTAGGATCGCCGGTTGTAATTGCCCATGCTGAATCCATATTCATATCGCACCCGGGAATGCCGGTAACGTTATCGGGAATATTATTGCCCGTGTTTTTTAAATGCCACATGTTCGGAACGTACGGATCGTTTGGCATTGGTGGAGGAGGCGTGACTTCCGGGATTGGCTTTGTGGTAAAATCTTCTGAAAGGAGCATACCTTCCCTGATGAAATTTGGCTGGGCGAATTCAACAATATCGCTCAGCAAAACATATTTATTCGATATGTCAAAAACATTATCGGCGCCTTCTTCACCATTTGATTTAATTGAAAGCAAATAAACATTATCAACGCCTGCAACTTTTTCGATTATAGTTGTCCCATAAAACTTGTTTGCTTCTTCAATTCTATCCGAGGAAACGCTTTTCCTAAATTTTACTATGATTTCATCGGTAGTGTAGTGCTTCATTTTCCCTCTTCCCGGGAAACACATTCCAACAGATTGAACGCCAGCGCCATACAGAAGATTCGTTCTGATCGCATCTATAGAATTTTCGCTTAAGCTTTGTTTGAGTTTGATCATTACATATCCGGATTTAGAAGAGCCGGGAGTAAATTCTGATTTCTTTTCAATATTAGCGCCCGCATACTTTTGTATAACCGTATTAAATTTTGATTCGGGATAGCCGGGCTGAAATTTCACAACAAGGTACGAATTGTCCCTGTGCATAACCATCATTTTGCCCTGGTAATAGAAATAGTAATCGCCCGAATAAGCCTGAGCTGCCGCTAACGAGATTAACAAAAAAAGTATCCAGTTTCTCATATTATATTGATTTATTAGCTAAACAAATCAAATTTCAATCTAAATTCAAGGGACAAATTAAATGATGAAAAAAGTAACGATAAAGATTAGGGATGCGAAAGCAAAGTTTACCGAAAAAAGCTACCTCTCCCCTGCGCGTCTGCGACGCGCTTCCCCTCTCCATATGGAGAGGAGTGACCCGATGATAATCGGGACGGGGTGAGGTGAGAACATTTTCAAATTCCATATCACTTGGAATAAAAGAAATTCCGGATACAATTAAATAATTTTGAATTTAAAATAACGGAATATTTAGTTATAATTTAACAGAACATAACTCCAAAAATATGAAATATTTTATTTTTACTATATCTATATTGGCTCTATTCTGCTCTGCCATAAAAGCTCAGATTGAACAGCCAGCTTCATTTGATGAAAGAACCGGTTACTGGAGAGTATCATCGGATAATAAATCACAGGGAACCTCGCCCGCTTCAATTGAATACTCGTGGACTTCAGTTACAACTCCGGTGAATACTAATATATTGGGAATAATATTTGTAGATTCACTTTACGGATGGTTAAGCGATAACAGTAATGGCTCGATGCGCTCAACCGACGGCGGCGCAACATGGACCGTCACAACATTTAACGATACAAATTTTTCAGGCGGATACAACAGCGTTTATTTTATTGACAGGAACACAGGATGGTGTACAGGCAGCGCGATTCAGATACGCAAAACTACAAATGGCGGAGCAACGTGGTTTAAACAATACGGACCGCCTGTTGCAGGCATTGCTCACAGCATTTATTTTTTTGATGCAAACACAGGGATAATAGCGGGAAGTAAAAATTATCCATACGTTCCGTTCATTGCTAAGACCACAAACGGAGGAACAAACTGGACGGAGTTAAGCGACGCATTTTCCGGCGCGCAGGAACTTAACGACCAGTACTGGCTGAATACAACTACAGGATGGATCTCAGGCTACAATGTATTATTAAAAACAACGGACGCCGGCGCGACGTTTACAAATATATTTTCGAATGTTCCCCCAACAGGAAATGGCGCTAATGACCTGCTTTGCATTTATTTTGTGAACCAGCAGACAGGCTGGGTAGGCGGAAGCAATCTTGATAAGAATAATATTTACAGAACAACCAATGCCGGGGCAAACTGGGTATTTCAACCAAATCCTGTTTCACAGAATAACGCTTATGTCCAGATTAACGACATGATGTTTTTTTCTCAGGATAGCGGCTGGGCGGTTCACGGAACGCCGTTCACAGGCGCAATTATGTTCACTTCAAACGGAGGAACAAACTGGATTGTTGAACAGCAAGCTGCCGGATGGTACCAATGTCTTGCGTACTACCAGAGGATGAAAGCATGGTGCGGTTCAGACGGCGGATTGGTTTGGTCGGCATTAATGAGTCAGCCTCTTGCAATAAATAATTACAGCTCAACAATTCCAAAAAGTTATCAGCTTCATCAGAATTTTCCAAATCCATTTAATCCTGAAACGAAGATAAGATTTGACCTCCCTGAAAACGTGAGACGGCAGACGGCAAACATGAGACTGGTTATCTATGATGTGCTTGGCAAAGAGGTCTCAACTTTGATTAATAAACAATTGGAATCGGGAAGCTATGAAGTAACATGGAACGCATCCAACTATAACAGCGGGATTTATTTTTATAAGTTAACCGCAGGCAGTTTTACTGAAACCAAGAAAATGGCGGTTGTAAAATAAGAAAATTTGAGATTTGAGAATTGAGAATTGCGATGTGCGATTGAAAAAAGAAAAATAATATAGAACTTAAACTGGCAGCAAAGCCATATTAGTATGGAATCAATTGAGGAAAAATTCGCAGATAATGGCGGCGTTACCATTCAGTATATTGTATTAAATCATTCTCCCGGTAAGGCTCCTCTGATTTTCATTCCCGGGGCAATAAACAGCGCTGATGACATACTATACGGTATCAAAGATCACGTCAATTTTTATTGTATTATAATAAGTATAAGAGGGCGGGGCAAAAGCGGCAAGCCGGTAGGTCCTTATACAATTGAAAGTCAGGTTACTGATATTGCCTCTGTTGTTGATAAAGAAGGTATTGAAAATCTATACATCATTGGTCATTCGGTTGGAGGAGGATTGGCGGCGGCTTACGCTGTTGAACATCCTGAAAAAATAAAAGGACTGATTATTGCAGATTACCCACCGTCGCACCCTAAATTTCCGGATAAATGGGCCGAGCGTATAAGGCAAAGTTACCCAAAAATTGATAATAATTTCCTTAACGGCATGGTTAGGGATAGTGAAAAGATTGACTTTACCGCCATACTTGCAAACTACGATTTTAAAAAATTGTTGTTAAAGGCGGGGAACGAAGAATCTCTTTTGAAACCCGAAATAGCTGATGAAATACTTGGGAAGTTGTCAAATACAAAATTGGTAACAATTGAAAACTGCGGCCATGAAATATTTTACGAAAAACCCGCCGAAGCTGTGAAAATAATAGAAGATTTTATTACTGAGTAGTTTTGATTTGTCTAAAAAATTGATAAATATCGCTGTGTTGTAATATTTTAAACTTGCTACCTGCAACTTGCAACTTTTTAACTTGCAACCTGCAACTTGTAACCTGCAACTTGTAACTTGTAACTTGTAACCTGCAACTTGTGACCTGTAACCTGTAACTTTAAAACTCAATCTTCATCAAACTCTTTCACGCTTCTTACTTTTTTCTTTTCGGCGTGTTTCTTCTTTTGTTCAAGGCGCTCGAGTTTTGATGAATATGTTTTGGCGGTTTTAATGCGCACGTTTTCTTTTTTCATAGCGCCTTCAATCATTTTAACAAACTTTTCAATTGCTTTTTTCCTGTTGCCAAGCTGCGAGCGTTCGGTCTGTGAAACTATCCTTATATCTCCGTCATTATCAATCTTATTTTTCAGCTTTCTTAGTAAAGTTTCTTTTGACTCTTCATCAATGGTCATAGAATCAGCTATATTAAAAACAAGCTCGACTTTTGTTTCAACTTTATTTACGTTCTGGCCGCCTTTGCCGCCGCTGCGTGAAAAGTTAAAATTAACTTCCTTTAGTAATTTATTCAGATCGATTGTCTTCATTGTTCTATTGGACTCACTCCCTTCCCTATTTTTATTGATTTCTTAAGTGATTTAACTATATATAGCTTAGCGTCGATTATCGCATTTTGAATTTTCAATCCTCTGGCAATATTAGCGGTTATGGCCGCCGAAAGCGTGCAGCCTATCCCGTGCGTATTATTACTATTAATATAAGCTGATTTAATTGTAGTAAATCTCGCGCCATCAAACAAAATATCAACGCCCTTTTCAATACCAAGCTGTTTTGAGAAATGTCCCCCTTTAATTAAAACATACCTGCAGCCGAAGCTGTAGATTTTCTTCGCGGCAAGATTAAGCTCATGTCCCGATTTGATCTTGAATCCTGAAAGTAATTCCGCTTCATTCAGATTCGGCGTTACTAAATAAGCAAGCGGCATCAGATATTTTTTGAGCGCTTCAATTCCTTTGGTATCCAGCAATGGGAAATCATTTTTTGAAAGTACAATTGGGTCTATAACAATTTTAAGATTTTTGCCCTTCAGATTTTTTGCGACAACTTTAACCGCCTTATCGGATGAAAGCATACCCGTTTTTACTGCGCTTATTTTGAAATCCGCAAACAAGCTCTTTAATTGTGCATCAATCATAATTGGCGGAACTTCATAAGTCTTTTGAACTCCAGTTGTGTTCTGCGCTGTGATTGCGGTAATTACTGTAAGCCCATAGACCCTGTAATTGTCAAAAGTCTTAAGGTCTGATTGTATTCCGGCTCCTGCGCTTGAATCAGAGCCTGCAATGGTCATAACAATTTTCTTTTTTTCACGCATAAATAATATTCCGTAATTTTTCAACAGCGCTGCGCGGATTAGCGTTTTTCAAAACAGAACCGATAACGGCAACGCCGTGTGCTCCGGCATTAATTACTTGCCCTGCATTATCCGGGCTTATTCCGCCAATAGCTATAAGCGGAATTTTTATTTTTGCTGAAACCTCAGCAAGTTTTTTCAGGCCTTTCGGTTTAGTGGTTCTGGACTTTGTCTGAGTTGGATATATGTGACCATATCCAATATAATCAGCGCCCATCTGTTCGGCTTTGCGCGCTTCGCTAAGCGAGTGCGCCGTGCCGCCTATAATTTTTGATTTTCCCAGTAGTTTCCTGGCATCTGCTATCGGAATATCTTCTATCCCTAAATGAATCCCGTCTGCGCCTGAGATCAATGCAATATCCACCCTGTCATTAACAATAAAAGTGACTTCATTTCTGCTGCATAATTCGCGAAGTTGAAAAGCCGTGTTTATCATTTCGCCTGTCGACATGACCTTGTCCCTGAATTGGATCATATCTGCGCCGCCATCGATAGCCATTTCAGCAATTTCATAATGCGAGTATTTATGCTGGATGGCAGTATCGGTAATTACGCAAAGTTTTCCAATTGCGGGCTTCAATTACAGCTCTCCCATTTCATTTTCAAATTGTTTTAAAGTACGGGCCAAGTTATACGATTTCAATATGGGCCTGATGACAGCAACTCCATATGCGCCTGCATTCAGACATTTTTTTGCTCTTTTTGGAGTAATGCCCCCCACTGCAAATACAGGGATCTTCATCATTGAACAAATCTGTTTTAGTTTTTCCAAACCCTGCGGCTTTCCAAATTTAATTTTAGCCGGCGTTCTGAAAACAGGGCCAAAAAGTAAATAATCAAAACCTTCTTTCTGCGCTTTAACAGATTCACCCAGCGAGTGTACGCTTTTGCCAAGAATGAGGCCTTTCGTAAATTTTTTTGTACAATCAATTTTCATCCCATTCACAGGAACATGAATTCCGTCAGCTTTGGATAACAATGCAACGTCGAGCCTGTCATTCACTATTAATATGGCGTTATATTTTTTAGTCACAGAACCAATCTTCACGGCAAGTTTCAGCAAATCCCCGGCCGGCATATCTTTTTCGCGCATCTGAACGGCTTTTAATCCGTTTGAGAAGGCAGATTTGACTATGGAAACAAGACTTTTATCCGAAAGGCGCCTGTCAGAAATAAACAATAAATGGAATGGAATTTTTCCGTAAGAATTCACAGCAATAAGTAAATTTAGAAAAGCTTACTGAATCTTAACTACTTCAGCCTTGTAACTATCGGAAAATCTTACATAATGTCCGGATAAATAATTCTCATGCATTATGAAATTACCTACAACTTTGCCATGTATCCTTTCCAGCCATATGTGCTCGTGGGTTTCATCAATATCTTCTTTATAAACCAGCCTTGAAGAGCCCTTTGAGTTCAGCCAAAAAACACGAAACGTGTTATTATCCATTAGCTTGATAGTGCATGTCGCGGTATCGCCTACTTTATAATCGCCTGCAATCACCGGCTGCTGTGAATATGAATGACGGCTGAACATAAGAAAAATTGAAATGGATAAAACAAACAAGATCTGAAATGTTCTCTTCATATTATTCCTGCTTTCTTTCTAAATTCTTAGGAATTGATCAATCCTTCTAACGGACTGGACGCATTCGCATATAATCTTTTTGGTATTCTTCCGGATTCATAAGCCAGCCTGCCCGCTTCAATAGCCAGTTTCATCGCTTTAGCCATTTTTACAGGATGCTCGGCGCCCGCAATGGCCGTGTTCATAAGCACTCCGTCAACGCCAAGCTCCATTGCCAAGGCTGCGTCCGATGCCGTACCAACTCCTGCATCAACAATAACAGGAATGTTAATAATGTCTCTTATGATTTGAATATTGTATGGATTTCTTATTCCCATTCCAGAGCCTATCGGCGCGCCTAACGGCATCACTGCAGCGCAGCCCATATCAGCAAGTTTCTTGCATGTAACCGGGTCATCGTTGCAATAAGGCAGTACGATAAAATCATCTGCAAGCAGAGTTTCAGCCGCTTTAAGAAGCTCGGTCACATCAGGAAATAAAGTTTCATCGTCGCCTATAACTTCAAGCTTAACCCAGTTAGTTTCGAGCGCTTCGCGCGCAAGCTGCGCTGTTAAAACGGCTTCTTTTGCCGTATAACAACCCGCGGTGTTGGGAAGAATTGAATACTTATGCCTATCGAGCATACCAAGAATACTTTCCTGCCCGTTAGAAGCATTCAGATTCAAACGCCTAACCGAAACTGTAACCATTTCAGCGCCGCTTTCGGCAAGCGCTTCAAGCATTGTGTGCGGGTCCGGGTAACGCGATGTACCGACTATTAATCTTGAGTTAAATGTTTTATTTGCTATTATTAAACTGCTCATTTAATATTCTTATAATTTTTCTTTGTTCAATTGTAATTCGTAATTCTCAATTGTAATTATCCTCCTTGCACTGCATGCACAATTTCAATTGAATCGTTTTCATTTATTAATACTGACTCCCATTTTTGTTTCGGGATGATGAAATCGTTTAGCGCTACCGCAATGCCGCGGGGTTCTTTTCCATTCAGACTGATAGATACGTACTCCGAAAGCTTCATGGAATCTTCCAACACTTCTTCTTTTCCGTTTACTTTTATTTTCATTTTACCTCTTCTTTATAAAATCTGGAGATTTGAAAATCTTTCAGGTAGTCCGATTTTTCTCCGGTAACGATCCATTTTGATAATTCAAAAGCGGTAATAGGAGTGAGCAAAATTCCGTTTCTATAATGCCCGGTCGCAAAGTATAATCCTTTCACATCGCAATCGCCTATGATTGGCATATGGTCGCGGCTACCGGGACGAAGTCCCGCTTCAATCGATTCAATCGGCAGATCATAAACAGATGGCACTGCTTCCCAAGCTCTTTCAAGCAGCCTGAAAATTTCTCCCGCGGTAGGATTTGTATCATATCCCATTTCTTCATTACTTGCGCCTATAACCAGCCTGCCATCGCTCTTTGGCAGCAGATAAACATCAGGCGCGCGAACGACTTTTGTAACTTTACATGAATCGTTCAGCCTCAGATTTATTATCTGCCCCTTAACCGGCCTGACCGGCGGCAAAAGATTTTCAGGCAACCCTTCTATTTGTTTTGACCAGGCGCCTGCAGCCAATACGACTGCGTCAGATTCCATATCATATCCTTGGATATTTATGCCTGTAACAGCGCCGTTTTCGATATTGATCATATCAGCCGGATGTTCTTCATAGAGCTTGCCGCCTTTCTTCTCAAATGCTATTTTGAGCGCTTCAAGCAGTCTTCGGTTATTTATCTGCGCATCATCTTCTATCCATATTGCCCCTGTGCATTTAGGCGAAAGAAACGGCTCGATCTCTCTGGCTTCAGAACCTGTCAGCCAAACAACAGCCAAACCGATCTTTTCACGGAAATCATACAGCCTTCTTAATCTTTCAGCGTCATCCCGGTCGAACGCTGGCAAGATACACCCGGTTTTTTCGACCTCAACTTTAATTCCGCTATCTTCATACAATTCGTTTACAAATACAGGATACATTTCAAGACTTTTTCTGCACAGATTGAACATCTCAATATCTTCAAATCCCATTTCAGCCTGCGGCGCAAGCATTCCTGCAGCCGCCCAGCTTGCTGAGCCGCCTGCTTTGCCGCGCTCCAGGATTTCAACATCTTTCCCTTTTTTGGCAAGCTGCCATCCCAAAGAAAGTCCAATTATCCCGCCGCCTATGATTATTATTTTTTGATTCTGCATAAACTCGTTCCCGCGAAAGCGGGAATCCCATTTTTATTTTTCAATTTGAGTTTCCCGGATATAATTTATTGTCCATGGCCCCAATCCTGTTATTTGAATCACACATCCTTCGCCCTGAGTAAAAACATAATGATTAGCTCCAGCAGGATTTAAATAATAACATCCCTCTGTGAATTTATTCGCAACTGTTGTATCCATCTTATCTCCGAAGCCAACATAAACGGCGCCTGAAATCACTGTGACTCTTTCATCAGAGGCATGATTGTGCGCCGCAATCTTAAAATATGGCGGGAACATCGCACGAATTGTGAATAATCCCTCCTGTTTCGGATTTCCTTCAAGAACCGCAAGCTTAGAACCGTGCGGCAATGGAGAAGGCGCATCGATCCATTTTATATCATCTGGTTTTAGCTGAATAGCGCCTTTAGGCAAATCCTGAGAATAAGAAGAAATCAAAGACAAAGCTAAAACCGTTAGTATAATTATTTTTCTCATAACAATTTTTTTTTATTTGCCAAGGAAGGCACAAGGCCCCAGGAAAAATTCAAAAATCAAGATCTGGATTCCCGCCTTCGCGGGAATGACAAATAAATTACTTAAAATTTATTATAAACTTCAGCCCCGGACTCCACAAATTCTTTGCTCTTTTCTGCCATGCCAAGCTTTAGCGCCTCTTCTTCGGTAACGCCTACTTCAATAGCATACTTACGTACGTCCTCTGTGATTTTCATAGAGCAGAAATGGGGGCCGCACATTGAACAGAAATGAGCAAGCTTCGCGCCTTCAGCGGGCATAGTTTCGTCATGGAACTCTCGCGCTGTTTCCGGATCGAGAGATAGATTAAACTGGTCCTCCCAGCGGAATTCAAATCTTGCTTTCGATAGAACATTATCCCTTATCTGCGCGCCGGAATGTCCTTTGGCAAGATCGGCCGCATGCGCAGCAATCTTATAAGTTATTACGCCGTCTTTTACGTCTTTTTTATCCGGAAGTCCGAGATGTTCCTTTGGGGTCACATAACATAACATTGCTGTTCCAAACCATCCGATCATAGCCGCGCCTATTGCGCTCGTAATATGGTCGTAACCGGGGGCAATATCGGTTGTCAATGGACCCAATGTATAGAAGGGAGCCTCGTGACAAATCTCCAGCTGTTTATCCATGTTCTCTTTTATCATATGCATTGGCACATGTCCGGGACCTTCAATCATAACCTGGCAATCAGCGCTCCATGCAATATTGGTAAGCTCTCCAAGAGTTTCAAGTTCGGCAAACTGCGCGCGGTCATTTGCATCTGCAATAGCGCCGGGTCGCAGGCCATCGCCAAGCGAGAACGAAACATCATAAGCTCTCATAATCTCGCAAATATCTTTGAAATGAGTATACAGGAAGCTTTCTTTATGATGCGCCAGGCACCACTTAGCCATTATGCTTCCGCCGCGCGAAACAATTCCGCATGAACGGCTTGCTGTTAAAGGAACGTATCTTAGCAAAACCCCGGCATGAATAGTAAAGTAATCGACGCCCTGCTCAGCCTGCTCAATTAATGTATCGCGGAAAACTTCCCATGTTAATTCTTCAGCTTTGCCTTCGACTTTCTCCAGGGCCTGGTAGATTGGAACCGTTCCAATTGGCACAGGTGAATTCCTAATGATCCATTCGCGTGTTTCGTGAATATTTTTACCCGTGGATAGATCCATAACAGTATCTGTCCCCCACTTGGTTGCCCATCTCATTTTTTCTACTTCTTCTTCAATTGATGATGCGACGGCTGAGTTGCCGATGTTTGCATTAATTTTAACCAGAAAGTTGCGCCCTATTATCATTGGTTCTGATTCAGGATGATTGATGTTTGCAGGAATAATAGCGCGTCCTTTTGCTACTTCTTCTCTAACGAAATCCGGAGTAATATAAGATTGCAAACTTGCTCCAAACGATTGCCCTTTATGCTGCCAGTTGAGTGCGTTTCTCATCAGGTCATTTTTCAATCCGGTTTCTATTGCAGATTCCCTGCCTAGATTTTCGCGAATGGCAATGTATTCCATTTCGGGAGTGATGATTCCTTTTTTAGCATAGTACATTTGAGTAACCGATGCGCTGTTTTTAGCTTTGAGCGGTTTACGCTTCAATCCCGGAAAATGTTCGAGCTTTCCATTCAACAGATTCCTTGCGATCTCAATATCATCATGCGATAGGTAGCCGTTATCAACCGGCTTAACTGTTCTGCCTTCATATTCTTCAACGTCTCCCCTGTCTTTTATCCAATTCAATCTTAAAGCAGGCAAACCCTTTCTTACGTCGCATGATTGTTTTTCATCGCCCCACGGACCGCTTGGGTCATAAACTACCAGCGATTCATTTTTCTCTATGCTTCCATCGGGAAGTCTGGTATCGCTAAGCTCAATTTCACGGAAAGGCACATTAATATCTTTGTGAATTTTCCCTTTCACATAAACTTTTTTGCTCTTAGGAAGAAACTCTTCCTTTTTGGAATGTCCGTTGCCGTTTGAAATGATTTTGTTTTCCATTTTACCCTTATTTTACTTTATAAACTTTATGAACTTTATAAACTATTAACGCTATCAATGGGATTGCTTCGTGGGGGCTAAAGCCCTCCTCGCAATTAAAGCAAAAGCCGTCCACCTTTTTCGCCTGTTCCGTTGTTCATACGGACTTGAAAAAAAGATAAACGGCATTAAAAAATCTGTTTTTATCATTTTCCTACGCCGGCATTACCCGGATCAGGTTCAGAGGGTATTACTCTCAGCCTCCCAATTCAGGAAGCACCCCTGTTAAAGAACTAATGCAAATATACGTATTTAGGTTTCAGGAAAAAATGAAAAAATAGATTATCAGATTATCAGATTCAAGATCATAAGATTCACAAAAAGTAATAATATTTTTCTATTTCAACAGAATCATCTTTTTTGTCTCGGTAAAGTTATCCGTTTGTATTCTATAAAAATACACTCCGCTAGGATAATTTGATGCATCCCAATCGACGGAATAACTTCCCGGCTGGAGGCGCTGGTCAACAAGCTTAGCAACTTCTCTGCCAAGAATATCAAAAATTATGAGTCTCACGTTTGACGTCTCACGTTTCACATTTGCGGGTATATCAAACTTAATTTTCGTATTCGGATTAAACGGATTCGGATAATTTTGCGACATCGAAAATTGTTTCGGGATTTCAGTCGATATAGGCTGAATGCCAATTGGCGAGCTTGTTGTAACTTTCAGTTTATAAAATCCATAAGGCTGCTGAAAAAACAAAGTATTTCGGTTGTAAAAATAAACGGAGAAGTTACCTTCAGTTGAAGACACTGTGGGGAGCAATGTAAAATGAACTCCTGCATCATATGTAATATATCCCGTATTAATGCCTCCGCCCCAATCTGCATATACAAAAACATTCGGATCATCCCTTGCGATATCGATACTCCAGACATATTCATCAATATTGATAAAAGTCCAGGAGGCTCCAAGATTAGTAGAGCGCTTGACCCCTCCGTTATCACCTTCAAATTCAGCTGCATAAATTGTTGTAGTTAGTGGAGACGTCATGATGCATGGAAGTTCGGGGAAGTCGCCGGTATTTGAATCAACCTGCGTCCACGAAACTCCAAAATCGGTTGAACGGAAAATAGTTGCCAGGGTGTCGGGGAAATTATCCCTCCCTCCAACCAGTATAGTATTTGAATTACCCGGTAGAACTTTTATATAACACACATTATCAAATATCTGCGAACCGGCAGGCGCCCATGTAAGGCCAAAATTTGTGGAACGATACAAAACCGAGCTTTGCAGCCCGTAATAAATTGTGTCCGGATGATTGGGATCTATGGCGAGGGGGGTTCCGTCTGACGACCTGAAACCGGAAAAACTTGTGGACCACGTCTGTCCATAATCAGTTGAACGCATCACCCTGGCATGATTGTCATCAGAACTATCAATGGCGACTAAAAATATATTTGTATCTTTTGAAGAAACATAAATAGAATTAGAAATTTGACCAAATGGAAGCGGCGCTCCTATAGCGCTCCATGATTCACCGACATTCAATGTGCGGTAAACTGTATTTGCCTTAGTGACAAATATTTCTTTTTTATTCCATGGGCTTTGAAAAAATACATTGCCGGAAGAAGTATAGAACTGCAAAGGGACTTTAAGCTCCCATGAGAGAGACTGCGATGTTCCGTTCGGCATATTCCAATGGACGCCCCCGTCTGAAGTTCTTAATACTATATTAGCGTTATTGCTTAGAGCCCAGCCCTTAAGCGTATCATAGAAGAATATTTGTCCCAGGTCCGCCCAGGCAGGATTGTTTTGAAAAGAGAATGTATTTCCGCCGTCAGTTGATTTACGTATAAAGCCGCCGACTCCGCAAGAATAAAATGTGGACGGGCCGGTCATGTATAAACCTCCGATATCGGGCTTTGTTGAGATCTTGTAATCTATAATGCTCCAGCTCCCCCCGAAATTTGTTGACTTCATTACGGCTTCATCCGCGCCGGATACTATTATTGTGTTTCCAATAAAATCGAGAGCCAGTAAATTCTTATTTACTAACGTGGCTGAAGGATTCCAGTTATTTCCGCCGTTTGTCGTAAGAAGAACGACTCCGTTATTGCCGCAGGCAACGCCGGTATTTGCATCGCTGAACTTTATTTTATTAAGAGATGTAGTTACAGGAGAGACCTGCATTATCCAGTTTAAACCTGAATTTGTCGATTTGTAAATATTACCCGCGCTTCCGGCCAGCCATCCGGTATTTGCGTCGTAAAAATATACAGAATTTAATTTCTCGGCTGTTCCAATGTTATGTTGAGTAAACGATATGCCGGCATTGGAACTTTGCAGAACTATACCACTATCGCCTGCTATCCAATAAGACAGAGGAAATTTACCCGTTACCGAATTGTAGTTTACCGTGCCAATAGACCGGTTTTGGAAAGAAGCGCCGCCGTCCCCGGAGCGCAATATGGTTCCGTTAGAACCTACAACCCATAACAAGCTTCCGTTATAAGTAAAGATTGAATTATAACCATCGGCAAAACTTTTACTGCCCGTACTAAAGCTTGCGATAAGAACAAATATCAGAGTCAGCTTATATGAATTCTTCATGATTGTATTTGATTGAATTTGAGAAATTCCTGTATTCAAATTTATGATTTAATTATATAAGGGATGCCGCTGTAAATTTGATGAAACGCATAAAGAAAATACCCACGGCTGCAGGAAAAATCAATAGCAAAATCGAAAATTATAAGAAATATGAATTTCGGGTCAGGTGTAAATCAGAATTTTAGCTCAACGTAAAAAAATCTTCTTTTTCCAGTGAGTGCAGGGTAATTAAGCGGGCGCGAACGAGGTTTACAAGTATGCGGCTGGCGCGGCGGTTTGAGATGTTCATCATATCTTTAAACTCACGCATTGTTATGCGTTCATTCTTGCCAAGATAATCGAGCAGCGCACGTTCTTTTTCATCAAGATTAATTATTTGCGGAGGCGAATCAGGGTTTGTTTTTTTAAGCACGCGGATTGTTTCTTTGGACGCTAACACCGAGCGGTCATTTAATCTTACATAAACTTTGTAAGGGTCGTCATCGCTTTTTCCGTTTTCAATTAAGCGGTGAGGCTTCGTCCGGCTTTCAGGCACATGTATAACAACAACATCTTTTCTGTATATGTGGATTATCTCTGAATTGTATTCTACCGGGGGTTCGCAATAAAATTTAGCCGCCATATCAATAAGCTCTATCTCGCCTTTTTCACTTTCAACGCCTACTACAGTTTTATCATCATCAACGCCGAAAAGTATTCTGCCGCCCTTAGTATTCGCAAACGCGATCATCTCTTTTGCAATCTTCTCAGACTCGGAAAACTTTCGCTTAAACTCTACTTTGGAATTCTCGCCGCCTTCAATAAGCTCATTTAATTCGGACAGATACAGCATAGATTGTCAGATAGAAGATTATCAAATTATCAGATTATCAGATTGAAAAAATAACAATAAGAAAAACAAATATAACATAAACGCATCAATTCACAACAAGCCAAAAGAACAAAAGATCCATCAAATTTAACGATATATCAAATTAATAAGATTCGTTAAATTAACAAATCCATAATTTCGATTTACTCTTACTAAAGTATATTACGATTTCATAGGAGGGCGCCTATCGAGATAGCTTTGGAGAATAAACACGGCAGATAGAGTATCGAGATTTGACTTGTCCTGCCTTTTTTTCTTTTTCATCCCTGAGTCGATCACAAAGCTCTCAGCCATCTTCGAAGTGAGCCGCTCATCCCATTTCACCAGTTCAATCTTCTCAGGAAGGATCTCTCTCAGCTGATCAATAAAATCTGAAACCACTTCTGTTTGTTTTGACATTTCACCCTTCATATTCAGAGGATAGCCGATAACAACTGTTGAAACGTCATTAGATTTTACAAACTCCGCGATTATGTTCAAATATTTGCCGCCAGTTTCAATTATATCTTTCGGGAAGGCAATGGTATTAGATTCATCGCTAAGCGCAATGCCGATTCTTTTTGACCCATGGTCAATACCCAGAATTTTTCCCATTAATTATTGTTTTAAAGATAAAGACAGGACATAAATATTCGGACCACAGGCCAATTTAACCCGTAGCAATATTATACACTGCTTGTAAATGAAAGAAATAATGAAAATGAAAAGCTCTATTCTATACTTTTCTAAGCTAAAGGTGTTTTAAGAAATTCCTTAAGCAGCTTGCCCGGTTTAAAATGCATTTTTTTCCTTGCGGGAACAAATACGAACTCGCCGGTTTTAAGGTTTCTTGCCTTTGGTTTAGCCTTTGTAGTTTTAACTTCAAAGACGCCGAAATCGCGGATCTCAATTCTTAAAGCCGGGTTTGCAGTCATAAGCAATTCTCTTATTGACTCGAACAGAGCATCTACTACAGCTTTTTCGGTCAGTTTCCTGCCTTCAAATTTTTTAGAAAGCTTGATCTCAATATCTCTTTTCGTGAGCGTTCTGACTCTTTGTTTTGTTGCTTCCATTAATCTCCCTCCTTTAGGCGATGTAAATGAAATTTAAAAATGTCATTTCAGTTCTTCTCTGAATATTCTGGCATATGTTACTAAAGAAATAAAAGCTAATACTATAGATATTAAAATGAAAATCCTCGAAAAAAGTTCCGCAAATTCAATATGATAGGCAGGATAAGTTATTCTAAGCCATCTCACCGCCATCAATATCAGCAAAGTGAAACCTATAAAAAAGACGGTCATCTTGCCGGTCCAATTAGACTGTAAAACGATATTTTTCCTGTACTTTAAATATAATCCACCTGAAAAAATAATAACATCACGCATAATAGTTAAAATTACGAACCAAAGCGGAACCACACCCAGTAAAAGGAGTATTAAAATAATAACCGTAATAGTTACTTTGTCAGCCAGAGGGTCGATAATTTTACCAAGTTCCGATATTTCATTGCGTGTTCTTGCAAAATGTCCGTCCAGCAGATCGGATATCCATATAAGTACCAGTAAACCAATTGCAAAAGGATAATTTTCCTGCAGCAGAAAATGTGCCATTACAGCAAGAAGTATAAATCTTGAGAAACTTATTAAATTGGAAATATAGAAGATTTCTTTCACTTGAAGCGTAACTTACTGATATAAAATAATTAATAATCCTACTTAAAAAAAGGTAAAATCCTACACAGGATTCGCCAGCATCAAAAATAACAGTATTTCGTTTTTGAAATTAACACGAAACACAATAAAGTATAAAGTGTTATTCTTTAAAATTATTTAGCTTTTTTCTTAAATTCAACATGACTATTTTTCGTTTTTATAAGCTTTTTAACCGTCCGTAATGTACAAAATTTCCATTTTAGTACTTACTTTCTTGACAATTTCCAGTGTGAAAACTCAACCTAAAATAGAATTCAGGGAATACGACCTTGATAACGGCCTGCATGTAGCTCTCCATCAGGATAATACCAATCCTATAGTATCGGTGGATATTTGGTATCATGTTGGGGCTAAAGACGAAGACCCCGGCAAAACGGGCTTTGCCCATCTTTTTGAGCATATGATGTTCCAGGGTTCAAAAGATGTAGGCAAGACCGAGCATTTTACATATATACAGAAGGCCGGCGGTACGCTCAACGGAACTACCAACCAGGATAGAACAAACTATTTTGAAACATTGCCTTCTAACCAGCTTGAGCTGGCGCTTTGGCTTGAATCGGACCGGATGAGCTATCTAAATGTGACGCAGGAAAATTTTGATAACCAGCGTGAAGTTGTGAAAGAAGAGAAAAGACAAAGATATGATAATGCTCCTTACGGCAGCAGGTGGGAAAATCTCTATAAACGCGCATTCAAAGGCCAAACATATGAATGGCTTCCGATTGGAAGCATGGAAGACCTGAATGCAGCCGACCTGAGCTACGCTCAGGAATTCTACAGGAAGTACTACTCGCCTGATAACGCTGTACTTGTTATCTCAGGCGATATTAATTACGATAGCTCCAAAGCTTTGGTCGCAAAATACTTCGGCGGATTGAAACCTGCCCGAACAATTAAGAATAATTATACTCCGATACAATATAATGAAGGCGAGCAGGTAGACTCAATTTATGAAAACGTTCAGCTGCCTGCGATATTCATAGGATATAAGATACCGGGAATATCATCAGATGACATTCACTCCCTCGACTTGCTTAGCTCGGTTCTCAGCGATGGAAGAAGCTCGCGGTTGTACAAAAGGATAATCTACGATGAGAAGTTGGCAAAGTCGATAGGCTCATTTATATGGGATAATGAGCTTGGAGGATTGTTCATAGTTTCATCTACAGGCCTTAAGAACACTGACTTGCACAAACTTGAGAATGAAATTGACGAAGAAATTGATAAAATAAAATCCGGCACGATAAGCGAAAATGACCTCATGGGTGCGCAACGCGTGGGCCAAGCTGGTCAAGGGCATTT
>CAZMRG010000006.1:19872-52218 GCA_964568655.1 uncultured Ignavibacteriales bacterium | reverse complement strand
TTGATGTGGGAGTGACAATTATCAGCGTATCAATTTCATTAAGCATTTCATCAAAAGAGTTAAACGCTTTAACTCCGAACTGGGAGGCGGTCTTTTCCGCTTTTTCTTCGGCAACATCATAAACTCCGGCAAAGGTTACTGAATTATTTTCAACTGCAATACTTGCTATTAACTTAGCATGAATGGAACCAAGATGCCCGCATCCTGTTAACCCAATATTTAGATTTGATTTAGCCATATATTATGATAGTTCAATACTTATTCTGTGCATTATAAATACTCCAATTAAAGTTATTACGCCGCCTATTATAAAGTAAATAGAAATCGTCTCTCCAAGAAATATTATCGAAAAGAAAACCGTTAGCAGCGGAGAAATATTCGAAAGCGTTGTTACTTTACTTACGGCAATGCTTTTCAAAGCATAATACCATGCAAAATAAGCAAGGTAAGATACAATTACAGTAAGGAAAAGATAGCCCCAAATACCTTTGTACGTAAGATTTGCCAGCGTAAAGTTATGTACGTCGTATAAAAAGAGCGGTATATATAATATTGTGCCCCATAAAAAAACAAACGCTGATACTTTAAGCGCCCCGTATTTATCAATTGTGGATTTTCCGAGAGTTAAATACAGTGAAAATGTAAGGACGGCAAAAAGCAGCAGGGTATCGCCATGAAGTACATTCCCTGCGGAAGCAGACTTAAAAAACCCCTCAGAGAAAACAAAAAAAATGCCGATAACGGTAAGCGCAATCGCAAACAGCTTAGAATAATAAAATTTTTCATTTTTGATTAAGACTGCGATAACATATGCGTAAACCGGGTTCAGCGAATAAATAATACCTGAGTGCGAAGCATATGTTTGCTTAATTCCGGTGAGGAAGAAAAACTGGTTAAGCGGGATACACAGCAAAGCGAGAAGAATTAACCTGGGATAATCTTTCCTGTCAAATTTAAGATTTTGCTTTCTTGCTTTTAAGGTTATATAAAATAAAACCGCCGCTGCGCCGAAACGGAAAAAACCAAGCGATAGGGGCGATATCTCAGCGACTGTTATCTTGGCGAAAATAGGCGTAAAACAGGCTGCCAGAGTTATAAACCCCAGCAGCAGGTAATTCTTCATCGGGCTTTATTTGCTTTTTGCTTTGGCTTTAGATTCTTTTATCCTTGCCTTGGCTTTTTTAGCTTTTTTCCTGTGTTTAGCTGCCGCTACTTTTAACGTTTTGTTCATTTAGTTTTGTTTGATTAATTATGCTACAGTTACTTCCTTAGTCTTGTATACATCCTGTATAGCGTTCAAAAGCTCTACGCCGTCTTTCATCGGTTTTTGGAAAGCTTTCCTGCCTGATATCAGCCCCATACCGCCTGCACGCTTATTTATTACCGCTGTCCTTACCGCTTCTTTCAGATCAGAATCGCCTTTGCCGGTTGAAGCGCCGCCTGAATTTATTAATCCCGCGCGGCCCATATAACAATTTATAACCTGGTAACGGGTTAAGTCAATTGGATTATCCGTTGTCAGCTTTTCATAAACAAGCTTGCTTGTCTTTCCGAACTTAAGCGCGTTGTACCCGCCGTTATTTTCGGGCAGCTTCTGCTTTATAATATCTGCTTCAATTGTGACGCCCAGGTGATTTGCCTGCCCGGTTAAATCAGCTGATAAATGATAATCCTTATCTCCCTTAACATTGAACGCTGGGTTCCTGAGATAACACCACAATACTGTAACCAATCCCAATTCATGCGCGTAAGAAAATGCTTCAGTGATTTCCTCAAGCTGCCTTCCGGATTCTTCTGAACCGAAATATATTGTCGCTCCCACAGCAACCGCGCCCATATCAAAAGCCTGGTCGACATTGGCAAATAATATCTGGTCGTATTTATTCGGATATGTCAAAAATTCATTGTGGTTAATCTTAAGTATGAAGGGAATCTTGTGCGCATATCTTCTGGAAACCGAGCCAAGTACGCCGAGCGTTGATGCTACAGCATTGCATCCGCCTTCAATAGCAAGTTTTACAATGTTTTCAGGATCAAAGTACTGCGGATTCGGCGCGAATGAAGCGCCCGCTGAGTGTTCTATTCCCTGGTCGACCGGAAGTATTGAAAGATAACCCGTTCCTGAAAGATGCCCGTGATTAAATATCGACATCATGTTCCTTAGAACATTAGGCGAGCGGTCGGAATCTTTCCAGACGCGGTCAACAAAATCCGGTCCCGGAAGATGTAATTGTTCTTTAGGTATTGTGCCGCATTTATGTTCAAGCAGCCCTGAATCAGCGCCAAGAGTTTCTATTATTTTGTTGATCATTTTTAAACCTCTTCAAAAAATTGTTTTAAAAAATGTACAGCGTAATTATTCTATATTTTGACCGAAAGGTAATTTTACTATTCTGCAATCAATTACCTTATCGGCTGTTCTGATCTTATAATCTTTTTCGTAATCCAATAAAATTGTCTTAACAAACCCAAGCGCAATATTCCCAAACTTTCCTGACACCGCCGCGCTTGTCACAAAGCCGCATTGGTTATCATTAAGCAGTATCTTTGTTTCTCCGGGCGTAGCTAATACTGAAATTTCTTCTTCAGATTTTATTCCCACCAGATGCTTACTGATCTTATCATACGTGTCAAGCCTGGCAATCACTTCCTGTCCGATATAACAACCTTTTGTAAAACTTACATAATCCCAAAGTCCGCATTCAAGCGGATTTGTCAGCTCGCTCAATTCTTTTCCAAATCCGGGGATACCAAGTTCAATCCGCTTCACTTCCTGCTCACCTGCTGTCAGTTCTTTCAAATCATATTTACCTGCTAAAGCAGGCGAGAACAGTTTCCTTTCCCAATGCTGCTTTTCCTCGTTTGCATAGATAAAATAAAATCCGCCTAAGGCATCATCATTATGCGAAGCTATTGCGTCGTTATTCTCCTCAGAAAGAACCAAAAAATCGTTGTTTGTGAAACTTGTAGCATCTGTTCCGAATAACTCCTTTGAGTAAGCTCCGGTTTCATCCCCAATAAACAGCAAAGTCTCATGTGTGCCCGCCATATTGGTTGCCCTGAAGTCATCCATAATAGTATACTTTTCAAGGTGCGCCAGAACCTTGTCAGAATTACCGGCTGAGCATGATGCAAAGACAAAATCCCCGAAGTTAAACATTGTAATAACATCAATTATCCTGCCCTTATCGGAGGTCAGAATAGTCTTTGTGCCCTTATATTTTTCCAGAGAGTTAACTTCGTTGGTGGAGAGCCTGTTAATAAGGTCAAGCCTGTCGCTGCCTTCGAACTTAAGATAATCGAAATATACCTTGCAAAAGTTAAGCATTAATCAATTAATATACTTTATTTTGTAAAGTTATTCAAAGTAATAAGGAGCGATAGTTATCAAGGCTGGCGACCTTGTTTCAAGGTTAGAATTCTGTTAAAGCCACCTTCTCCGGAAGTTTGGGCTTTACAGTCAGTTATTCGGGCTAAATGCAGAATATTACATTGAAATTCAAACAAAGTTAAATTATTTTTTGAAATTACGAAGGCTCATTAATCATACACAACGCAATTGGCGCAACTCAAAGACTTTGGTGAAGATCTAAAAAAATTACGGGAATCCAAAGGGATATCCATCGCTGAAATTTCCTCTGAAACAAGGATAAATCCGAAGTTCCTTAATCTTCTTGAATCCGGCGTTTTTGATTTTCAGCCCGAAACATATATCCGTTCTTTCGTAAAAGAATACGCGCGCGCAATCGGCGAAAGTGAAAACCATCTTCTCAATGATTATGATAAAGCGAAAGCCGGATTTTACGCTAAGCGCACCGAAAAGAAAACTGATTCAACTGAAAAGATCTCTGAATCTGATTCAGTTCATAAAACCGCCGAACCTCCTAAAGAACGCGAAACCGTTTACAGAAGCCAGATAACGGAAGAAGACAAAGTAAAGCCAACGCCTCAGTATACTTTCTTTAAGGAAGAAAACGAACTCGATAAAAAAACATTTTCAGCTAAGTCATGGACTCAGAAGATACTGCTCGGTATTTTGATATTGCTTGTGGCGGCGGGAGTTTATTACCTTATAAATTATCTGAATGTTTCGAAAGATAAAACCAGAACCGACGTTAAGCCAAAGAGCTTCAACGAGATATCGGATGATTACGAAAATAAAATAAACGGCAAAAAGAACCAGGACTCACTCAGCAAAGAAACTTCTTCAGTTAAAGACGACTCGCTTAAGTTAATGATAAAGGCGCTCAAAGACGTAAGGATAAAAGTTTACGTTGACGAAAATAAGATTGTCGAAGATGAGATCTCGGCAAAGGACTCGCTGCAGGTCAAAGCTAAAGAACAGTTCAGGTTCAGCGCAACAGGGAATTCATCTATTGAGCTTTATCTTAACGGAAGATTTCTCAAAAAGCCTTCAAGCCTAAACGGCATGTCTATCAAAAACCTTGTAATAAAAAAAGACGGTATAGCAAATCAATAAGCCATTTTTAACAATTATCATTAATGGTGGATAAAAAAACAAAAGACCGCGCAGCAGAGCTTAGCCGCAGGCTATTAGACGCCGACTACAAGTACTACATGCTTGCACGTCCCGATATTGACGATTATACTTATGACATGCTGATGAAAGAGCTTAAGGATATTGAGGATAAATATCCTGAGCTCATTACGCCCGACTCGCCAACACAGCGCGTGGGAGGAGATGCCAGTAACGAGTTCCCATCTGTACGGCATGAGGTTCCAATGCTTTCCTTATCAAATTCATACGACGAAAACGATCTGAATGAGTTTGACAAACGAATACAATCTTTGATTCCCGGAGAAAAATATAAATATGTATGCGAGCTGAAGTTTGACGGGCTCGCGGTATCGCTTATTTACAGGAATGGCGTGCTGGTACAGGGAGCTACAAGAGGCGACGGTGTTATCGGCGATGAGATCACAAACAACCTGCGGACAATCCGCTCAATTCCATTAAGGCTTGATAATTCAACTAATGTTTTCAAGGAACTTGATATTGAAGTTCGCGGTGAGGTTTTCTTTTTCCTTAAAGATTTTTTCAAGATCAACGAGGAGCAGGAAGCCCAGGGTGAAAAGAAATATGCGAATCCCCGCAATACAGCCGCCGGAACGCTTAAGCTTAAGGATTCAAGGGAAGTTGCCGCGAGAAAACTAAATATGTTCTGCTATTACCTTAGACATTTAGACCCGAATGAGAACAAGAAGCTTACTTCACATTCGGATAATCTTGAGAAGCTTAAGAAGTTAAGATTGCCGGTTAATTCTTACACTAAAGTTGTTAATAATATTGAAGAAGTTAAAAAATTCTGTGAACAAATAGAAATCAAGCGCGACGAGCTTCCTTATGAAATTGACGGAGTTGTGGTTAAAGTAGATTCGCTGCGCCAGCAGGATGAGATCGGTTACATCGCAAAGAGTCCGCGATGGGCGATTGCGTATAAATTCAAAGCTAAGCAGGCTGTAACTAAGCTGAAAAAGATTACTCTGCAGGTGGGCAGGATTGGTACCATAACTCCCGTGGCTGAGCTAGAACCGGTATTTCTGGCTGGCTCAACTATATCCAGAGCAACGCTGCATAACACAGATGAAATTGAGCGGAAAGATATAAGAGAAGGCGACTATGTGAAGATTGAAAAAGGCGGCGACGTTATTCCAAAAGTTGTTGAAGTTGTAAAAGAACGACGTCAGAAGAATTCGAAGCCCTATAAGATCAATCCCAAATGTCCGGTTTGCGGAACAGAACTTACCCGTCCCGAAGGCGAAGCTAATTACTACTGCACAAATTTTGTTTGTCCCGCGCAGGTGCAGGGCAGGCTTGAGCATTTTGTGGCCCGCGGCGCAATGGATATTGAGGGGCTTGGCTATAGTATAATAGAAAAATTCATCGAGCTGGGTTATTTACACGATATTACAGATATCTATAAACTTTATAAGAATGAAAAAGAACTTAAGAAGATCGAGGGCTTTGGCGAGAAGAGCATTGATAACATTCTTTCTTCGATAGAAAAATCCAAAGAGCGTCCGTTCGATAAAGTGTTGTTTGCAATCGGTATAAGGCATGTTGGCGACAGGACAGCGCGTATTCTAGCAAAGAAATTTAAAAGCGTTGATACCCTCATGAGCGCATCACAGGAAGATATTGAAAATGTTCATGAGATAGGTCCGCGGATTGCCGAGAGCGTTTATGATTTCTTTCATAATAAACAGAACCAGAAGATAATTAAAAAGCTTCGTGATGCCGGATTGAAATTTGAAGCGGAGCAAATTGCCGGCACATCAAATAAGTTTGAAGGACTCACATTTGTACTCACCGGCTCGCTTGAAAAATATACGCGAGAAGAAGCTGGAGCGCTCATAGAAAACCTAGGCGGAAAAACTTCATCCTCGGTCAGCAAGAAAACAAGCTACTTGCTCGCAGGCGCCGAAGCGGGCTCAAAGCTCGATAAAGCAAAATCGCTTGGCGTAAAAGTAATCGATGAAAAAGAGTTCGAAAAGTTAGTGAAATAACTCAATTGCGAGCGAAGCGAAGCAATCCCATTGCAATATGAGATTATCCCATAATTAGGGCATTCAGTTAGGTTTAGCAAGATTTTAAAAAAGCCGGGTATATTACACGGCTTTTTTAGTTTTTAAGTTTTGATAAGAATGAGTAATTTTGTATAATTAGTATTATCGTTAAACTTGCCAATGAAACACAAATTAAATATTACATTTGTTTTATTAACATTGGCTTTCTGTGTTAAGTTTTTGCCTGCCCAGATTGAAGCTCCCAAAAGCATTCAGCAAATCCAAAGTGAATACTATTCAAAATATAAATTTCCGCTGGAATCTGATTTTGACAGGATAAGCGGGTACAAAGCTCCGCCGCGAATAACAGCGCCCGCTCCCGGTAAACATATTTTTGGTTGGAACCCATCATGGGTGGGAACAGCCTATACATCATACAATTATAATCTGCTAACAACAGTCGGCTATTTCAGCTATGAAGTCGATACAGCAACCGGCGGATATACGAACATATATTACTGGAGAACAACTAATCTAATTCCTCTAGCACATTCATACGGAGTGAAAGTTGTTTTAACTGTAACAAATTTTGGTATTTCTCAAAACACAAGAATTTTAAGCGACCCTGTAAAAAGACAGACATTGATTGATAGCCTGATCGCTTTAGTTCAGTTCCGTCAGGCTGATGGAGTGAACATAGATTTTGAAAGCGTTGGGTCGTCTCAAAGAACAAATCTCACAACATTCATGACTGCTCTTTCCCAGCAGATGCATACTGCAATCCCCGGTTCGCAAATATCCATTGACCTTCCTGCTGTCGACTGGAACAACAGCTTCAATGTGGTTGCGCTCAACAACGTTTGCGATTATATGATAATGATGGGTTATGATTACTACTGGTCCACGGCTCCTAATGCCGGACCGTGCGCGCCTTTGCAAAGCGGGGGAGTTTGGGGAGCTTATAATGTAACAAATTCGGTTAATTATTATCTCACAAACGGCGCCACGCCAAATAAATTTTTGCTTGGCGTGCCATATTACGGATATGAGTGGCCCACAACAAACCAGAATATTAACTCGACCACGACCGGCACAGGAACCGCCTATCAGTATTCATCTATGAAAACGCGTGCTGCTTCATATGGCAGATTGTGGGATACATACTCGCTAACTCCGTGGTATAATTACCAATCGTCCGGATGGCGGCAGGGCTGGTATGACGATTCGGTAAGTCTTGGCTTAAAATATGATCTGGTTAATTCAGATAATATGGGGGGCATTGGCATTTGGGCGCTGAGTTATGATGGGTCCAATTCTGAATTATGGAATGAAATCTATTTGAAGTTTGGCTTAGTAGGTATTAGCCAATTGGGAAATGAAATACCAAATCAGTTTAAGCTATATCAGAATTATCCTAACCCATTTAACCCGACTACGGCAATTAAATTTGATTTACCTAAAGATGCAAATGTATCAATCAAAGTTTATGACATGCTTGGCAATGAAGTAGTAAAGCTCGTAGATGAATTTAAGAAAGCTGGAAGCTATTCGGTTGATTTCAACGGAACGAATCTTGCATCCGGCGTTTATTTCTATAGAATAGAGGCTGGTGATTATGTGATGAACAAGAAAATGGTTTTGGTTAAATAATGAGAAATGTTGTCATTCCCGAGCAAGCGGGAATTCTTGGTTTTCTTCTTTGAATAGGTTAAGTGTATAAAAAAAGAGAGTGATTAACTCTCTTTTACTTTTTATAAACTCTATTTTACTCTACTCACTCTATAACAATCTACTCACTCTATACACTCGAAATTAATGCATAAAATTATACGAGAACACAAAATATACTCCGCCGAAGTATTTCTTTTCATTCGTTGAAATACTGTAAACGCCCTGACCGAACAGATTTATATAGTAGTACCTGATATCCATGTTCAACGATGAATGCTTATTTGATACGTAATCCAGCCCGATACCTGCAAACGCGCCGACGGTATATTTTGCCTGCGCCCATTTAAAGCTCGATAGAAACGACTGGTTATATGGTGTATATAATATCATCGACGGGGCTACTCCAACATTTATATGAGGCCTCAGATTGTCCGTCACGTCTTCTCTGAATAACCTGAACTGAGCTCCTATAGACATTACCGACATAAACAGTCGGTTTACTTTATCAGGCGTATATGAGTTTCCGTAAATATCGTATTGTTCAAATTCCCTGTCATCTTTTGCTCCGGAAAATTCTATGCTTGCAAACCCGGAAGCGTCTCTTCCAAGCTGAGTGAACTTAGTGGCCCCAAAACCAAATCCGTTATCCGAAAAAGTAAGATTTAAAGACCAGTTATTAACTGTCTCTTTCTTTATTTTAAGATTTGGTTTTTGCGTTGTGGGTTTATCATCCTGGGCAAATGAAGTTGAAGAAATAACAAGGACTATTATGAGCGAAATTAGCGTTGTTTTCATGTTTAATTTTAATCAATTAGCTTTTTAAAAACAATCCCCGTAGAGGGGGACGGTGGCGAGGCGGGGCTGTTTTCATTTTCATTGTTAAAGATATCTTTAATTGATAACTTTGCAGCATAATCATACCAAAACAATTGAAAAACGGCATTTTAATATATTCCGGCGGCAAGCCTGTTGACATAAAGAACAACAATAATCTCTTTTTGATTGCAGGCCCGTGCGTAGTTGAATCCGAAAAGCTTTGCATGGATATCGCCCGGAAAATAAAGGATATATGCGGCAAGCTCAACATCCCGTATATTTTCAAAGCATCATATAAGAAGGCAAACCGCACGAGCGGAGGTTCCTTCCGGTCAATAGGCGTGGAAAGATCTCTGGAAATACTTTCAAATATAGGAGAAAAACTTGATTTGCCTGTGTTGACAGATGTTCATTCCGAAATAGAAGTGATTATTGCGGCAAATTATGTTGATATCCTCCAGATCCCCGCATTTTTATCAAGACAAACCGAGCTTCTTGAGGCTGCAGGTGAAACAGGGAAGATAATTAATGTCAAAAAAGGTCAGTTCATGGCGCCTGATGATATTATCTATGCCATAAAGAAAATTGAAGCCACCGGCAATAAAAAGATCTTAATTACTGAACGCGGAACAACGTTTGGGTACAACAACCTTGTTGTTGATATGCGCTCCCTGCCGATCATGAGTAAATTCGGATACCCCGTTGTGTTTGATGCGACTCATTCGCTTCAGATGCCTTCAAAAGAAAAAGGAATATCAGGGGGTTCTCCTGAATTTGTAGCGCCAATTGCCAGGGCCGCTGTAGCAGCCGGCGTTAGCGGCGTGTTTATTGAAACTCATCCTAATCCGTCTAAAGCGCTCAGCGATTCCAGGTCAATGCTGCCGCTTAACAAGCTGGAAGCCCTATTAAAACAGCTTGTCGCTATCAACAAAATAATTTCGCCAAAAAATTAATGGCGGGCTATAACAAAGTTTCTTCTTCAATTGTTGATGAACTTAAAAGCATTGCGGGGAATGATTCTGTTATCTTAGATGCTGAATCATTAAAACTCTATGGCGAAGATGAAACCGAAGATTATTCTTTTCCTCCCGAAGTAATTGTAAAACCTCAAAACACCCAACAGGTATCCAAAATTCTAAAGCTTGCCAATGAAAATAATATTCCTGTGACGCCAAGGGGAGGCGGTACGGGACTTTCCGGCGGCGCGCTTGCTGTGCACGGCGGTATTTGTTTATCAATGGAGAAGTTCAACAGGATAATTGAGATTGACGAAAAGAATTACCAGGCATTTGTTGAACCGGGAGTGATTACGCAGGTGTTCCAGGAAGAAGTTGAAAAACTTGGATTGTTCTACCCGCCTGACCCTGCTTCACGCGGTTCATGTCACTTAGGCGGCAATCTTGCCGAGTGTTCAGGAGGCCCCAGGGCTGTTAAGTATGGTGTCACAAAAGATTATGTGCTTGGTCTTGAAGCTGTTCTGCCTACCGGCGAAATTGTTAACACCGGCGGCAGGGTTTTAAAAAATGTGTCGGGATATAATCTAACGCAGCTTATTGTTGGCAGCGAAGGAACTCTTGCAGTTATAACTAAAATTATTTTCAGGCTTATACCTCTGCCAAAGCTAAAGAAAGTTATGCTTGTTGCATTTTGGGCGTTTGAAGATGCTACAGATGCTGTGGCAGAGATTTTTCAAAAAGGAATCACGCCGTCTGCAATTGAGTTTATGGAAAAAGCTGCCGTTAAAGCCGCTGAAGAAAAGCAGAATAAAAAATTCCCGAACGGCGAGGCCGAAGCGCAGTTGTTTATTGAAGTCGACGGTAACTATGAGGAGGCGCTGGATAAAGATATTGAGCAGATAGCGGAAGTTGTATCAGCGCACAATCCGCTGGATATATTGCTTGCAGAGGAACCGGGTAAAGTGGAAGATGTTTGGTCGCTAAGGCGCGGAATAGGCGAAGCGGTAAAATCAATTTCTGCTTATAAGGAAGAAGATACAGTTGTTCCGCGCGCCAATATGACTAAGCTTGTAAAAGGGGTGAAAGAAATTGCCTTAAAGTATGGAATAACAACAATTTGCTACGGGCATTCCGGCGATGGAAATATCCATGTGAATATACTAAAAGATAAGCTTGATGACGCCAGCTGGGAGAAAAATCTTGACTCGGCTGTAAAGGAAATTTTTGAGCTCACTGTTTCTTTAGGCGGAGCAATTTCAGGCGAGCATGGGATTGGATATTCACAGAAATCATACTTACCGATTGCATTATCAGAAGCAGAACTTGATCTGATGAAACGGGTTAAAAAATCATTTGACCCCAACAACATACTAAATCCGGGAAAGATATTTATATGATCCAGTCTGAAGTTAAGATACGCGTGTTATACGCTCATACCGACCAAATGGGCATTGTAAATAATGGCCGCTATCTTGAATATTTCGAAGCTGGCAGAAATACGCTGCTGAGGGAATTAGGTTATCCATACACTGAATTGGAAAAAATAAATTTCGGTCTTCCTGTTATAGAAGCGCATGCAAAATATATTGATACAGCTAAGTATGATGATATTGTAGTCATCAGGGCTATGCTGAAAGAGCTGCCCGGCGTTAAAGTTAAAATTGAATACGAATTATTTGTCGAAGAAAAACTAATAGTTACAGGTTACACAGTTCATGCATTCATTAAGCTTGATATGATGAAACCGGTGCGCCCTCCCGAAGATTTTATGAAAATTGTGAAAATGAAATTATGATTTTAACCCTCTCCTTAATAAGGATGGGGTCGCACCTTCGGCCTGCCTGCTGCAGGAAGGTGCGGGGGTGGTCTAAAGAAAACTTTCTTTTATAACAATGACGCTAAAAGAGTATTACAAAAAATATAACCATGAAATTGACCGCCTGATATTCTCGGCTTTGAAAGAGGATAAGGTCTCAGCAGACATTACTACAAATCTTTTGCTGAAAGGTATAGCAGGAAATAAAAGGGTATCTGCGGTTTTGTTATGTAAACAGGATTGCATATTAGCCGGGCTTGATATTTTCAAAAAAGTTTTTAAAAAGCTGGATCCTAAAGCAAAGTTTAGCGGAAAATTTCAAGACGGTTCCGGACTTCGGAACAAAGATAAAGTTCTTAAAGTAGAATCTTCATTAAAAACGCTGCTAGCGGGTGAAAGAACAGCGCTCAATTTTATTCAAAAAATGTCCGGAATTGCGACTCTTACAGATAAATTTGTTAAAAAATTAAAATATACCGGGGCAAAAATTCTTCATACGCGCAAAGCGACGCCAAATTTCAGAGTATTTGAAATTGCCGCAGTGAAAACCGGCGGAGGTGATTTTCACAGGTACGACCTGAGCTCGGCTGTGATGATCAAAGACAATCATATTGAAGCTTCCGGCTCTATTGGGAAAATTCTTGAGTCGTTGCACGATTCCGGCGTTCCGGCAGGCAAAAGTGACAGATTTGAAATTGAGGTGAAATCGTTCAAAGAACTTGAAGAAGTAGTAAAATACGGAAAACCGATGACGAAAATAGTGATGCTTGATAACTTCAAACCTACCACAATTAAGCCTGCCATCGCAATTTTGAAGGAAAACGGCTTTAAAATAGAAGTTTCCGGCGGAATAAACCTTGAAAATTTCGCTAAAATCCAGCAAAAAGGTATCGACTATTATTCTGTTGGGGCGCTAACTCATTCATACAAATCAGTTGATTTTTCGCTGGAATTCTGAAAATAAATTAACATTTTTTGTTGTGTTTCTGCAAAATTATTGATAATTTTGCTGTAATCATCCAAGCAAATTCTAAAATTAAAGGAGAAATCATGTCAAAATTTAACTCGTTGAAATTCATAATTGCTTTGCTGGTTTTGTTCAGCGTTGCATTTATTTGCAGTTCCAGTAAAGATGATAAGAAAGACGATACAAAGAAAGAGGATACAAAGAAAGACGATACAAAGAAAGACGATACAAAGAAAGACGATACAAAGAAAGATGATACAAAAAAGGACGATACCAAGAAAGATGACGTTGGTATGGAAGGCGCAAAGCTGTATTTTGTTGAGGAATACAAAGACGGTAAAGAAGTCGGTAAATCGGATGTGTTCACTATCGGACCAAACGGCGGATATATGACCTGTATGATCGATTTAAAATCAACCGGAAAGAAAATTGGCGTCGGAAAGCTGGATCTGAGAATAACAAAGATAACAGATGACGGCGAAAAAATAATTGATACAAAACCGTTCGACGTTCAGCCGGACTGGGATTATATTTTCTTCGACCAGTTCTATACGTTTAAATCAGACGGTAAATTCAAAGTCACAGCATTGAAACCTGACGGCACACCCGTTGCTACAGGATCGGTTACAATTAAATACAGGTAAGATTTTTTAAAAACTAAATAAAATAAAATAATGAAAAAAATATTAGTCCCGGTTTTATTTGCAGTTGTTATCTTGGCGCTATCGGCAAATGTTAGCCATGCGCAGAAACTTTATTTTTGCGAACAATACAAAGATGGTCAGGAAATTGGAAAGTCTGATGTATTCACAATTGGATCAAACGGCGGATACATGACATGTATGATCGATTTAAGGGGAACGGGATATACAATAGGCGTCAGCTCGGTTGATTTGCTTATATATAAAATAACCTCTGACGGCGACGTATATCAGGATACAAAGCCTTTTGACGTACAGCCTGACTGGGACTATATATTTTTCGACCAGTTCTATACTTTTTATTCAGCAGGGAAATATAAAGTCGTTTGCCAGACCAAAGACGGAAGCTCTGTTGCTACCGGTAGAGTCACAATTAAAATGCGTTAGTTTTACATTTTGCGAACTTAAACAGAAAGGCTAAAATTTCATGTTAAAAAAACTTTTGGTTGCATGTTTTGTGGTTTTGGGATTCTTCGCAATCGCCGGTAATGTTAAAGCGCAGGAGATGTACTTTTGCGAAAGCGTTTCCAGCGATGGTTATCCCAATGGCGAAAGCAGCGTCTTCAATATTTCTTCCAATGGAGGTTATCTTGATGTGCTGGTAAAAATACCGTACAACCTTAATTGTTCATCGGTAAGATTTGAAATTTACCGCAACGGCGATTATGATAACACAATTTACCTGGATTCTAAAAATGATTGGGTTTGGTTTTATAAACAGATCACTTTTTACAAGTCAGGCACTTATCAGATCTATTGCATTGATTGCAATGAGGCTACGCTTGCTTCCGGCACATTGACTATTCAATTCAACTAAATTTAAGTTCTGGTTTTTCAAAACCCGCTCTGAAGAAATTCAGGGCGGGTTTTTTTAATTTTTCTTCAAAAAATGTCTGAGGCTTTATAACAAAATTACCTCAAATTTAGCATATTCATTAAAATTTAAGCCTTTTTTTGAACTTTTGCATAATTGATAATATATCCCAAATGCCTTTTTCCATTTTTATAAAAATGATTTTTGCACTTTGATTTAACACATGTTTATCTTTATATTTCATAGATTTTAAAAAGCAGATTTACTGGAGATATTTTGTTTCTGCGCGGCATAAAAAGATTTTTATTTGCTCATAGACTTATAGCCCTAGTCTGAAAGGTGTTGCGATGAAATCATTAAGAGTCCTCTATACCAAATTAAGTTTAATTTTTGGTATACTTATTTTGCTGGTAATATTGTTCTTGCTTGATTCATTCTGCGGTTATTTGGGACTAACCAATAACCAAAGTATTTTTTTCCCTAATTACCAATCCCAACAGTTTAAAAACTTCGGCCCTTCAATCCCAAATAAAGATGTATCTGCCTCTGATTATAATTTCACCGGCGAACAAAGCGGCGGCCTGGAATCAGGCGTGTGGAGAAATATCGGCCCTTCTCCCACAAATGAAGGATATGCCGGAAGAGTTGGGTTCGTTAAATTTGACAGAAGAGATACAAGAATAATATATCTGGGCGGAGCCGCAGGCGGTTTGTGGAAGTCAACTGACGGAAGCCAGCATTGGACTCCGAAAACTGATATGCTACCGGTTTTATCGTGCGGCTCTCTAGATATTGATTACCGGAGCGGCATCCTTTATTATGGGACAGGAGATGCCGTATGGACAAACCTTGCATATCCGGGAGAAGGCATATTCAAGTCTACCGACTATGGCGAAACCTGGCAAAAAATTATTTCTACCGGCCTGCCCTCAGCTACAAGATTTTATAAAATTGTCGTCGATCCCGTCAGAGACAGTATTTTGTACGCAGCTACTCCATCCGGATTATTTAAAAGCGGTAACAGGGCCGTCACATGGAGCAGAATAATTCCCGCTTCGGGAGATCCGCTTGAGTGCACCGATGTGGCGATATCACCCGACGGAATGAAAGTATATGCTGTTGGTCCCGGGAACTATTGTCCGTTTTGCGGCACTCCCGGTATTGGCTATTGGAAATCAACCGATGGCGGAGCTTCTTTTCAACAAAAAACAAGTACAGGATTTCCGCATATAACAAATCTGCCAAATGGCAGAACAGGAGTATCGCTTTGCGAATCAAACCCGCAGGTTCTATACATGGTCACAATGTTCGATCAGTATTTAGCAGATACTTCGTTTGATCCGTATTATGTTTACAAATCTACCAATGGCGGTGAAAACTTTAGCCTGATCAACGGTGGGTTGCCCGTTTTATGGGCCGGAAATAATGCCAATTATAATATGTTTATCTCCGCAAGTCCTTCTAATCCTGATATTTGCTTTATGGGCGCGCAAAACTTCTATAAGTGCAAAGACGGCCAGAATTTTATTTGTATAACGGGATACTGCGGAATCAGCGAAACCAGGGCTGATTTCCATTGCATGGATTTTTGCGCTGATAATCCTGACAAAATAATTATTGGCTGCGACGGCGGAGTTTATCTTTCAAGCGACCTTGGGGAACATTTTCATACTGAAAATTCAAACCTGGCTCTTACTCAGCCATATAGAATTGTTTCATGTAAAACTAATACCGGGGTTTTATTGCTGGGAGCCCAGGATATGGGCGTTCTGAAAAACTCCCCCTCCGGCGGTTGGTTTGTAACTAATCTTATAGGTGATGGCGGAACTCTGGTGTTTTCTTCCACAAATCCGGGATCCGTAGTTACCGCGCTTGATAATTCCGGGGATTTGTATTATTCGGCTACAGGCGGCATAAGCTGGCACAAAGCATCAGGTTATTCAGGTAAGACTGATTGGCTAGCGCCAATTGCGGCCGACCCTTTGCTGGGTAATATATTCTATACTGTCAGAAACAATGAAGCTAACCCCAACGAGCTGGATTTTTACAGGTCGAAAGATTACGGACAAAATTGGAGCGAACATGACATTACCCCGTTATCCAGCATCTGGAATTCCGATATCCCGAGTTCAAATCCTACGGCCCTTGCAGTAGGTCCTGCAAACTCTCAAATTATGTTTATAACAGCCGGTAACAGGATACCTGTGTTTAATAAACCGAATCTGGTTTTCAGGTCTTTGAATTCCGGGATTTCATGGGACCAAAACTGGATAGTTAAAGGCGGAACGGGTATTTTCCCGGAAGATCTATTTACACAGATCAAAGTTGATCCTGTAGATCCCGCTGAGGTATTGCTTACAGTGGCCGGTACTTCAGGAAAACATGTATTTTGTTCAGTTGACCAGGGCAATAGGTGGACCGATATGACAGGTAATTTACCTAACTGCCCGGCTAACGACATTGTAACGCACTATTATTTACCTGACAGGAAAGAATACTTTGTAGCCACAGATAAAGGCGTTTACCGCTCAGAATCGGATAAAATCCAATGGCAGAAATTTGGAACGAATCTGCCAAACAGCCCGGCTGTATCGCTTGACTACAATAGGCTGGAATGCAAATTAAGAGCTGCGACTTTCGGAAGAAGCGTTTGGGAAACCGATATACCGGGCACAATATACGTCAGGGATAATCTTCTGATTACAGGCAATGTAGCTGACCAGCTGTTAATAAATGAGAACATTGTCATTTGCAGGGGTGGCAGTATGAAGATACTTTCAGACTGCGTTATCGCATTGCCGGAGAACAAGAAAATTACGGTTTTGGAAGGCGGTACAATTCAGGTATTGAACAATGCAATCGTTTATTTTACTTCTCAAAGCGGGCTTTGGGGCGGAATTGAAATTGAAGGTAACTCTCCTGTTTCTTTAGCTAATTGTAATATTGATAATACCAAAACGCCTCTTGTAATTAATCCTTCTGTAAATTCAGGCGGGAATTATTCAAATCAAATCAGCATTACAAATTGCGATATTGTCGCTTACCCTTTGATCATAAATAACCGGAGCAACGTTCTGGTCAGGAATTCGGTTTTTGAAACCGGGTCGGGGCCGGTAGCCAATGTTTGCGGAATATATTGCACGGGTTCTGACAGCATTATCATAACAGGCAACACTGTCAGATGCAATACCACTACCTCAAATTCAATTGGCATTAATGTTACCGGCGGAAGAAACATCTATATAGTTAATAATACAATTACAAACATCCCGGTAGGAATATCTGTTTCTTCAGGTATTGCCGTTGTAAAAGGCAATATAATTAAGGGTACAATTCCCTCGCTTTCTGTAGTGGGAATTGGCGTTCTAAATTGTCCCGGCGGCTTTGTAAACAACAACAAAATTTCAGGCTATCAAATTGGCGTTAGACTGCTGAACAGCTCGCCTGAATTGCACAATAACGACGTTGAAAACGAAAATATTACCGGCAACAAAACATCCGCTTTATATTGTGAATATAAATCTGTCCCGAGACTTTCGCCGGTAAACGATGGAACAAACTTTATTTGGGACGGAGGCGAAAACAAGCTGATAAGTAAACTGGCCGGAGATGGCATTCGGTTTGTGGATTACAGCCTGCCCGACATGGACTATGGGAACAACACCGTGCTCGGTTATTATAATTATCTTGAAGGCGCTAATGTGAAAGGATCTCAAATTGTTGTAAGGAACAACTGCTGGGTTGAAGATCCGCCAATACTGTCTAAATTTAAAGATGCCGGGGCGCCGGTGTTCTTCGTACCGTACTATTGCGGCGCCGGCGGCCCATTGGGCAAGCGTCAAGCAGGGATTTTATCGGGGCAAAGTGTGTATCTTATAGATCGCGGTATGGGATTTTTTGATACGGCTGCCGCTTCACCTTCTTTGGTCGCCGTAGAAAATGATAAAGCGCTTTTAGCCGAAGGAAGAAAGAAAATTTTTCTGAACGATTTTACCGGGGCTGTTCAGACTTTTGAATACATGCTTCAGCTGTACAAAACGGGGTATGCCGCCTATGAAGCGCTTAACGAAATAATATATTGTTATGACAGGATGGGGGCTGACCTATATTCTTATTTTGCGCTGCGAAGTTATTACAACCGCATCACCAGATCGGGCTCTGGCGATAGTATATTTATTATGTATGCAAAGGATCTTTCAAGAAGAGCGCTTATAAAGAGCGGGGATACTAAAAACGCGCTCCTGGAATATGAATATGCTGTAACTCATTCTACTGACAGCTCTTCAATGATGTCAAATGAAATCAGCGTAATTGACGCCTACACCCTGATAAATGACGGCGTGGATTCTACAGATTTCACCGGGAACCTGGCGTACCTTAAGCCTTCAAGCCTTGATGAAGCGGGCAAAATGATCTTTGACAGGGCATATAAGTTTAACGGGAGCGCTGATAAGCCGGAGATACCCACTGTTTTTTACCTTTCGCAAAATTATCCGAACCCGTTTAACCCGGTAACAACTATTTATTACAGCCTGCCGTCAAAACAAAGAGTAACGCTTAAAGTATATGATATCCTGGGCAGGCTTATAACAACATTATTGAATGAAGATAAAGACCCGGGTTCTTATAACATATCGTTTAACGGAGTTAACTTTGCTTCCGGAATTTATTTTTACCGGTTCCAGGCCGGAGCATTTACAGATATCAAAAAAATGGCTTTGGTGAAATAAGAATTGTATTTTGAGTCGTAAAAGGTCAACGCAATTTACTTTGTGTTGACCTTTTTGTTTAGCTAAATTAGCGCCTAATATGCTGGATAAAATCAAAAGTCTTTCGAAGCAAACGCTCGTTTACGGTTCTAGCACCATTATCGGGCGCTTCCTGAATTTCCTGCTCGTTCCGTTTTATACCAACATTTTTCCGCCTTCTGAGTATGGAATAGTAGCTGTTGTTTATGCATTTATTGCATTCATGAACATAATTTACTCAGCAGGGCTTGAGCAGGGCTTCTTTAAGTTCGCTTCTACAAAGGAACTTGGCACACAAAAACAAAACTTCTCGCTGCCTTTCTTCGCTATACTGGTTAATTCTGCTATATTTTCAATAATTATTATAATGCTCTCAGGCAGCGTTCCCGGGCTATGGATACTTAAAGGAACATCAACTACAATAATAAGATATACAGCCGTAATTCTCTTCTTTGATGCTCTTGTTCTGGTTCCGTTTGCTCGGCTCAGACTTGACGGTAAACCAAAACATTTTGCGGCCGTTAAGATCGTTAATATTGTTGTAAATGTAGCGATGAACCTTGTTCTGATACTCGTTTACAAAATGGGTCTTGAAGCCATATTCATCAGCAACCTCATATCTTCAGTTGTGACATTTTTAATGCTTCTTCCGGTCATTATTAAAAACATTTCATTTAGCTTCAACAGGAAACTGCTTGATGAGCTTCTAAGGTTCTCTTTGCCTTATATCCCGGCAGGACTTTCTTCAATTATTATCCAGGTTATCAGCAGGCCCGTTATGCTGCTGCTGACAAACGAAGAGAACGTCGGCATATTCAATGCGAATTACCGGCTCGGGATCTTTATGATGTTAATTGTCTCGATGTTTGATTACGCATGGCGGCCTTTCTTTTTGAACCAGGCAAAAGATCCAAATGCCAAAAAAATATTCGCAGGAATAATGATCTATTTTACCGGGTTTTGTTCAATAGTTCTTGTTGTAATTACTTTTTTTATCGAAGACATCATAAAGATACCTATTCTGGGAAGGGGAACATTAATTGGTCCAAAATACTGGGCAGGAATTTATATTGTGCCGATCGTTTTGTTCGCATATATATACAACGGCATATATATTAATCTTATGCCGGGAATCTATATTGAGAAAAAAACCAGGTATCTTCCATTTATTACTGGGCTGGGCGCTATTGTAAACGTTGCAGGCAATTTTATTTTAATTCCTGTAATTGGTTTATACGGAGCAGCGTTGGCTACTCTCTTCAGCTATATTGCTATGGCTATCTACATGCATTACATCTCTCAAAAATTTTATCCTATCAAGTATGATCTGAAAACTATGGGATTGCTTATGCTGATAAATATTTCCGCGCTGGCTGCGTTCTATATTTCTTACTATAATATAATCCATGCCGGGCTTATTGTTAAAGCGGCTCTCGCAATTGTGTTTTCTGCGTTGATAATTTATGTCTCGGGTTTATGGAAAGCAAAGGGGCTTATGAGAAAAGAAACGGCTGCTGCTGAGTCTTCGGTTGAGAGCGGCGAAGAGTTTGAAACAACTCCTCAAGCCTCAGATGATAACCCCGAAGTGTAGAATTATTCATCCTTATTAAATGTCCTGGTAATGTTGTCCTAAATCTCAAATCTAATGGTGGTGGTCATGGTGTTCATGATGTATTTCATCAAGCAGCTCTTTTCTGTTCTCGCCGGGTTTTGCTGTGACTGACACTATATATGAAGGTACGCCAATATCGTTCATTACGCAGGGCAATAGCACAGAAATTATCAAAATAGGTACGAAAATAAGAGCTTTTATTGAAAACATACCCACCCCGTAAGTAACCAGGTACATTCCGGCTGCCAGCGATGACAGCAATATATGCGCGCCATGCGTGTAACGCGATAGCTTCCTTACTTTTTGCGAAAGGAAAAACCCGATCAATGCCCCTGAAATTACAAACGACCATGCCAGTACCGGCTCTTCGATAATACATACATGAAAATGCATATCATATTTCAGCAGCTCGCCTCCCAAATACGGGAAAATAATATCGCTGAGCGTACAGGTTAATGAAGAAGAAATAATCGCTATGATTATTCCTATCCACAGAGCTTTACGGTATACATGTATTAAAGCGGCGGGGGTAAGAGAAGCGAAAAACAAATGAGCCACAAAAAAACCTTCGAAAAATTCTTCTGACCTTGATGTTTCTTCCGCAGAGGCTGAAACCATAAACTGTTTGTAAAGGAACACAAGCCCCGCTGCGATAAGAACGGCGCCCACCGTATATTTCAGATGATTGAAAAGCTCGTCAAAGAATATATTCTTGTATTTATGTTCCAAAGTTTTGGGGAGCGTTTTGTGAATCGGGTAATAGCCTGTTGTTATGGCGTGTATTCTTTCAGCCTGCTTTTAATTTCTTCTTTGGGAATTTCGGCGCCTTCATTCAGGCTGAAAACTATATCTTCAATAATTTTTTTCGCTTCTTCCTTACGGTAATCTTTTATGAACCCGTCAAAATACGAATTCCCGCTCATCGCCCTGGTTATTTCGCTGTGCTTGTTGTTCTCATTTAATTCTGTATAATACACAACACGGTACTTTTTATTATACAGCGTGTCTTTGTATATCTCGAACATTATTTTATCAGATTCAAACGCCATACAGGTAGAATTGGATTAAATTTATATGATTTTTGGAAGCGCTAATTTAGCCTTTAAAGCTATTTAAGGCAATATATAAATAAATAGCGGAATGAGGCTCAAAATCAAGAGAATTGACTCCTAAGAAAACGCTGCGAGGATTGCATCGGCGATTGTAGTTTTTGCCGGCGGTTCGGCGGGTGATTTTTGTTCATTGAAGCGCTCCTTTAATTCATCCCATTTAACGCCAATTGAGGTCTGGTTCGGGATCAATTCCGCATCAACTATTTCTTCTCCGTCTTCAAAATTCAAATGGCATGCATGAATGTTTGAAGGGTTCTTGTAATCGTAAATTGGCATCCCAAAACGGCGGCAAATCACTGGCCGCGCTTCATAGATTGTACATTCGCCTTCATCGCCTAATGCAGGACATGGGATTTTAAGATTTGGTTCTTCTTCCGAAGCTTTCTTTTCTAAATAATCCTTTGCTTTTTGCTTAAGCTGAGATTGTCTTTCTGAAGGCAGCGAATGAACGTGTTCCAGTATGATAAAACTATCAATAGATGTAATACTGAAAATCTGAGAACAGCATTCAGAGCAGCCGCGGCCGCACTTTATTTTATCGCCATACATGCCAAGGTTCCGGTCAAATTCCTTTTGAATAAGATTCGTTATGTCGAAAAATTTTTCTTTGAATTCCATTTTATATGTATTACAAAGATACAGATTTATGATATCTCATTCCCTTGGGAAACGGGAAACCATAGTAATAAAGTGAAGTGTTCCAACACGGTCTCCCCCTCCTGCAACAGGCTGGCCTAACAGGGGGAGATGGCGTCGTTAGGCGCCAGAGGGGATGATTAAATAACAAATGCGCTCCTTCTTTGATCCGGAGCTTAACATTCACAGGGAAAGACAAATCTGGATTTTTTGAATTTTTTAATAAAATTATATGTTTGATAAATAGAATAATTTAAGGTAAATTTGTCAGATATATACACAAAAACTGAAAAATTTGATTAAAAACAAACAAAATTTCGCGGTAGTTCTGCTTTTGTTAGCTTTTTGTTATTATTTAACTTTAAGCGGCTGCGGAACAAGAACATTTGGCAAAGGCCCGGATGAGAAAAAGAAGCTAAACGATTCCCTTACTGCCGTTACAAAAGGCGCCGACTCTACAAAAACTGAACCTGTTAAAAATGAAACTTCAAAAACAGATAATCTATATCAAAAGGTATCAATTCCTCTTGACGACCCGCAGAACCTTGACGCGGAAACTCTGGATGGGCAGATAGAAGATTATTTGCGGGATATTTATCCGATTATTTCAGATGATGCAATAGCCGATATTCAATCGTCCAGGTCGGTGGATAAAAAACTTGTTAACGATACTCTTGGCGTTGTTGAGTTCACTTTGAATTTTTCAGTTCCTAAATATTATCTCGATGAGAATCCAAAAATTCTCTGGGAGTTGAACATTCCGGAATTTAAGTCAAGGATTTACCAGATATATAATAACGATACTGTGCTGATAGATATTTGGCCGAATGTGCTTGGTAAACCCAGCACTAAAACATACACCGGCCATTATGAAGCGTTCCGCATCCGGAACTGGCCTTCATGGAAGGACCCGGAATCAGGAGATTCAGTAAGACCTACTCCGCCGGGGCCGAATAATCCGCTTGGATTATTTGTTGTCCATTACGATGAGAATTCTCTTCGGTATTTTCACGGCACTAACAAGAATTACCTGCTTAAGAATGAATACCGCGCTCTATCCCACGGCTGTGTAAGAAATGATAATGCCAATATAGAAAAGATGAAACAGTTCATATTGAAAAAGGTTATCAAAAGCAGGGACCTGACCGGCTGGCTGGGAAGCAAGAAGTCGATGACATTTGAGTTTGCCGATGAAGATAAATTTCCTGTTAGAATTAAATACCGGACATTCGATGTGAATAATGATTCAAACGGGGACTATGTCATTTTCTTTAAAGATGTATACAGTTACGCAAGCGGAGCGAAATGGAGCAAATTCGACGACCCTGATCTGATGACGTTCACAAATCTGGAAAATATTTTGGCGTATTATAAGTTAAAGAATCCCACAAAAAAAATACCGGATGAAAAATTAATACCAATTTTAGAAAATTTAGTCGCCAACCACACGGATTACCAGAAGTATTATCTTAATGACCTGCTGAGCGGCAGTAATTAGGTAAGCGCTTGTAGGTGGTTCCGGTGTGCGCAGGCTTAAACTGCCAGGTATTAGTTGAACCGGACATTTTTAATAGTAATTTCATTTTCAGCGGCCATAACGGGCTGTTTGATGTTTACCGCCGTTTCTGTTTCGCAGGTGAAAGATTACGAAAATGTTAATTACAAAAAAATAATATTGGTTTTAAGTCCAAAAGATTCAGTTGTATCTCTTGGCGATAAATTCATAATCAAAAACACCGTTACCGTTTTCTCCGATTCCTCAGATATTCCGCCTTCAAACTACAGCGTTGATCTCCGTTTTGGTAAAATATATTTCTCTAAAGATTTTCTTACCGCTGTTGGCGCTGATACGTCAAGAAAAAAATCAAATATCATTATTACATACCGCAATCTGCCGTTTGATATACCGGATACATACTCGCACTTTGAGCTTCTTACAAAGCTTGATACTTTAAAAAAAGATACGGTACAGGTGGCTGAAATAAAACAGGATTTTATCGAAGATATTTTCTCCGGCTCAGATTTGCAGAAATCAGGAACAATTTTCCGCGGCTTTACAATAGGAAACAACCGTGACCTTACGCTTAATTCAGGTTTCAGGCTGCAAATGACGGGCAAGCTCTCCAAAGACATCGATATCACTGCCGCGCTCACTGATGAAAGCACTCCAATACAGCCGGAGGGAAACACCGAAAAGCTGCAGGAGCTTGATAAGGTGTTTGTTGAGCTCAGGACCAGTAATATAACGACAACCCTGGGCGATATAGATGTAAATTTCGGCAATACCGAATTTTTCAATTTTTCCAAAAAGCTCCAGGGCGCTAAAGGATTCGCGAAGTTTGGGCCTTCAAATTTCTTCATAGCGGCGGCGCTTGAGCGCGGTAAGTTTGCAACCAACAGCCTAACGGGATCAGACGGCGTGCAGGGGCCGTACCGGCTGGTGGGGTCTGATAATTCTATCAATATAGTTGTAATTGCGGGCAGCGAGAAAGTATATCTGGACGGAATAAATATGGAACGGGGCGAGACCAACGATTATACCATAGATTATTCCACCGGGCAAATTACATTCACAAATAAAAGACTCATAACCAGCGCTTCCAGAATAGTTGTGGATTTTGAATACTCAGACAAAAATTATTCGCGCAGCCTGTTTGCCGCACAGGTCAACAATTCATTCTTCAAAGACAGGCTGAAACTCTCGCTGTCGTTCTTTCGCGAGAAAGACGATATAGACCAGCCTATCGACTTCACTTTGTCTGATTCGGATAAAACAATCCTTTCACAAGCCGGAAATGACAGGCTGAAAGCTTCAAAGACAGGCGTGGTTTATGTTGGCCGTGATAGTACAACTCACGCGCCGCTTGGCCAGTATGTTCAGCAGCTGGATTCTCTTAATAATGTTTATTATAAATATCTCCCCGCCAGCGATTCTGCCTTGTACCAGGTAACTTTTTCATATGTGGGTACAAACAACGGCGATTATACCAGTCAAAGCACTACTGTTTACACTTATGCGGGAAAAGGGCTGGGCGATTACATGCCTGTTATCTTTCTCCCGCTGCCTGTAATGTACCAGTCAGCGGATGTGGGCCTTGACCTTAAGCTTACTAAGTCGCTTTCCATATCGGTTGAAAGCGCTTTAAGCGATTATGACCGGAACTTGTTTTCTGATATTGACGATAAAGGCAACAAAGGAGTCGCTCTAAATTCAATGCTGACTTATAACACTGATGATTTCAAATTAGGGAAAATGGATTTAGGCAAAGTACTGTTATCTTTCAAACAACGGTATGTGAACAAATTATATAATGCTATCGACAGGATAAACCAGGTTGAGTATGACAGGATATGGGATATTGTGGATAGCACTCAACAGACAGAAAATTCTTCTGAGCTTAACCTTCAGATAAAACCTAAAAGTTATATGTATCTTAACGCGAGCGGCGGCAGGCTTGCCAGAGGAACCATCTTCAATTCGCTCCGCGGCTCGGTTGACGGAGGATTCAAAGGAGACAGCCTTAAGCTGCCTTCGGTAAGTTATAACGCCGATTATATTTCAAGCAAAGATAATTCGCTCGATTATAAAAGCCTCTGGCTAAGGCAAAGCGGAATTATGGATTATAAGCTAACGCCTAAAAAAGAAAAATCGGCTTCATACGATTTTGCATTTGAATTTAACAGCGAGGATAAGCAGATCAGTTCTCTTACTTTTGATACAGCCAGCATTGGTAGTTTCAGGTATTACGAACTGAAACCGAAGTTTGTGGTGAGCGATATATTCACGAAACTGGACTTTTCTTACCAGTTTAATTTCAGGCGCGATGACCTGTATAACGCCGGCGCATTATCAAAAGAATCAAATTCTTATATTCAAACTTCTTCGTTAAGATTAAAGAATATCGATTTTATAACTTCCTCGCTTGATCTTGTTGTTTATGATAAAAAGTACTCTGATGTTTTCAAAAGCCTGGGGTATCTTGATTCGCGTACAATACTTGTTACATCGGTTTCAAATCTATGGTTTCTTAACAGGGCGCTACAGTCAAATTTGTTTTATAAAGTATCAAGCGAGCGCACTGCAAAACAGGAAGTCATTTTTGTGAAGGTGCCGATAGGGCAGGGAAATTATCAATATGTCGGCGACCTGAACGGAAACGGCGTGCAGGATGAAGATGAATTTATCCTGGTCAACTTTGACGGCGACTATATTAAAATCATCAGGCCAACTGACCAGCTATACCCGACAACGGACCTTCAAAGCTCAGCCTCTTTAAGCCTGAATCCGTCCAGGCTTTATTTTATAAAAGCCTCGGGCGCCATCAAAGACATAATCGATAACCTCTCATTCGATACTTTCCTGCAGGTTGCCGAAAAAAGCAAGGACCCTGTGCAAAGAGACATTTATTTGCTGAAGTTCAGTAAATTCCTGAATGAAGATAATACCATAGCCGGTTCCAACAAGGTTCAGCAGGATGTAAACCTGTTTGAAAACAACCAGTATTTTGCCATCAGGTTAAGGTTTATACAAAACAAGGGTTTCAGCCAGTTTTATTCCGGCAATGAAAGGCTGCTCGGGATCGAAAGGTCGGCTCGCATAAGGCTTTCTTTTACAAGCGATCTTGCGCTTATTACCGATTATACAAACCAAACTCAGCGCAATCTTGCCCCGGGCAATACTACACGCAACTGGGATATTAATTCTGAAGATGTGGCTTCTGACCTTTCTTATAAGCCCATACCTTCCATAGAGGCGGGATTCAAAGTGGACCTGAAAAAAGCAACCGACGATTATCCGTTTGTTCCTACAAATGCGAATATAAACGCCCTGACCTTCCGCTTCAGCTATTCATTCGAAAGCAAAGGCAGAGTCAGAGTTGAAATTACAAGGAACGAAGCGACGATAAACTCAAATCCTGATTTTCTTCCATATGACCTGACAAACGGGCTTGTGGTTGGCAAAAGTTACTTGTGGACTTTGACGTTAGATTACAGGATATCGAACTTTATCCAGGCAACGGTAAATTATTTCGGTAGGGCAGAAGGCAGTTCAAAAGTTATACATACTGGCACTGCGGAACTGAGGGCATATTTTTAACAGTAAGTCCGGGCAGCGCTTCGAGTTACAACTTTTTTTGTTATCTATTATTTAATATTTGTTTATGAAGAAGCTTACACATGAAGAACTTGGCGCCAAACGCATCTCACTGGAGCAAACAAAGCTGGTGAAGCGCAATCCTATTTATGTTATATGCGATAATATCCGCAGCATTTATAATGTGGGTTCTGTTTTCCGCACCTCAGACGCAGCGCTAATAGAAAAACTCTACCTGACGGGCTACACTCCTCATCCGCCTCGGCAGGAAATTGAGAAAGTCGCGCTTGGCGCCACAGACGCAGTTCCGTGGGAATATATTAAAAACCCCGCGGACGCAATTAATGAACTAAGAAAAAACGGAGTTAAGATTGCGGCTCTTGAAATTGCTGAAAGCAGCAGAAATTATACGGATATAAATACAAATGATTTCCCGCTTTGTTTAATTTTAGGTAATGAGCTGACGGGCGTTTCAAACGAGCTGATTGAAATGTCGGATTTTTCTGTAGAGATACCTCAATTCGGATTTAAACATTCAATGAATGTTTCTGTGGCGTATGGTATTGCAGTATTTGAAATGGTGAGGGTGATTTCGAAGTAAGTTCTATTTCAGATTACCCCCTCTGTATCTCCCCTCTACGAGTCTTCGACTCGTCTACGATCCTTCGGGTCGAAGACCCATAGGGAAGAGTCGTAGACCTGTTAGGGGGAGACTGGTATTATGGTTTACTTTATAATTGTAGTGTGATTATTTAACATCCCCTCCTAACAGGAGGGGTCGGCGTCGCAGACGCCGGGGGAGGTGTAAAACTACACTTTCATACTACCAATATCCTTCTATCCCTTATAAACTTCTTCTCCGTTTAAATAAGTCTTATAAACTCTGGCTTGGTTCAGCTTATCTTCTTTCATTTCAAACAGATCGTCTTTCATAATAACAAAATCCGCTACTTTGCCTGTTTCAATAGAACCGGTTGCGTTGTCGTTAAAATTAGAATATGCGTTGTTTATTGTGTAAGCTTTTATGCAATCATGAAGCCCTATCTTATACTCAGGAGTGAAAGTTTCAGCATCCGTCTTTCTTGAAACGGCCATATAAATATTTTCGAACGGATTAACATCTGCGATCGGGAAATCTGTCCCGAAATTCACCATAACTCCCTTATCAATAAGCGCTTTGTAGTTATGAGTAGTATTTACCAGGTTTTCGGGAAGTCTTTGTCTGACAATGCCGATATCATATTTCAAATGAACGGGCTGAGCCGATACAATCACATTATTAAGCTTGAACCTGTCAAAATCTTCTTCGCGGATATGCTGTGCATGCTCAATTCTTAAGCGCCTTTCTCGTTCACCGTTTTTTTTCTTCAGTTCTTCGAAAATGTCAAGTACTTCGCTCACTGCTTTATCGCCAATCGCGTGAATTATCATCTGCTTTTTTGACTCGTCTATAGCTAATGCAAGCTCTTTCAATTCGCCCGATTCAGCCATATCGGTCCTGCAGCCCTTAGAATTGGTTCCTAAATAGTTTTCACTAAACAATGCCGAAGTTGAACCCAGCGCCCCGTCGTAAAAAGCTTTGAACCCGTTAATTGAAAAATAATCATGGTCAAGGTCGCGCGTTTGTTCTTCAAACTCAGGAAGGTTTTGGAATTCCTCAAAAGGCACATACGAATTTATCCTTATAGAAAGTTTCCCTTTATCATGAAGATAATTATATACGTCCAGGTCCTGGGGCAGAGTTATATCGGTAACAGTCGTAATTCCGTACGAATGAAGTATCTTAATAAATTCTATCACAGCCCTTGCTTTTTCCTCAATAGAGGGTTCAGGAAGGCGTTCAAAAACGTAATCCAGCGCTTCTTCTTTTATAATGCCGGTAAGATTGCCGTTAGAATCCCGTGGCGCCTTTTCATCTGAAAATGCATTCAGCTCTTTAAGCAGCCCTGATTTCTCAAGAGCCAGCGTGTTGCATATTGCGGAATGGTAATCGTAATTTGCTATGAAGAGCGGCTTCTTAGAATACATTTCATCCGCAACATTACCCGGCGCGCCGGAAGCGCTTCCTATCACCTGTAGCATATCAAGGTTGCTGCCTATTATCCAGTTTCCGTTCTTGATAGTTGAATCGTACTTATTTATTTGTTTTGTCAGTTCGGCTTTTGATTTTACTTCGCGGCAGTTCAGCCTTTTTCTCATCAATGAGCCATAACACAAATGAAGATGCCCGTCGGTCAGCCCCGGCAATACCAGCCTGCCTTTAAGGTCGACTGTTTTATAATATTCATTTCTTTTCAGGCGGGCGTCTTCGTTTGAACCCACAAAATTGAATACTCCGTCTTTGATCCCGAATGATTCGGCAAATTTACCGTCAGGCGACCAAACTTTTGAATTGGTAAAGAGAATTGTTCCCATAAAATTTCCGTTTTAATGTTCTTCTTTCAGATCCCTTGTCATTAGCATTTCTGTGGCGTGATGAGGATTTTTCCCCTGGAACAGGACTTTATATACCTGTTCTATTATAGGAAGCTCAACGTTTTTGTTCTTTGCAAGTCCATGCGTTGATACTGTTGTAGCTACGCCTTCAGCCACCATTTTCATTTCTGCCAGCACTTCTTTTAATTTCCTGCCTTTGCCTACTTCTTCTCCCACGAACCTGTTTCGTGAAAGCTTGCTTGCGCAAGTAACTATTAAGTCTCCCATACCTGAGAGGCCCTGGAATGTTTTCTCGTGCGCGCCCAAATGAACCCCAAGCTTTGTAATTTCTTTAATGCCTCGTATCATTATCGCGGCTTTGGTATTATCTCCAAACCCGGCCCCGTCTGAGAGTCCTGCCGCTATAGCTATAACGTTCTTGAGCGCTCCGCCCAGCTCAACTCCCTTAACGTCGGCGCTTCTGTATACTCTGAAATACTTGTTCGAAAAGATTTTCTGGATAGTATGGGCATTATTCACGTCGCTCGAGCTGGCAACAACCGCCGTTGGCAGATGCCTTGCTACTTCTTCAGCGTGCGATGGGCCCGATAGAACCGCGATATTCCTTTTCCTGATGTTAGTGAAAACATCCAGGAAAATTTCAGACACTGTCATAAAAGAATTGTTCTCAATGCCTTTTGATACGCTCAGGATTATTCTATCGCCAAATTCAATGTTCTTTATGCTATCTATAACATGTCTTATATATTGAGTCGGGGTAGAAACAACAATTACGTTTGCCAAATGCAGGGCAAGTTCTATATCGTTCGTTATTTTTATGTTCTTTGGAATGTTAACCTTAGGCAGGTAGTAGAAATTCTCTCTGAATTCATCCAGGGTGCGGGCGTATTCCTTTTCATACTCCCATAAAGTAACGTCGTGTTTGTTGTTATGGAGCATAACGGCAAGCGCTGTGCCCCAGCCTCCCGCTCCAAGAACGCATATGTTCATATTATATCCATAGTCTGCTTCCTCAAACTTATTAATAAATGTTAACTATTAAAATGCTAAATTTCCGTGAAATGTTACAAAATTTTACACATTTGATAATATTTTTTCGCTATTTTCCTACTAAACTTTTTTTGATGTCAATTGTCTAACTTATAAATAATATCATTCAAGTTAATTTATTAAAGATTATCAAAACCGTAAAGGAAACTTATGAATAGAATTCTTACTTTTTTGTTCATTTTCCTGCCGCAAGTTATTTCTTTCTCAGTCCAAACTCCTCAGTTTTTTTCATACATGGATCCTGTTCCGGGCGCCAAATACGTTAGCAAAGAAACGGGCATTATTATAAAGCCATCGCCTTCAATTCTCAGGAACACAATTACGGAGGGCAGATCTATCATTGTGACGGGTTCGGTGAGCGGAAATCACGCGGTCAGATACATTAATCCGGATGACAACAGCGTTATTATTTTTAAACCGATTATGCCGTTTTCTCCCGGTGAAACTGTTACTGTAAAATTTGGGAGTTCTGTTAAAACAACTGACGGGAAAAGTATTTCGCCTTATTCATATTCATTTTATGTGAGGCGGAAGGAAAACGTGAAAGGCCCGGTTAATTTGCTGGGTGAAATTAACAGCGCCGAAACGGAAAGGTATAGTCATTCAGGCAATACCCGTGACGGAGTAAACGGATTCCCGGTAATAACAGTTGACTATTCCTCAACACCGTCGGATGGTTATATTTTCATGAGCAATATTGTTTTCTCGCCGGTAATTCAAAACAGTCCATACTTGCTGATCTTAAAAAATAACGGGCAGCCGTATTATTCTAAAAGCATGACAACTTTGTGTTACGATTTTAAGCCGCAGCCTAACGGTAACCTGACTTACTATGACGGCAACAATCTGAAATTCTATGAAATGGATACCAGCTACAATACAATTGATAGTTTCTATTGCGGAAATAATTACTCAACCGATGTGCACGAGCTTCGCGTTTTGCCTAATGGGCATGCCGTTTTAATGTGCTATGATACTGAAACTGTCGATATGGCTCAAATTGTCAACGGCGGGGATTCAACGGCAAGAGTTGTTGGTTTGGTCTTACAGGAGATTGACCAGAACAAGAACGTAGTTTTCCAATGGAGAAGCTGGGACCATTTTCAGATAACAGACGCCACACACGAAGTACTGACCGCGGCTGTGATTGATTACGATCACGGCAACGCTATTGAAATTGATAACGACGGTAACTGGATGCTCTCATCAAGGCATATGGATGAGATAACTAAAATAAACAGGTCGACAGGAGAAATAATTTGGCGGCTCGGCGGGAAGAATAACCAGTTCACATTTATTAACGACCCGATCGGGTTTTCACATCAGCATGCATTGAGAAGAATAGCGAACGGGAATATTACCATGTTCGATAACGGAAATTTCCATAC
>CAZMRG010000006.1:0-19772 GCA_964568655.1 uncultured Ignavibacteriales bacterium | reverse complement strand
AAATCAAATATTATGTAGGGCTCGTTCCCCGAACGAGCCGCCATATTAATTCAGAAAGCAAATTATCAATTAATGCGTCGCGACTAGCCCTATCGCGATAACCATCAAGGCTCCATAAAAAAAGGCAGAGCTTAATTCAGCCCTGCCTTTTCAATTTCAAAAAAAAATTATTTAGCTTTCTTCGCCCTTTTAAATGGCGCCTTTATCTTTATAAATCTTATTTTCCACCAGTTCTCAAAGCGGCTTTCTTCGCCGTACATCAGTCTTTTGATATTGGCCCTGTGATTATAGATCAAAAACACCGCAACCCCCATACTGAAATAAATCAGCGTGCCGTATCCGCTTACATCAACATTGAATAAATTTTCTCTTAAGAATAATACCAGCGGGAAAGCGAATGCTGCGGTTATCGAACCAAGCGAAACATATCCCGATGATACCAAAACAATTACAAATACCCCGATAGAGATAGTGGCATCTATAGGGGCTAAACTTACAAGCACGCCTGCCGCAGTATTAATTCCCTTGCCGCCTTTGAAGTTAGCAAAGATGGTCCAAACGTGGCCAATAACCGCCGATATGCCTGCAATTATCTGTACAATTGTAATATCCTGGAACGGAGTTCTGTTTTCAAAAGGAAGCGAACCATAGAAGAGCTTGGAAATAAGAAGCGTGGCGATCAATCCTTTAGTGATATCAATAGCCTGGACAAGCAGTCCCAGCTTCCATCCCATAACCCTGAAAGCGTTTGTGCTGCCCATGTTGCCGCTGCCGTGCTTCCTGAGATCAATGCCGCCGAAATATTTTCCAATAAGCAGCGCAGTTGGGAATGAACCCACCAGATAGCTCAATAATATGACAACAAGTAATGATAACATTTAACTAAAACACTCTATTCTTTTAATTTCTGATATTTCGTGCATCAAAGCTCTTTCTATCCCTGCTCTCAGCGTCATCGGTTTCAGCGGACACGTTTTGCACGCGCCCAAAAGTTTCAGTTCGACGATGCCGCATTCATCAATTTTAACCAGCTCTATATCGCCGCCGTCTATATTCAAATATGGCCTTATTTTTTCAAGAACGGCCAAAATTCTTTTTTCAATTTCCGGTATGTCTAACAAAATAACAAGTAATAATAACGATTTTTCTATTAAGAAACATCAATCATTTTCATAACTCTATTAACGGTTGTACGTTATTTTTCTCGGAGTTATCTTTTACAGTTTCAGCCAGATTTCTCGCAATTTCAACAAAACGCTTCGATTCTTCGCTATCCGGATTTCTGAGAACCACCGGATTGCCTTCGTCCCCGCCTTTTCTTATCTGCGTATTTATGGCGATTTCGCCAAGGAATTTTATCTTAAGCTCTGAGCTTAATTTCTCGCCGCCGCCCTGTCCAAAAATATATTCCTTCGAGCCGTCTGTATTTGTGTAATAACTCATGTTCTCAATAATTCCAAGCGGCTTAACGTTTACCTTCTGAAACATCTTTGCGCCTTTGCGCGCATCAGTTATCGAAATATCCTGCGGCGTTGTAACTATTACAGCGCCTGTTAATGGAATTGTTTGTGTCAGCGTTAACTGCACATCGCCGGTTCCCGGAGGCATATCATAAATAAGATAATCCAGTTCGCCCCATTCAACATCTGTTATGAATTGCTTCAGCGCGCTTGCCGCCATGGGACCGCGCCAAACAACCGCTTCGTTTGCATCTACAAGAAATCCTATCGACATAAGCTTAAGACCGTATTTCACTATCGGCAAAAGCTTGTTCTTGCCTTTTATCTGCGTCACAATTGGTTTCTCTGATACGCCGAGCATGATTGGAATCGACGGTCCGTAAATATCCGCATCTATTAACCCGACTTTGTAGCCCTCTTTAATAAGAGCGATCGCCAAATTAACTGCAACTGTTGATTTGCCTACTCCGCCTTTTCCCGAGGCTATTGCAATAGTATATTTAACGCCCGGAATTACGGATGCCTGTTCATTTAATATCGGAATTTTTGGTATTTCTGCCATAATTATTCGAAAATATCATCAAATATAAATAATAAAGATTTTACTTTTCATAGCAAAAAAAGGGGATAAAATTTTCCAAAGCGTCATATTTTGAACCATTTAAACACAATTCCGAATCAGTTAAAATAGAGGGATAGGGCAAGCGCACATGGTGCGCTGGAGTGATGTCACACAATCATTTCTCTAAATCTCTTTGCCACCACATCATGTTGCCTGATTGCTGAAGAAACACGAAATTGTTTTTCTTAAGAATTATTATTGACGGAATGTTATCCGATCGCGTTTCGGCAAGTATTACCTTTACAGCTTTCTGACCCTTTGCCCATTCTATCATTCCGCCAACAGCTTCGGTCATATATCCTTTGTTCCTGCAATGGGGCTGCGCTCCGTAGCCGATTTCGATCTCACCCTCTTTGTTAGGAGCTCCTTTAAAGCTTAGGTCAGCCACTATTGCATTCTCAAATTTATCTATCACTATCCACATAGTATAGTATAAGTAATTTCCAGGGTGCGCTTTGAGCCAGGGGATTGTATAATTTTCTATGCCGTGCAGCAGCTGAACAGATATGCTTCGTTGATTTGCGTTAAGTCCAAGTTCAGTTTCAAGTATGTTGTTCAGCTTCAGGAAGCTCAATACCTGTTCATATGTAAGCGGTTGTATTATAAGTCTTTCAGTCTCTACCATTATTCCGCGCTGAATGTAATGCTTTCAATTTTATCGCCAACCTGAATTTTATCAACTACATCCATTCCACTAACGACTTTTCCAAAAATAGTATATTTGCCGTCAAGGTGATACTGGGGTGAGTGAGTTATAAAGAACTGGCTTCCTTCAGTATCTTTGCCGCTTGATGCCATCCCAACCATTCCTGTTTCAAAATTATACGGCGTGAACTCGCTTCTTATTGAGTAACCCGGACCGCCATAACCCGTGCCGGTCGGGTCGCCGCCCTGGATTACAAAATTAGGCACAACTCTGTGGAAAATTGTATTATCGTAAAAATGTTTCATTGCCAGCTTAACAAAATTCATTGCAGTGAAAGGTGCGTCTTTATAGAGTAATTCGATTTTTACATCGCCTACGGATGTATGGACTGTCGCTGTTTTAAAATCCGGAAATCTGTGAATAAAATCCCAGTCAAAATCTGTTCTATATTTTGGAGCTTTTATTTGCGATTCGTAATCCTTACCTGTAATATTTTTCAGCGCATCCGCCGAAGCTTTTGCAATGTCATAGTTTTCTGATGAAAGATTTTTCTTAAGTGTTTCAACAGCATCATTAACTTTAAGAGCTCCGAGTGTTTGGATGTATAACTGCATAACATCTGCGTCCTGCGGCAATTTCAATTCAGGGTAATCGAACATCATAATTTTACCGGTCTCTTCCCTGTATTGTAAATAAAGTGAATCCTGCAAGCTCGTCAAACATACATCAACAATCGCGGTATTTCTTGAGCTCATAAATTCTGAGAATATAAGTCTAAGCGTATTACGGTCTTCTCCCTCAAGTTTGGGGCCTAAATCTGAAAGACATTCAACAAAAGCCCGGTATAATTTTGCAAGGTCCTCGCTGCCTATCATTGAACCGTCCTTATTCGGATGCAGCTTATTGTATCTCTGCACATCAGCGCTTATTGTGTCGCGAATTTCCTTATAAACCAAAGCGTTATCCATTGATGCAAAAGAGCGGATTATCTCCGCTTTCAGATCGTAATTTTCGCCGGCATCAGAATAAAGCTGAAACAACGAGATTCTGTAATCATCCTTAAATATTTTTGCAAGCGTCTTTATCGCTTCAGCTTTGATTTGCCAGTCAACGGCTTTATTCGGAATTAATATCCATTCAAGCCTTTCTTGGATAGTCTGCAAATACTGATTTGATTTTTCCGCTCCCGAAAACAGTTTCGCTATTGTCTGGCACGCGGTTATAGAAACATTGTCGTTTGGATTATCGGTTACAGCATTAGTCAGTATTTCCAGCAGGGAGTCATTAAAATTATTTTCGTTTATTTTCAGATTTCCTGCCGCAACCAGCATGTTTACCTCCACGCGCCAGTCTTTTTCAGAGTCAAAATTTCTTAAAATAAAACTCATGTATGAATCATCCTGCAACTTACCCAAAGCGCTGTAAGCAAATATGCGCGTTTTATTATAAGACATTGAACAGAGAGCTTCGATTTCTTTCTTTGCGTTAATTAACAGCGTTTTGTCTCCGGCTCTGTTAAATGAGTAAGCGTAATAAAACTTGTAAGGTTCATTCTTGATTGACATTTCCAGATTGATCAATTTGTCAATAGCTTCCTGGCTCCGGATTTTTCTTGTTCCAAATCTTGCAATTGAAATGGCTATCATACCTTTTGTAAAGTCATCAGCAGTCTCATATTGATTTATTAAACGTAAATCATTTTCATCGCCTGTTTTCCCAATATCGCTCAGGATTTCTCCAATTGCCGAAATATCTTTTTCAGTTTCAAGGCTTTTGAGCAAATAACCCGGGCTTCTCCTGCAGGGTATCTCTCCCAATGCAAAACTCGCAGCCATTCTGACTTCATTTTCCGGATCTGTGAGCAGTATTTTTCCTATATCATCAACTGTATTTGAATCAGCGATGTTTGCCAGGGCTATCAACGTCAAAATTCTTGCCTGTTTATTATCTGACTTTAGATATTTAAGCAGTTTGTTATCTTTCCCTAATGTCCTTTTATCCTTCAGCTCAAGTATTTCCTGGTCATCCTTAGTAAAATCCTGTGCATATATATTTTGGATGCATGTAAATAAAATGCAGAATATGAAAATACTTAGTCTATTTCTTCTTAACATTTGGTTTTTGGGTTTTGACTTTTGGAGTTGGTTTTATCGGTTTTTTATCCGTTTTACCGGTAACTTTTTTATCAACCGGTTTATCTTTTGCATCTTTATCGCTTGCCAGTTCTTCTTTCCTTTTTCTCTCGGCTTCTTTGCTTAAGTAATCGGTTAAGGTATAAAATTTGTAGCCGAGTTTTTTTAGTGTCAGCAGCTCAGAACACAGTTTTGTAAAGTCATCAAAATTCAGGTTGAGTATCGCGATGCCTTTACCCGTTTGCGCCGCTTTTGTCTTAATATTATTTATGATAATTTTTATTTTATCTTTTGAATCTTCATCAGCCTTTCCAAACAGGGGAGTAAGCATAGAATCGTTAATAACCCTGATATTATATTTCTGATACTCTTCTATGATCTTGCCTGTAAGCCCCGTTGGCAGCGGCTGCGCGTCCATCTTGGTCAATAAAACTTTCGTGACACCCGGGTAATCTACGCCGAATGATTTCACTTTCTGCTTTATATCTTTATCATCCAGTGTGGTAAAATCTGCGCCCGAATTATCTTTTGCGCTCTCAGTCAGGTTTATAACAATGTCTTTCTTCAATTGCACAAGTCTGTTCTGCAATTCGATGTTTTCAAGGCTCCTTGGAAATGTAAAAGTAAATTCACTGGTAGTACCGAGAACTTTATCTATCTCGTCTTTCTTGTAATCTCCTAAATTACTTAGTATTAAGCAGAACGTTCCTGTTTCCCTCGATATTTTATCAGAATGCGTAATATAAATCCTTGCCAGCGGAGTAGTTGAAGAGGAGTCAGCAATGCTTTTTATATCTATTATTATATCCTTTGTCTTAATGTCTTCGTTTACTTCAGGCAGGTAACCCGACCCGGCAACATAAAGCGATATGTCCAGGTTAATTTCAGCCGATGCAAGGTCCCTGGGTATAATTACATCTTTTACAAACCACTGGGCTTCTTTTGGATTTCTCTTTGGCGCCGGCGTAGATGTTTTTGGGGCGGTTGTTTTTGGCCCTGTTGTTTTTGCGGTTGGGGCCGTTGGTTTGGTTATTGGCGCTTTCTGCTGCGGAGTAAACGTTGATACCCAGTCTTTCCTGATCCCAAATGCCGCAAGTATTGAATCAATATCATTATCCAGATTCGCCTGGAATAATTTAATATCTATTTGTTTTATTTGTATTTTTTCATTCGAGTTTGCAGTGGATGTTATAGTAGAGTCGGTTGTTGTTTTCAGATCTTTGCCCGGATATTTCGATTTTAAAATAAAAAACAAAGAAATTGAAATAGCCAGCAGGATAAATGCAAATACCAGCTTTTTACGGAACGAATTTAATAATTTAGATTGTTTTAAATTTTGCAAGAAATAACCGTTTATGCCAGCCTGAATATATAAATAATGTGTTTGATATAACCAAAAATATTCATAAATTAAGTTTAATACTATATATTTTTTTGAACAAAGAACCTGACATGTTACGCGAAACCTGCCGGGTTTTTGCTAATAAATAACTTTTTACGCCGCAAAACCGTCTTCAGGTTTCAGGCGTTATAACCTAAAGGAGATATGTTATGCAACCAATTCCTGTAATGGAAAATGTTGTTCAGGAAAGATCTGCCATCAGCGCGCTTATGCTGAAAGTCTATGCATGGATGACCGTGGGCCTGGGCGTTACGGCTGTTGTATCCATGGGTATCGAGTTCGGGCTCCCCGGACTGCGTTTTTATATTTTACATAATCCAATAGTTTTTTACGTTTTACTTGGATTTGAGCTTGTGCTTGTTTGGGGTTTGAGCGCAATTATTAACCGAATTCCGGCAATTGCAGCGGTATTTATTTTTATGGCTTATGCTGCGCTGAACGGCGTTACATTTTCGGTATTATTCATATTTTTTAATATCGGCTCGATTTTTTTAACGTTTGTTGTGACTGCAGGAATGTTCGCCGGAACAAGCTTGCTTGGATTTATCACCAAGTTAGACCTCTCAAAAATGGGAGCGTTTCTCATGATGGCATTGATTGGGTTGATACTCGCCTCGGTCGCGAATATTTTTCTAAATGCATCAGGGCTTGAATGGATAATTTGTTTAGCGGGCGTTGTGATTTTTGTGGGACTCACCGCCTGGGATACTCAAAAAATTAAAAGATGGAGCCAGTCCGTAGAGAGCGCTTCTGAAGAAGGAAATAAAGCGTCTATTATGGGTGCGTTAATGCTGTACCTGGATTTTATAAACATTTTCCTTTTCCTGTTAAGGCTTTTCGGCAGAGACGATTAATAATTGACAAAGAAAATTAAATCTTTGATCTTATTTTTTGCGGCAAGCGCTATAATAGCGCCTGCATCAACTGCGTTTGGGCAAATTATGCTTGAGAACGCTTACCCGCTGCTTACTTTTGAATACCCCGTGTTTTATACTTATGCTAATGATGGTTCAAACAGGGTTTATGTTGTTCAGCAAACCGGCAAAATAATTGTGATGCAAAATGACTCCAATGTTTCAACTTCAAGCACATTCTTAGATGTAAGCGAAAGGATTGTTTCCGGCGGCGAGCAGGGTTTGCTTGGGCTCTCATTCCATCCTAATTATTCGTCAAACAGGTTTTTCTATATCTATTATACTAAAGCCGGCACGGGTGATATTGTTATTGCAAGGTTCACAAGGAATGTAAGTAATCCGCTGATAGCAGATTCAAACAGCCAGCAAATTGTGCTTACTTATCCGCATCCTACTTACACTAACCACAACGGCGGGTGTTTAATGTTCGGGCAGGACGGGTATTTGTATACAGGCGTAGGGGATGGAGGCTCGGGCGGCGACCCGAATAACAACGGACAAAACACAAATGTGCTTCTCGGAAAAATATTAAGGCTCGATATTAATAATCTTTCCGGCGGAAACAATTACGGCATACCGCCTACTAATCCGTTTGCAGGCGGCGGCGGAAGGCCGGAAATTTATACATACGGCATGCGCAATCCGTGGCGCTTCAGCCAGGACCCAGTTACGGGAATTATTTATATCGGCGATGTTGGGCAGGATACATGGGAAGAAGTTGATATTATGCAAAACGGAGGAAACTACGGCTGGAGAATTATGGAAGGCGACCATTGCTATAATCCGCCTTCAAACTGCGATTCAACAGGATTAATAATGCCTATTAAAAATTATTCTCACTCCGGAAACGGCTGCTCTATTACGGGCGGTTACGTTTACCGCGGTACGCGCGTTCCGTCTCTTGTGGGCAGCTATTTATACGGCGATTACTGCTCATGCAACATCTGGAGACTTGTATATGCCGGCGGCGTGGTGACGAATGATGAGATGGTGGTCCCCGCAGCTCTTCCGGCAAATTCTATGTCATCTTTTGGAGTTGACCAAAACAATGAGCTTTATATATGCAAAGTTTCACTGCCGGGCGCGATCTATCGTTTTAAAAACGATCCTATCGGCATTCAGAATAACGGAAATGTTGTTCAGGGCTTTTCGCTTCAGCAGAATTATCCAAACCCGTTTAACCCGTCAACAGGAATTAAGTACACCGTGGGCAAACAGGATCTTGTAAACATTTCCATATACGACCCGGACGGAAAACTTGTCGAAACGCTTGTTAACGCCATTAAACAGGCTGGCGCATACAGCGTAACATGGAACGCCCCGGGATTTTCAAGCGGAATTTATTTCTGTGTTTTTAGATCAGGGGGCGTTTATTTTTCAAAAAAGATGGCGCTGGTAAAATAACCCAATCCTTACTATTGTAATATTGTTGCTGATAAGTTAAGTAAGCGTATTCATTAACGATATTTTATCGTTAGCGGAATGAGTATCCGGTATAAGGCTGAATACTTTACCGCTGTATAATAATTTTTTATAAATTAAATCTCTCAAAATGAAAAAATTCTTTCTGTTGGCGTTGATCTTATTTATTACCACCCGGGTGTTTGCCCAGTACAGCATGGTTAGCGCTTATCCCAGTCTCACTTTCAGCTCGCCAATATTTATTACTCACGCGGGCGATGGCTCTAACAGGATGTATGTCGTCGAAAAAGGCGGACTCATAAAGACATTCCCGAATGACTCCACCGTTGCAAGCGCGACAGTATTCCTTGACGTTACCGCAAGGCTCATAAATAATTATACCGAGCGCGGTTTGCTTGGTTTAGCGTTTCATCCCAACTACAGCACAAACCGTTATTTCTATATTTTCTATACTAAAGCGGGAACCGGCGACCTTGTGATCGCGAGATTCCAAAGAAATATCAGCAACCCGCTTATTGCCGATTCAAACAGTCAGCTTATCTTAATGACGATACCTCACTCAACTTATCTTAATCATAACGGCGGCATGCTGATGTTTGGCGCCGACGGGTATTTGTATATCGGCGTTGGCGATGGCGGCTCGGAGGGCGACCCTAATCATAACGGGCAGAACACAAATACATGGCTCTCTAAAATTCTCAGGATTGACGTTGATAATCCCTCGGGTGGAAATAATTACGGCATACCGCCCACAAATCCTTTTGTTAGCGGCGGCGGTAACCCTGAAATTTATGCGTGGGGCACGCGTAATCCGTGGCGGTTCTCTATGGACCCGGTTTCCCATACTATATATGTTGGGGATGTGGGGCAGGACACATGGGAAGAAGTGGATACTTTAAAATCAGGGAATTACGGCTGGAGCATTATGGAGGCGACTCACTGCTACAACCCCGCAACGGGCTGCAACGAAACAGGATTAATACTGCCTATTAAAGAATACCAGCACATTGGCGGCGCATGTTCTATAACCGGCGGTTATGTTTACCGCGGAAGCCGCAGGCCCGAGCTGATTGGAAGATATATATACGGCGATTACTGCACTGGCAAGATATGGAAACTGAGATTAGTTAACGGCGCTTTGACCGAAGATAGCTTATTAATGCAGGCGCCTTTTTCAATATCATCGTTCGGCGTCGACCAGAACAATGAATTATATGCCTGCCAGTTTTCAGGAACAGGAAAAATTTACAGGTTCAACGCCAACCTTACCGGAATAAATCAGATCAGTTCCGTTCCGGATGGATTTTCTCTCGAGCAGAACTATCCGAATCCTTTTAATCCGGTAACATCAATTAATTTTTCAATAGGTAAGTCGGAGTTTGTCACATTAAAGATATATAATGTGATTGGCGAAGAGGTTGAAACTCTTCTCAGCGGCGTTAAGCAGGCAGGCAGCTACAGAATTACCTGGGATGCATCACAATTTCCCAGCGGCGTGTATTTTTATAAGATTTCATCAGGAGATTATACTTCAGAGAAAAAAATGGTTTTGATTAAATAAGACCCGTTCCATCTGAGTCTCTTCGCAGAAGGACTCAGATGATTCAGTGCGTATGGTAAAATTTAAAAAGCCTGGCAAATTATGTCAGGCTTTTTGTTGCAATTTTCATGCCAAACGCTAACTAAACATATGTATGCATAAATGCATTGCATTATAGACGTTCATATATTATCCTTAGCTAGTAGTTAATGGTTAGCAGTTAATAAAAAACAAATCCAATGTTCCAGATTTTTTCACGAATTACCTAATCAACTATCTGACGAATTCTCAATTTAGTCGGTGAGAAATGAGACGGAATTTCGAAAATAAAATTATGATTCTAATTCAAAATCGAAAGATAAAGAGCCATCTCACGATTCATCTGACTGTATCTCATTTAAACGGGCTTTTTTTCTTACAATTGTTTAGTGATTTATTTATAATGGCATTACGCTTTGCTCTTAAAGTTAGTATCTCTTTTTCTCAGTTACGTTTCACGATTCGCCAATGGCAGGTAATCCCGATTGCGAGGATCTTTATTAAGTTATGATTTACTATTTATAATTTACTATCCCGCCGAAGCGGGATCATCGCTTCGCTGCGATTTAATATTTGTTATTTATTTGTGGAACGCTTTTTTATTTTTACTTCGGTATATTTGTTGCTTACACTATGAAAAATTCAGGAAATTATAAGAGAATACTTGTTACATCAGCGCTAACCTATGCCAACGGGTACACACATTTAGGTCACATCGCGGGCTCGCTGTTACCCGCTGATATGTACGTGCGCTACCTGCGCTTAGCGGGCTATGAGGTCATTTATGTCTGCGGCTCGGATGAACACGGTACCGCTATTGATATGGCCGCTATAAAAGAAGGGCTCACGCCTAAAGAAGTTGTGGATAAATATCACTTCGCAAACAAAGAGGCTTACGAAAGTCTTGGCATGTCGTTCGATATTTATTCAAGAACGTCAACTAATATCCATACCAAAACGGCGCAGGATTTCTTTATGGAGTTATTCAATAAAGGACTTCTGTATCAGAAAACCGAAAAACAGCTTTACTCTGAAAAAGAAGGGCGTTTTCTTGCCGATAGGTTTGTGATCGGCACATGCCCGGTTTGCAATTACGAAGAGGCCCGCGGCGATGAGTGTGAAAACTGCGGCAGCTCGCTATCTCCATTGGAGCTTAAAAATCCAAGATCAACAATCACAGGCGATACGCCGACGGTTAAAGAATCCACAAATTTTTATTTTCCACTCAGCAAGTACCAGGAACAGCTAAAAGAATGGATAAATTCCAAAGAAAACTGGAAACCTAACGTTGTGAATTATTGCAATGGGTGGTTCCGGACCGGTTTGAAGGATAGGTCGATAACCCGCGACCTTGACTGGGGCGTACCTGTTCCAGTGGAGGGAAATGAAGGAAAAGTTATTTATATTTGGTTCGAAGCTCCCCTGGGATATGTATCAAATACCAAAGAGTTGTTTGAACAACGTGGCGAGCCGGATAAATGGAAAGAATATTGGCTGAGCAAGGATACTAAGCTTGTTCATTTTCTTGGAAAAGATAATATTATTTTTCACGCGATATTTTTCCCCGCAATGTTAATGGCTCACGGTGGCTATGTGCTGGCAGATAACGTGCCCGCAAATGAGTACATGAACCTGGAGGGGAGCAAACAATCGAAGAGCAAAGGGCACGCGATACTGGTGCGCGATATTGTGAAGAAGTTTAATCCTGATTCTATTCGTTACGCCGTCGCGACCAACATGCCTGAAAACAAGGACACCGATTTTTATTATGAGGACCTGGTGGCGAAAAATAATAACGAGCTTGGTTCTATACTTGGAAATTTTGTGAACCGGACATTCGTATTTGCCGGTAAATATTTTGAAGGCAAGGTTCCGCCGTTAAATGCGCTTGAGGATATTGATAACCAGCTAATAGCTAAGCTAAAAGTATCGGTTGGAAAGATTGGCGCTTTCTATGAATCGTTTAAATTCAAAGATGCCGTAAGCGAAACAATGAATGTTGTTCGGGACGCCAATAAATATTTTAACGATACCGAACCATGGAAAGCTGTGAAAGATAACAAGGAAAGATGCTCTACTATTATTAATATCTGCCTGCAGCTTGTTAATTCATTTGCGGTGTTGTTTGATCCCATTCTGCCGTACACATCGGGTAAGATATTGACGATGCTAAATACTGGTAAGGAGCATTTTTCGTGGGATGAAGCTTCGAACTTTTCGCTTCCAGCGGGGCATGAGCTGGGCAAGCCGGAAATTTTGTTCACAAGAATTGAAAATGAAGAAATTGAAAAATAATTTTTAATTTCTAAAGGAAACAAAAAGTAAAACATATAATTTTTCATATATTTTTTAGCTCCGTCAGGAGCGGTATATTTGTAGAATTGGATTTACCTAAAATCCAGCTCCGTAGGAGCGGCATAAAAATTAGATTCCCGCATTCGCGGGAATGTTAGCAGAATATAATTAAATTATAAAATCAATTTAATGAACGATAATTATTCATATCACTTTGGGAAAAAAGTTTACGACCTGAGTTCCAGAACGTTTGTTATGGGAGTGCTCAACGTAACGCCTGATTCATTTTCAGACGGCGGTAAATTTATGGAAGTCGACGCGGCTATTGCCCATGCTAAGCGCATAGTTGAAGAAGGCGCAGATTTTATAGATGTTGGCGGACAATCAAGCCGCCCGGGCGCAAGCGAAGTGAGCGTCGATGAAGAAATGACCAGGGTGATGCCTGTTATCAGGGAACTGAAGAAAACAGTTGAAGTTCCCATATCAATAGATACATACCGCTCGGAAGTTGCAGACGAAGCCCTCGCCGCAGGCGCAGTTATAGTTAATGATATCAGCGGATTTAAGCTTGACCCGAATATGCTTAAGGTAATTGCTAAGCATAAAGCGTCCGCTATCGCAATGCACATGAAAGGCGCGCCCAAGAACATGCAGGATAACCCGCAGTATGATAACGTTGTTAAAGATGTTGTAGCTTATTTTGAAGATGTGTTGTGGCGCGTTAATGTTGAAAATATAACCCAGCTTATTCTTGATCCCGGCATCGGCTTTGGAAAGAATGTTGAGCATAACCTGTCGCTCATAAAAAATATTGTTGAGCTGAAGATACTCGATTGCCCGGTAATGGTCGGCGTTTCAAGAAAAAGTTTGATAGAAAAACTTGTCGGCGGAAAAATAGATGACAGGCTTGAAGGCACTATAGCCCTGAACACTATAGCCATACTAAACGGCGTTCAGATAATCAGGGTGCATGATGTTAAGGCCGGCGTAAGAACCGCCAGAATAGTTGACGAATATAAGAAGATAAAATAAGCCTTATCTCTTAGTCTGCATTTTATTTTATTAATTTAATATTTCCTTAAAAAGGTTTGAAGACATTCTTCAAGTTTTCAGTATGTTGAAAAATTGAAAATTTCTTGCATGGTCCCCAAAATTTAAAAAATCGTATTTAATCCCCCAAAATAGCTTTTTTAGTGACTATAGTTAGTTGTATCCGGCTAAAAAAGATGTTATTATTGGAGAGATAAGCTAGCAGTTAAAGCTATCAATACTAACTAATATGGTTACTGCAAACTTGTTTCTTTTTCTTCTTGAGGGGGAGGGCATATGAAACTAAGTTACACAATCGCATTTATTTTAACAACAGTCCTTACATTAAATTCAGAACTCTATTCTCAAAACGGCTGGTTCACGATCGGCAGCGGAACTACAAATAATTTGTACGGCGTATCATTCGCCAGCGCTAATACGGGCGTTGTAGTCGGACTTACCGGGACTATTCTCCGGACAACTAACGGCGGTGTAAACTGGTCGCCGCAAACCGCCCCGGGAACCGCCACGCATTTATTTGATGTATTTTTTATAAACGACAACACAGGCTGGATAGTCGGCGATGTCGGCAAAATAATTAAGACTACAAACGGCGGAACTCTCTGGGTCCAGCAAATAACAAACACACCGTATGAACTGCAGTCTGTTGTTTTCCTGGACGCTAATACCGGTTTTGCGGCGGGATGGTACGGGACAATTCTTAAAACTACCAACGGCGGAACGAACTGGATAACTTTGAACACCGGCACACAAAGAAACCTGAACGCGATATCTTTTGTAAACGCGTCGCTTGGTTTTTCCGTAGGGCTTGTCGGAGAAGTGCTGAAGACTACAAACGCCGGCGTCACCTGGGATTCAATAGCGGTCGGAACAACATACGCGCTCGAAAATGTTTTCTTTGCAAATGCTAACAACGGAAATATAGTCGGCGAGAACGGGACAGTATATAAAACAACCAACGGCGGCGTAAGCTGGACGACTATTAATTTTGGCGCGGGCACATGGTTAAAAGATATTTCGGCTTCTAATCAGAATTTGAATATCAGCGTCATAATCGGACAGGGCGGAGTTATTAAAAAATCCACCGACGGCGGTTCAAACTGGTACGCGCAGGTAAGCAATACGGGTTATTGGCTTAACAAAGTTTCCTTCTCTGATACAAGCCATGGATATGCGGTGGGGGATAACGGCACAATAATTCATACTACAACAGGCGGGTGGCTTCCGCCAATAGCTCCGGGGCTTGTAACTCCCGCTAACAATGCAACATGCTATTCCTTGACGGGAACGTTTACATGGAATGATGTTGTTCCGCCGGTTGCAACCAGCCAGCTAATGATTGCAACTGATACGGGATTTACTAATGTGGTATTCACTTTAGGAAGAATGGTAAACACCGCCAGTGGGAATACTTCATACACATTAGCATCGGGCATTCTTCAGTTTAATACGCTTTATTACTGGAGAGTTAAAGACAGCAACCAGGTCGCGCCCGGACCGTGGTCGGTAAGGCGGAGTTTCAGAACCACATTTGCGGCGCCAACAGTTCCCGGACTTGTTTCACCGCTAAACAACGCAACGGGTGTTCTGCTCAATACAATGCTTCAATGGGATAGCGTTGCAAACGCATCTACATACAGAGCAAGGATTGCAACCGATACGGGCTTTGCTAACGTGGTATTTGACTCGAGCGGAATTGTTCAGCATTCTGTAACTGTTCCAAACGGCAAACTGCAAAGCAATACGCATTATTATTGGAAAGTGTATGCATCTAACGCATGCATTAACAGCGCGTACTCTGTTACACGAAATTTTACAACGATAGATCTGACCGGAATAGTTGTAAGTAACGGCAGCGTGCCGAAAGTGTATAAGCTGTATGATAATTATCCAAATCCGTTCAATCCTGCTACTGTAATCAGGTTTGATATTCCATTAGCGGCAGAAGTGAGCATCTCTATATTTGATCTGACGGGAAAAGAACTAGCTAAGATTGCCGGCGGAAAGATGGATGCGGGAAGCTATTCATTTTCATGGAACGCTGAAAATTATCCGAGCGGAGTTTATTTCTTCACAATGAGAGCGGACAATTTTTATTCAACAAAGAAGATGGTTCTACTGAAATGATCCCTGGACCGTGATAAGAGTTTTTTAAAATCGTACTGCGGCTTATTTAAAAAACGCCCAAAGTTTTCTATCCAATGGGCTCCGGTTAATAAGTCGCGGTGCGAATTTTTTAACCAGATTCTTTTTCCTCATTTGATACGCAGTCAAGACGTCAGAGGGTATCTGTGAAAATTGGATACCCCCATTTTTTTATCCGGCCGGATGACGATTAGTATTAAAAGCTCAGTAGACTGGTTTTAGACATATGATTGAATTTGTTTATAAAGAGCGATTTTTCCGCGTATTTTATCTTAACACTAATTTCATCCCTTCAAATTCTAACTTATTTTTCATATATTTGTAGTCTCATATTTAAGTTTCCGGCTGAAATCACATATTTTTAGCTAATTATTAATGGTTTCCCCGAATTTATGGCTATTAGAATTTCCCTTGGGCAGGTTAAGGATGGGCTGAATGAATTTGAATTTCACGCCGCTTCCGATGAGGTCGGGCTGAATAGCGAACTTCTTAAGGATGGGATCGACCTACGAATTATTGTAGAAAAAGTTTCGAATCAGCTGGATCTTGATATTGAGATCAAAGGAACGATGAGGCTTGAATGCGACCGCTGTCTTGACATGTTTGATAAGGAATTTGTTAATAAGTTTGAGCTGGTTTATGTTGTAAACGAGTTTGAGGGTAAAATTGAGAACGATGATTACGTAAGGCCTTACAGCGCGCATATGAGGTACATTGATATTACCAAAGATGTGAAAGATTTTGTTGATCTGTCTGTACCGATGCGTAAAGTTCCCTATGAGAACCCCGACGGTTCCTGCACAGTGTGCGGAAAAACAAAAGAGTACTGGAACAGTTTTATTGTTGATAAAGATAAAGAAGAATAGTAAAAATAAATAATAATATATAATGCCAAATCCAAAAAGAAAACATTCCAAAACAAGAGGCAGAAAAAGAAGAACGCATTATAAAGCTACAGCGCCTTCTATGATGTCTTGCCCCAACTGCGGTGAAACAAAACTTATGCACAGGGTTTGCCCCAACTGCGGTTTTTATGACGGACGGTCAATAGTAATTCCCAAGAAATAACTATAGAGAAAGTGGACGGCGGTTTTATTACCATTTCTCTGGATGCCATGGGTACCGATAACGCTCCATTCAGCGAAGTTGCAGGAGCGGTCGAAACTGTTCGCGATACGGATGACCTGAAAATTATTCTGGTCGGACAGGAAGAAAAAATCCAAAAAGAGCTTGCGAAGTATACTTATGATAAGTCCAGAATTTCCGTTCGCCATGCGTCCGAAGTTGTGGGAATGCATGACAGCCCGACAGATTCTCTCAGAAAGAAAACCGATTCATCGATCCTTACCGGATTAAAGATCCATAAAAATAATGAAGCAGACGCGTTTGTAAGCGCAGGAAATACCGGCGCCGTTATGGCCGCATCGCTGTTTGTGCTGGGCAGGATCGCAAATGTTTCCCGCCCTACTATCGGGCAGATATTCCCAACCGACCAGGGCATTACGATTTTATTTGATGTCGGCGCGAACGTTGATTGCAAGCCGCTTTACCTGTTCGAGTTTGCCGTGATGGGCGGAGTGTACGCTACTCACATTTATAATTGCGAGAATCCGAGGATTGCTTTGTTAAGCGTGGGCGAGGAGAAATCAAAGGGCGACGCGTTAACAGTTGAAGCTTATGAGCTTCTTGAGAAAAGCTCGCTTAATTTTATAGGCAATGTTGAGGGCAGGGATATTTTAAGAGGCAAAGCCGAAGTGATCGTGTGCGACGGGTTTATAGGGAACGTACTTATTAAATTTACCGAAAGCGTTCTGGATGTTCTTAAAAATAAATTTAAGAAATTAGCGGCGCAAAGTTTCTTTCAGAAGATTTGGGTTGGCATGATGTACGGCTCATTAAAGAAAGTTTTGAAAGATTTTGATTACCAGGAGTTCGGCGGAGTGCCGCTGCTGGGCGTAGACGGCGTAAGTATTATAGGACACGGGCGCTCAACGCCAAAAGCGATCAGAAACATGATCCTTCGAGCAGAGCAAATGGTGAAGGCGGGGATCAAGGATATTATCAAAGAGAAAATAAAAGATATGAAGCAGTTTGTACCAAATGTATAAATTGGCTATAAATACTGTAAATTTTAGTTAAGGGAATTTTAATATGAATAAAATAAGAGCGGCTATAACGGCGGTGGGGCATTACCTGCCTGATGGGGTTTTAACAAACTCGGACCTTGAAAAAATTGTTAATACAACCGACGACTGGATAACCACAAGAACAGGAATAAAAGAACGCAGAATAATTAACAACGGCGAACCTACTTCTTTCCTTGCGGTAAAAGCAATTGAGAACATGCTTGTAAGAAGAGGAATTTCAGCTGAAGAAATTGAAGTGATTATTGTTGCAACCGTTACGCCTGATATGTTCTTTCCTTCTACTGCATGTATTGTGCAGGAGAAGATAGGCGCTTCAAATGCGTGGGGCTTCGATATGCTTGCCGCATGCTCAGGGTTTCTGTTTGCGCTTGAAGCAGGCGCCAGGTTTATTGAAACCGGGGCCTACAAAAAAGTACTGGTTGTTGGCGCCGATAAAATGACTTCGATAATGAATTTCAAAGACAGGGATACATGCGTGCTATTTGGCGACGGAGCCGGCGCGGTTTTGCTTGAACCATCAGACGATGAGAATTACGGCGTGATGGATAGTATACTTCACATTGACGGACGCGGAGGAAAGCACCTGAATATGGTTGCCGGCGGAAGCCTGAATCCTGCTTCGCATGAAACAGTCGATAAAGAATGGCACTATATATACCAGGAAGGAAAAGCAGTTTTCCGTGATGCTGTAAAAGGCATGGCTGATGTATCGTGGGATATTATGGAGAAGAATAATCTAAACGCTGATGACATTGCGTATCTTGTTCCGCATCAGGCGAACCTTAGAATTATTTCGGCATGCGCCGACAGGATGGGAATTACAATGGATAAAGTTGTTGTGAACATTGATAAGTACGGCAACACAACCGCGGGAACTATTCCCATTTGTCTTTCAGAGCTGTGGGAAAATAAAAAAATAAAACGCGGAGATAACCTTGTGCTTGCAAGTTTTGGCGCCGGATATACCTGGGGCTCGATACTTGTTAAGTGGTCGATATAAGAGTGATGAGTAGACTAATTGCGTCTCCCCCTGACAGGGGGAGGTAGGTGGGTAACCGCAGTCTTTAGACTGCGACAACAAATAAGAGTGAGCTAAAAAGATTAAAATAAGCAGATAAACAAATATAGAATAATTAAAAGCCTAAAATTGTTAAAATTTCGGGCTTTTTTTATTGGTGAAATCAGGTATTGACAAATCAAAATCACTTTGCTATATTGCAGTAGAGTTATTCTACTGCAATATTGAAAACTACTGAAATACTCGAAAAGCTTAAGTCAATTGGATTCAAGGAAAATGAATCCAAAGTTCTTTTTGCTTTGATGCGCGGTGAAGCGATGAGCGCGTCCGAGATTGCAAAAGAGTCAGGAATCATCCGCAACTCTATCTACGATACTCTTAAATCTTTTGTCGAGTCAGGTTACTGCAACGAAATAGAAACAAACACAATCCTCAAATATAAATCAATCGACCCGCAGGTAATAATAGATAAGATTGAAAAATCTCTGAAAGAATCCTACATGCAAAAAGTAGGGGATCTCAATCAGGTCTTTTCGGATATTAAGCAGCATTACGGTTCCAAAAAGAACACATCCGCATCCGATAATCCGGAACATAATATAGAACTGATACGCGGATACAACAAGCACAGGATGGAAAAGTTTGTCGAGATATTCCGCCAGGCAAAAAAGTCCGTGTATGGAATGTACAGGCTGCGCGGTATTGTCAGCGAAGAGCTTGATGACATCGCTGCAAAGTTTTTGAAGAGAGGCGGGGAGCTCAGGTCTGTTTATCATGTGAATTTGAATTTTAAAATTATTAAAGATGGTTCGGCGGAGCCGGCGACCATTGACGACCTTATAAGAGTCTGCGAGAAATTTGAAAAAGGCGGGGAACAGATAAGACTCTCATCGCTTGAAGTGCCTAACATGGTGATATTTGATGAAGAGATAGTATTTAA
>CAZMRG010000005.1:48714-55915 GCA_964568655.1 uncultured Ignavibacteriales bacterium | reverse complement strand
TTTAACCCGTCGACAAAAATAAATTTTGCATTGCCAAAGGATGCATTTGCAAAAATAATTGTTTTCGATGTTTTGGGAAGAGAAGTTACCAGGCTTGTCAATGAAAACCTAAAGCGCGGAACATACACTGTTGATTGGGATGCAGCAAATTATTCGAGCGGGGTTTATTTTTACAGGCTTGAAACAGAGGGTTTTAATGAAACTAAAAAAATGATACTTGTTAAATAGCTGAAATAAGAAAAAAATTATAGGAGAGAATAAAATGTTAAGAGTAGTGAATTACCATTTTTCATTTGCGAAAAAAATAGCGATCGTATTTTTATCGGTCTATACATTTTCACTGACATATTCACAGAGCTGGCAGCCTCTGGGCAGCGGCATGGATAATCACGTAAGAGCTTTAAGCGAATTCAGCGGTTTTTTATATGCGGGGGGATTTTTTCAAAATGCAGGCGGAGAAAATGTAAACAGTATTGCAGAATGGAACGAGTCCATAAACTTATGGAGACCTATGGGACAGGGAGTTGATACGGTTCCGGCCGGGCAAGTGCTTGCGCTTGTTGAAACAGGCATAAACACGCCGTTTAGTTCATTATATGCCGGCGGTACATTTGATAGAGCAGGCGGGGATACAGCGGGAAAAAATATAGCCGAATGGAACGGAACTACATGGCTGCCAGTAGGTTCCGGGCTTGACGGGAATGTAAATGCGATTGTCGGTTATTCCGGTTCTCAATTAATTGTTGGCGGAGGATTTACTTCGGCGCGCTTCGGCGTACCGGCAAGGTATATTGCCCGGTGGAACGGAGGCGCATGGGATTCATTACCGGGCGGCGTCTTTAGCGACGTTGTCATTACATTGGTCAATTATAATGGAAGCATAATTGCCGGCGGAGCTTTCACAAACATAGGCGGAGCGGCAATGAATTATATTGCTCAATGGAACGGAGCGTACTGGACCCCGCTTGCAGGCGGAATGGATAATCTTGTGGAGTCTTTAACCATATATGATGGCGAGCTGATAGCGGGCGGACTTTTCACTCATGCAGGCGGCGTTAGCGCTAACCATTTAGCGCAGTGGAATGGGAGTTCATGGGGGCCGGTCGGCGCCGGATTACCGGTGGGTGGAGTATCAGCATTGACCGTGTTCCATGATAACCTGATTGCAGCTACCTCGGGCGGCTCATCATATTATATATACAAATGGGATGGAAATACATGGTCGCCCATCGGAAGCGGGATGAATAATAGTGTATACGCATTATGCTCTTCAGATTTTGCTTTAATTGCCGGAGGTCAGTTTACTATGGCCGGAGGAGTAACCGCAAACCACATAGCTAAATGGATCGAACCCGGATATGTTGTTAAGCATAAGACTGCCATTAACAAACCAATAATCAGTCAGGGGGATGAGATAGATTCAATTTGGTTATATCTTTTTGGCGGATTCCATGATGTTAACTCATCACTCTATGTATCGGATGTTAATTTAACAATTGATACAATTACTTACCCGGTAGATTCAGATCTGGAACTCTATTTAATACATCAATCGGTTACAGATACCCTGGTTTATCAAAATGGGGCAAATGGTTCAAACTTCAGAGGGACAACATTAAACGACTCCGCCTCCTCTTCAATTTCAAACGGGACAGCTCCATTTACAGGATCGTTCAGGCCCATTAAGCCGTTATCTCAATTTAACAACCTGGATCCAACCGGCCCTTGGATCCTAAAAGTTTATGATAAGGGAACCGGGCATACAGGAACCCTGGAGGCATGGTCGTTAGATATTACTTACGGCGTTAATCCAATTGGAATAAAACCAATTTCTTCCGAAGTTCCCAATTCATTCAATCTTATTCAAAACTATCCGAATCCGTTTAACCCGTCGACTAAGATAAATTTTGCTTTGCCAAAGGATGCCTTTGCAAAAATAATTATCTACGACATTCTGGGAAGGGAAGTTGCAACATTGTTGAACGAACAATTAAAAGCTGGGACATACCAGGCTGATTGGAACGCCTCAAACTATTCTAGCGGGATTTATTTCTACAGGCTTGAAACGGATGGATATATTGAGACTAAAAAAATGGTATTAGTGAAATGAATTTAATATTAATCAGAAATAAAAAAGATATCATGAAAACAAAATGAAAATATTAACAATTCTATTTTTATTAGTCTTTAGCGCCACACAAGCTTATTCACAAACCTGGTATCCGTTAGACAGCGGTACGAATAACACAGTACGCGCATTAACTCATAAAACATTTGTTGGACTAATTGCTGGCGGCGATTTCTCAACCGTGGGTGGAACAAGAGTGAATAAGATAGCAGGTTGGGTTGGTCAAGCCTGGTACCCATTGGGAATCGGAATTGATACAGCGTTTTTATTCGGCTCAGAAGTACTTGCTTTAACAACTGCATCTACAGACTCAGCATTTCATCTGTATGTAGGAGGCGCTTTCAGTTCCGCGGGTGCCGATACCGCAGCACGGAATATAGCAATGTGGAATGGCTATTCTACCTGGTCTCCTCTGGGTAACGGCTTAGGCGGGTATGTATCTGCTATACTCAGTCTTCCTGGCACCTCTTCACTATATGCCGGTGGCGCTTTCCAATATGTACGTTATGGTGTGCCCGCAAGATTTATTGCAAAATGGAACGGTAGTTCCTGGGATACATTGCATGGCGGTAATAATTTGAATGCCCCGGTTTTAGCATTAACTTTTTTTGACGGTGATTTAATTGCAGGAGGTGAGTTTTCACAAGCGGGCAATGTTAATACAAATTTTATAGCAAAATGGAATGGCAGTTCCTGGACACCATTAGGCATTGGAATGGATGGCGCTGTAAATTCTTTTACCATTTTTAATGGTTATTTAATTGCAGGCGGCAATTTTACACACGCAGGCGGTGTTAGCGCAAATTATATAGCAAAATGGGATGGCAGCGTATGGTCAGCGCTCGGAAGCGGACCGGGTGATGATGTAGCCGCGCTGACTGTATTCAACAATAACCTGATTGCAGGCACCTCTGGAGGATATTCAAGTTATCATTATATTGCCAAATGGGATGGCAATTCCTGGTCTTCTCTTGGCAATGGCGTCAATGGCAATGTATATGCGCTGTCTGGTACAGATTTCTATCTATATGTAGGCGGCTCATTCACTTCTGCAGGAGGAATTAGCGCAAACTATATAGCATGCTGGCTTGAACCCGGAAATATGATTCACCATAAAAATACATTAAATAAATCAATTGGAGGTCTACAAACAACCGAAGATACAATTTCGTTGGATACAAACGGCGGATACTTTGACGTCAATTCATTGTTTTATATAAATGATGTAAATGTAATAATCGATACCGTAAATTATCCAAGAGATTCAGACCTTGAATTTTATTTAATTCATCAATCAGTAACCGATACCCTGATCTACCAGGCAGGAGGTACGGGAGCTAATTTCAGAGGTACAACATTAAACGATTCGACTTCTACATTAATATCAAACGGCTCAGCCCCATTTACAGGTTCATTCAGGCCGTATAAGCCATTATCGCAATTTCAAGGTCTTGACCCCGGCGGCGCATGGATACTTAAGGTTTACGACAGGGGAACTGGAAATACAGGAACGCTTGAAGCATGGTCTTTAGATATTACCTATGGGACTAACCCGATTGGAATAAAACCAATTTCTTCCGAAGTCCCCAATTCATTTAAACTTGTTCAAAATTATCCCAATCCGTTTAACCCCTCAACCAAAATAAATTTCGCGTTGCCGAAGCCTGATTTTGTAAAATTAGTCGTATATGATATTCTTGGAAGAGAAGTTGCGACTCTTGTTAACGAAAGCCTGAAGCCCGGGACATATGAAGTTGAATGGAACGCTTCAAATTTTTCAAGCGGGGTTTATTTCTACCGGCTCGAAACGGACGGATATATTGAAACAAAAAAAATGATAGTTGTAAAATAAATTTAAGCGCTGTGGATTTATATAAACGAAAAAGTCCGGTTTTAAAGCCGGACTTTTTTGCTGCATAACAAAAGCTGTTATTTAAATATTCTCAAATTACAAATTAAAACAATTCCTTACTCAACATCGCGTATTCGTTAGCCATCTCTTCTTTTGCTTTTGATAAAATGCCTGTTACTTCTTTCATCGCGTTTACCTGTTTATCGTTGTCCACAAATTTTCCAATGTTTCTCCACAAACTTTCTTCAAGGATGTTTATCGCGGTCTGCACTTCATGTATCTCAAACCCTGACTCAAATCTCTCATCTGAGACTTTATCCATAAAAGTAACCATTTCATTGCATGAACCGGTTTCAACGCAAGTGACCAGCGTTTGGAAAAGGTGATTCAGCCTTATTCTTATATTCTCCGGGTTAAGCTTTTTATAATGCTTTAAATTTGACCTGACCAGATTATCGGTTGAATCGAGCAGGATCAAATCAGGCTTTTGGTGCAAAAGTTCTATGAGCTTCATAACTTCAATCTCCTTTGTGTATTTCGTTTTTTCTTTCGTTACAAATTTAAAGAGAAATATCCGCGGGAAATATGACGCAGGTCATAAAATGACATGATTTTAAGCATGTTATGATTTGTGCGCGAAAATCTGCGTTTTTTAAAAGAAAAAAGGCATTTTACTTATTCCCGGTTAGTTATTTACTGATATTTTCAATCTGTTATGTGTCAAAAAATGCCTGCAATTTCATTTATGTTTAATATTGGTTATTTTTGTTTTCCTCAGGGGAATTTGGGACCACAATCGCTTTAAAAAAAGTATTATAAATAGAACTATTTGAGCGCTAAAATTGAAATAAGCCGCAGTCTTAAGTTGTTTATGAACAGGTTAATAGATTATGCAGGCCTTTTTCCGCCCGCAAACCTGAATCTTGCTCAGGCATTCAATAATTTCATCATGTATCTGCAGGGCGAATATAGCTGGGGGCTTTCCCGTTTTATAATCCCTGCAAAAAGGCTTCCCGAGTTAACCGAACTCATGGGGCAAATGAAATATCCGGGCGACATAAACCTGCCTTTTTCAATTCTGGGAACCAACCCCGAAAGCATAAAAGACTTTGAAAAACATCTTGAGCAGGATATTAAGTTGATTGGCGAGTTTCGCGATAAATTTGGTTCGCGCATACAAGCTGATATTATAGAAATGCGCCTGCCTGCAGATGCATTCGAAGGAAGCTCAAAAGATATGAGCGCGTTGATGAAAACGGTTTCGGATAATTTCAAAGATAAACTTAATATGAATGTGACTGCGTTTTATGAAGCGGCGCTGAAAGGCGATTTTGAAAACCGCGTTGTAAAAGCTACTGAGGCTATAAGTTTATTTAACGGTAAACAGCGCAATGCGGGATTTAAGTTAAGAACAGGCGGAGTTGAAGCTTCAACTTTCCCAACTCCTGAAGAAATTTCTTTCGCGCTGGTAACATGTATTGAATATGACGTGCCGATGAAATGCACTGCAGGGCTGCATCATCCCATAAGGCATTATGACGAATCAGTACAAACCAACATGCACGGATTTTTGAATGTGTTTGGAGCAGGTATTTTCGCGCAGGTATGCAATCTGGATGTGGATGAAACGCTTCAGATACTGACCGAAGAAGACCCGTATGCATTTCATTTTACCAAAGACGGGATAGAAATTAATGATTTTGTAGTCCCCAATAAAGATCTGGAGCTTTCCCGGAAGAAGTTTATGTTATCTTACGGCAGCTGCAGTTTCGACGACCCGGTAAATGATTTGAAAACCATGGAATTACTTTAATTACAAATTACTAATTACGAATGAAATCGTTTATAAATATTCCGGCGGATTCTGATTTCCCGATCGAGAATTTGCCATATGGTATTTTTAAGCTTAAAGTAGGCGGCGACCCAAGTGTTGGCGTCGCAATAGGCGATTATGTGCTCGACTTATCCATTCTCGAAGAAAAAGGGCTCTTCGAAAAAACCGACCTGGGCAAAAAGAAAATATTTGAGCACAGGAGCTTGAATGCGTTTATGTCGCTTGGCAGAACAGCATGGAAACAGGTGAGAACAATTCTGCAGACAATTCTTAGCGATGATAATCCGCTCTTAAGAGATGATATAAACCTGCGTAAGCTGGCGCTTGTGCCCATGAAAGACGTTGTAATGTGCATGCCTGTTGAAATTGGCGATTACACCGATTTCTATTCATCAAAAGAACATGCTACAAATGTAGGGATAATGTTCCGCGGCAAAGATAACGCGCTGATGCCGAACTGGCTGCATATACCTATAGCATATCATGGTCGTGCAAGCTCGATAGTTGTAAGCGGAACGGATGTTATCCGCCCGAAAGGACAAACAAAACCCGCCGGTTCAGAAGAACCAGTTTTCGGGCTCACAAAGCTTCTGGACTTTGAGCTTGAGATGGGATTTTTCATCGGGCAGGGGAATCCGCTCGGCGAGCCTATCCCGATTGATAAAACATACGACCATATTTTCGGGATGGTGTTGGTTAATGATTGGAGCGCAAGGGATATCCAGACGTGGGAATACCAACCTTTGGGGCCGTTTCTTGCAAAGAACTTTGCAACTTCAATTTCACCGTGGGTTGTTACCATGGAAGCGCTTGAACCGTTTAAAGCAGATGGACCTAACCAGGAACCCGCGCCAATGGAGTATTTACAATCCAAAGGTAACTGGGCATATAACATCAATTTGGACGTAGCTGTTGAAACCCCCGGTCTTAAGGAGCCGTTTATTATATCACAAACGAATTTTAAATATATGTACTGGAACATTTGCCAGCAGTTAGCTCATCACACAGTAAACGGATGCAATACAAAAACAGGAGACATGATGGCGTCAGGCACAATCAGCGGGCCGGCAAAAGATTCATATGGTTCTATGCTTGAGCTCACATGGCGCGGTGAAAACCCAATTAAGCTCCCGAACGGCGAAGAACGCAAGTTCCTGCATGACGGAGATACTTTAACAATTTCCGGTTACTGTCAGGGCGATGGATACAGGGTAGGTTTTGGCAAAGTTACGGGGAAAATATTACCTTCAAAATAATGTTTGAAACAATTATATATGTCCTGTTAGCGCTATCTGTGCTTTGTGTTGCATATGCCGCCGTAATGTTCATTTATGGCTTTAACAGGAAAGATAAGAAGTAAACTCTAAGAACCATTCCTTTCAACCAG
>CAZMRG010000005.1:43345-48614 GCA_964568655.1 uncultured Ignavibacteriales bacterium | reverse complement strand
GGTGAGTTAAAAATGAAAAACGCTGCATTTTTTTTATTGATATTTTTTATTCTCCTTTCAAACGGAAGTTCTCAATCAAAATTTCGATTGACAATTCCGGACCAGCAAGAGAAAAACAATTCGCAAACAAAAAATTTCAAACCGGGTCATTACAGCGTCAACACAGTTCTTGATACAACAGGGGCTGTATATGGATTAACGCAGTATTATGATTACATTAGAAGCGGACAGAACCTCAGAAAGCTTTGGGTTTTTGGAGATACAATTATTGTTGCATGCGATTTTTCCGATTCTTTGAATATACAAATTCCAAGTGAGCGCCGTATATATTACCAGGCAACTTTTGATGGCGGCATCACATGGCTGCCGGATGCAATTTCTATCGTACAGCAAGGTAACGCTTATCCGGAAATATGCCCGATTATTTCTTCAGGCGCGAGAACTGTTTGCATAAGCGGGGTCGAGTTTTCATCCGGCGGATTTGTCGCCAAAGATGCGATCTTGGGAGCAGGTTTAACGACAGTATTTGCGCTTCCGTTAAGTTCGGAAATTCTTTCAACGCCGATGAACGATCAATACATTGCGTGCGGATACATAAACAATCAGTTCGATACTCTTTTATTTATAAAATTTGATTATATAAACCAGGTCTTTTCCGGTAAAAAAGTAATTTCAACGGCAATAGTAACAAGCACAAGAAACTACATTGCAGCAGATGCAAACGGTAATGTTGCCTGCGCCTGGTGGGACCCGGCAGCCGGCGATATGTGGGTCAAAACTTCGACGGATAACGGAAATACTTTTGGTTCAGCCGTTGACGCAATTCCTTCCACAACAGTTGTTAATGGCGACCATATTTGTTCATGGGTAAATTCTGATATAATGTACGGGCCTTCCGGTAACCTTTGTATTGCTGCGAGCGTTATAGCGCCCGGCTTTTTCTCGACCGTAAGGGGGACAAAAATTGTATTCTGGTCGCCGGCTGTTAACGGCGGAAACCCGGTTGTAATTGTTGACTATCATTATGCGCCATCTAATTGTATGCTGGAAGATACTAATTATTACAACGATCATTACAGCGCTGTAAATCATCAGGTTGGTTTAACTCCACTTTCACATCCGTCAATAGCCTATTCAAGCGACGGGAGCAGGCTGTTCTGCGTTTTTTCATTCGTACAGAAAGATACATCGTCGTATGGATTTTTTTATAATGATATCGGACTGTCATATTCAGATAATAACGGAGCAACGTGGTCCAACCCGGCCTCTTTGACATATACATACCTCGCCGATGAAATTTACCCCACAATTTCGAGAACCGGCAACGTTCCGTCATTGTTTAAATTTACATATTCATTGTCTGCGTTTCCGGGAAGCGCCAGTTTTGTCAATACGACAACACCTGTTTCAAGAGTTTACCAGATCTTCAAGAAATGCGAACCTGTAGGAGGATGTTATACCGAACCGGGAATTCATTCTATCTCAAATGAGATTCCAAAAGAATATGTTTTAAAACAAAATTTTCCAAATCCGTTTAACCCGTCGACAAAAATTCAATTCGGCATTGTTAAAATCTCGTTTGTCAAAATAGTTATATATGATGTTACAGGCAGAGAAGTTGCGAGGATCGTTAACCAAAAATTAAATCCCGGAGTCTATGAATCTGACTGGGATGCAACAAATTTATCGAGCGGGGTATATTTTTACAGTCTGCAAACGGAGGAATATACAAATACAAAAAAAATGATCCTTTTAAAATAAAATCAAATTATCGCCCTTCCAGATTTTTTGCAGTCAGGCTCTTATCGTATCCTTCGGTATATACCGCCCAATCAACATTGGGATAAATTATCTGCGGATTATCTGCATCAACTTTTACGGAAATAACTTCTCCCGGCTGCGCTTTGCTGAAAGCAAATGTATCTACAAACCAACCGGCCTCGGCAGTATATGGATTTGTGCGGTCGAGGATCTTAAACTTAAAGAAAACTATTCTTTTTATATCCCCGCCCTGAACGCCCTGGTTTGCTTCTAGAATTTCTGCGTTCATGGGTATGGCTTTTGCTTTGCGCGCGTTAAGGTCATTTGCGAATTTCTTTAGCTTGTTTTGGTCTTTCCTTAGCCATAGAAATAGTATTATAATTGCTATTACCGGCACACCTAATCCCGAAACCAATATTACTAAGCCTGCATCCATGTATGTATTTTATTATTTAGCTTTATTGAATCCAAAAATAATCATAATTTTGAGAAAGAACTAAGCGAATTAAACCGAAATCATCATTGAAAAATATTTCAAGAGATTACCGCTTTAAATTACTTTGCACACTGGCGGTAATATTGCTTCTGAGGTGCGGCGGCAATTATCAAAAAGGGCAGTACATAGTTAATAATGCCAGCGCATCATCGCTTGCAAATGACAGGGGAATGATAGGCATTATTAAAGGCTCGAAGCTTGACGCAGACGGGAACATGGGCGGCGGAATATTTGCGCTCTATTTTCTTGTCATCGTTCCCGAGGGCAGGTTCACGGGACTTGGCGCGAAAAATGACAACAAATCTTATGAATCATTATTTGAATACACATGGTTTGAAAAATATAAGAGTAAAAAAGACACGTCTTTTGTTTTGAGTTTAACATGGGACAGGGATAAAGATTTTGTGAATATTTACGATACTAAATTTAACAGGAAAGACGGAACCGCGTTTATGATAATGTTTGATAAGGATATGAAGCCACTGGTTAAGCAATTCAAAGGCCTTGAGGTGGATAATGATGAAGATATACTGACTTTTTATAAGAATCAGGATAAGGATAATGCAGAGCTGTTAAAAATTTCCGCATATAAGAGGCAATAATGAACCGTTCAATCAATTAATTATCATAAATAACAATGGATTCCCGCCATCGCGGGAATGACAACATTCAACCCCAATTCTTCTCAATTGATTTAATTTTCTAATAAGGTTATTTTGAGAATTACATTCACAGGTCTCTTTTTCAAGGGAATGTCAATAATAATTTATCATTCATTTACATATTAACATACAAGGATATACTTGGATCTACTTAATGATTTAAATACTTCGCAAAGAGAGGCTGTTGAACAGATAGAAGGGCCATGCATGATAGTTGCCGGAGCGGGCAGCGGCAAAACCAGGGTGCTTACATATAAGATCGCTCATTTAATAGAGTCTGGCGTCAGTCCGTTTGAAATACTTGCGCTTACATTCACTAATAAGGCGGCGAATGAAATGAAGCAGCGCATCTACAAATTGGTCGGTTCAGGCGCGGATAATATCTGGATGGGTACGTTTCACTCAATATTTGCAAGGATACTCAGGGTGGAGGCGCCATTTATCGGTTTTGACCGGAATTTCACTATTTATGACGACCAGGACAGCAAAAAACAGGTGGAAGAGGCGATGAAATCGCTAAGGATCTCGACTGAAAATCCCAAGCCTGAAGCGGTTATGTCTATGATAAAATCGCTTAAAAACAAACTTACATTGCCTGAAGATTTTGCAGGAGTTGCAACCAATACATATGAAAAAGTTTTGTCAACTATATATACCGAATACCAGAACCAGCTGATAAAAAATAATGCTATGGATTTTGACGACCTGCTGATAAATCCGATTATATTATTCAAGCAGCATGAAGAAATACTTGAGAAGTACAGAAGCCGGTTTAAATTTGTTTTGGTTGATGAATACCAGGATACAAACCGTGCGCAGTATGAGATAGTCAAAATGCTTGGCAAGGGACACAGCAATATTTCGGTGGTAGGCGATGACGCGCAGAGCATATACCGCTGGCGCGGCGCGGAAATTGAAAATATTCTGAAGTTCGAATCTGATTTTGAGGGCACAAAAGTATTTAAGCTTGAGGAAAACTACCGCTCAACGCAAAACATACTTGCGCTTGCTGATGAAGTTATCAAAAAAAATAAGCGGCAGATACCGAAGACTTTGTTTACAAAAAACGATAAGGGCGAACAGGTAGTTTTGACCGAAGTTCTTTCTGACCGTGATGAAGGTCAAATGATAGTTAAATGGATCATGAGCGAAATTCATAATCTTAAGCTTAACTTCAAAGATTTTGTTGTGCTTTACCGCACCAACGCTCAAAGCCGCGTTATTGAAGATGCATTCAGAACAAACTCAATCCCATATATAATAGTAGGCGGCGTTAAGTTTTATGCGCGCAAAGAAATTAAAGACGTACTTGCTTACATGAAAGTTCTTGTAAATCCTAAAGATGATGAGGCGATGACAAGAATTCTAAAACTGCGTGAAGGCATCGGGGACCAAACCGTAGACAGGCTGAAACGCGAGGCGAGAGAAAATAACTTATCTATTTGCCTGACGATACTAAAGAATTTTGACGAGAGCGATGGCCAGCCGAAGAAGCAGACTAGGATTGAATCGGAGTTATTCAGAATTGGAGCGCTTATTAAGAAATATGCAGAGGTTAGGGAAGGACTCTCGCCCGGCGAACTTGCAAGAAGCATTGTTGACGAAATTGGGATAATACGCGAGCTTAGAAATGAAGGTACGGATGAAGCAATGGACAGGATGGAAAACGTGCAGGAATTGCTTTCGGGTATATCAGAATATACGGATACAAATGAGAATGCAACGCTTGAAGGTTTCCTGCAGGAAGTTAGTCTTGTGACTGATCTGGATACTTATGATGACCAGAAGAACGCGGTTACAATGATGACGGCGCACTCGGCAAAGGGCCTGGAGTATCCTGTTGTGTTTATAACCGGACTTGAGGACGGGATATTCCCTTTATTAAGTTCAACCCAATCGCCGGAAGAAATGGAAGAAGAACGAAGGCTGTTCTATGTTGCAATAACACGCGCAATGAAAAAGCTGTATATGACTTACGCATTGCAGCGTTACAGGTTTGGCTCGGCAATGTACCAGATGAAATCACGTTTCCTGAATGAAATTGATGTCAGCAAACTGAACTATAATAAGAGCTCAGTTGTACGAACATCCAGGGGCAGGGTTTATCAGCCCGAGGGCAGCTCCATAAAATATGAATACTACGATGACGGAGGTTCTAAAGATAGCTTTATTGATGAAATAATCCGCGAGGGCAGCGGCATAAAAAAGGGCAGCGTGGTATTTCATAATAATTTCGGGAAAGGGAAGGTCTTGGAGCTCACCGGGCGAGGGGATACAAAGAAGGCGCAAATTTTGTTCGACAAAGTCGGGGTAAAAAATGTTATTTTAAAGTATGCAAACTTACGCTTGG